>NZ_CP042325.1:1800000-2100000 GCF_007904105.1 Corynebacterium sp. sy039 | reverse complement strand
CTTAGCGGTAGATTACGACTCTAGTTTGGGGGTATTTTTACACCATCACCTTTGAGTGGAAACGCCATTTAACTGCGTGTTTTTGTTGTGCGGGGGTAAAAATAAGGCAAGGGTGAGTTCTGTGTGTTGTTTGAGTTCTCTATTGCTGCTTATACTCACCTCAATTCGTGTGTACTTATCACCGAAGGTTGATAATTCGGGTACTGAAAGAGAGGCTGGCGCTAGTGAACACTCGTGACCGTGAACGTCATGTCTCTGATCGCCCACCTGTTGTCTAACATTTCTTAGCAAAATCTTGATACCCAGGCACTCCTTGCCGGTATCACCATCAGTTTTATTCACATTTCACTTCAACTATGCCAGCAGTTCATGCTGCCGTGGCACAGTGCCAGTGAATGTACATTAGTTCATGAAAGAAATAATGATGACTACTCCTGCAAATACCCCTATTGCTAATGCAGCAGATCTTGACAATGTTGTCGAAAAAGCAGTTGTCCGTGCTCAAGAATGGTTAGCGGTAACCAATAACGCTGCCTCTAAAAAAGAAGCACAGTCCACCGAACAGCTTGCGGCTTTGGTACGCGACGCCGACGGCATCCAATTCACCATGGGATTCGTCGACCGCGTAGCACGCCCTGAAGACAATAAAGTTGCTGCAAAAGAACTGAGTCGGCTCGCTAGTCCCTTCGCCGAAGGCTCAACTCTCCCTGACTTCATCGGCGCAATCGACAAAGGATTAGTAACCGCTGGTTCTCTCGTAGCACCACTGGCACCAAAACTGGTTATGCCACTGGCTCGCAAGCGTATGCGCCAAATGGTTGGGCACCTTGTGCTCGACGCAGAAGGCAAAGCCCTCAACGCAATGCTTGCCAAAGCAAAAGCTGATGGATTCCAGCTCAACCTCAACCTTCTCGGTGAGGCAGTGCTCGGCGAAAAAGAAGCAAAGTCACGCCTTGAGCGCACTCGTCAACTATTGGCAAACCCATTGGTTACCTACGCGTCGATCAAAGCATCAAGCGTGTGCGCCCAATTGAATCCTTGGGATATTGAAGGCAATACCGAACGCCTCAAAGACCGCTTGCGTCCACTGTACCGCGAAGCCAAAAAGCGCAGCCCACACGCCTTCATCAACATGGACATGGAGGAGTACAAGGATCTTCACCTGACCATCAAACTCTTTACCGAATTGCTCTCGGAAGAAGAATTCCTTGACCTTGAAGCCGGTATCGTATTGCAGGCGTATCTGCCAGATACTTTCGACGCACTCGTGCAACTTGCTGAGTTTGCCAAGCAGCGTCGCGCGCAAGGCGGTGCAGGAATTAAAATTCGCCTGGTTAAGGGTGCAAACCTTTCAATGGAACGCGTTGATGCGGAAATCCACGATTGGGAGCAAGCACCATACCACACCAAAGAAGAAGTAGATGCGAACTATCTTCGACTCCTGGACTACATTCTGCAGCCAGAACACGCAGAAAATGTGCGCATTGGTGTTGCCTCGCACAACCTCTACACCGTGGCCATCGCCCATGAACTTGCCACAGCTCGTGGCGTCAATAAGCAGCTCGACATCGAGATGCTACAGGGTATGGCACCTGCGCAATCTCGTGCAGTGAAGGAAGTCGTCGGTGGGCTTATTCTCTACACCCCAGTGGTTCACGAAGAAGACTTCGACGTTGCTGTGTCCTACTTGGTACGTCGTCTGGAAGAAAATGGCGAGAAACAAAACTTCCTCTATGCACTCTTCGCCCCAGAGGTAGAAGGTCCTGATCACCTCACTCCTCTCGAGGATCAAGAGCTACGCTTCCGCAATGCAGTACGCGACCGCTGGAGCACTTTTGCCGGACCTAACCGCACCCAGAACCGATTGACGGAGTCCGGTCGACAGTCTCATTCTCGTCCTGGCGGGTTCATCAACGAACCAGACACCGACCCATCATTGGGACAAAACCGCGAATGGGCACTGGATTGTTTAAGCAAAGACCCAGGTGAAGTGGTATCGCCAGTCATTACCGACCCTGCTGAAATCGACACCGCAGTAGCTACCGCAGTAGCTCAGGCGCAACAGTGGGCAGCGCTAAGTGCCAAAGAGCGCGCTCATATCCTAGAGACAATCGGCGACGCACTTGCCGACGCACGCGGCGAGCTTATCAGCGTCATGACCCATGAATCAGGCAAGACCGTCGCGGAAGCCGACCCAGAGATTTCTGAGGCAATCGACTTCGCCGTGTACTACGCCGAGTCAGCTCGCGCGCTTGAACACAGCCGAAGCGTATTCACCCCATACAAGGTGGCAGTTATCACTCCACCGTGGAACTTCCCAGTGGCAATCCCACTCGGCGGTGTATTCGCCGCCCTTGCTGCTGGCTCCGCAGTCATCATCAAACCAGCGCCGCAGGTAGTGCGCTGTGCAGAGGTAGCCATCGCAGCCGTGCACCGCGCCTTGACAGCAGCGGGTGTGGACACCGATCTTGTCCAGCTCATCAACGCTGATGAAGCAGAAGCAGGACGCAGGCTCGTATCCCATGAAGATGTCGATTCCGTGATCCTCACCGGCGCATCCGATACCGCAAAACTATTCCGCGGCTGGAAACCAAAGATGGTTATCAACGCAGAAACTTCCGGTAAGAACGCGATTGTGGTCACCCCGGCAGCCGACCCAGATTTGGCAGTGAACGACGTTTACCGCTCCGCATTCGGACACGCAGGCCAGAAATGTTCCGCTGCTTCTTTGGTTATCCTCGTCGGTAGCGTAGGAGAATCAGAGCGTTTCATGGGACAGCTGCTCGACGCAGTGAACACCCTCAAAGTCGGCTATGGTACCGACATCACCACCACCATGAATGGTGTCATCGAAGCTCCAGGTGAAAAACTACTGCGTGGTTTGACCACCCTTGAGCCAGGTGAGAAATGGCTCATCCAGCCCAAGAAACTCAACGAAGAAGGCACCCTATGGTCACCAGGCGTGCGTGACAACGTCGCACCAGGCTCTTGGTACCACACCAATGAGTGCTTCGGTCCAGTGCTGGGCATTATGCGCGCTAAGACTCTCGAAGAAGCCGTTAAGCTCCAAAACGCCACAGGATACGGACTCACTGGCGGCTTGCACTCTCTCGACGAAGAAGAAATCGCATATTGGCGTGAGCACGTTGAGGTGGGTAACGCTTATATCAACCGTGGTATCACTGGCGCAATCGTGCAACGCCAATCCTTCGGCGGCTGGAAGAACTCCGCCATTGGCCAAGGTGCGAAAGCAGGCGGACCAAACTACGTAGCCCAGCAGGGTACATGGCGCGACGGCGACTTGGACAATATCCCAGCTACTACCTTGGATCCAGAAATCGCACGTACCTTGCGTGAGCTTACTCGCCAAGTCGAGCTTAGCGAAGAAGATCGCGCTTTCCTCGACGCAGCTGCGCGTCTCGACGCAATCGCATGGCGTGAAGAGTTCGGAGTAGAACATGACCGCACCGCGCTACGTAGCGAGTCCAATGTATTCCGCTACCGCCCATTGCTTGCGCCACTTAAAGTACGCGTTGGTGCAGGCGCTCGTGCAGTGGAGATTCTGCGCCTGAAATTGGCGGCGCAACTCAGCGGCACCGAAACTGTATTCTCAGCAGCTGCTGAGGTAGCTGAGCAGCTACCAGTGCCAGTAGAGGTCATTTCTGATGAAGAGTTCGCAGCTAGTGTTGCAGGCACCTCCTTCCAACGCATTCGTGCCATTGGCGAGGTACCTGAGCAGCTCTACAGCAGTGCCGTGGAGTCTTCCTCTGTGATTCTCGATGCGCCAGTGCTTGCCGACGGCCGTCGTGAGTTGCTGTACTTCCTCCTAGAACAGGCAGTATCCACAACCCGCCACCGCTTCGGCGTTTTGCAAAAGTAACACAAAAGCTCCAGGGAAACCTGGAGCTTTTCTTATTGAGCCAAGCGCTCTTTACGCAATTGGTCTACCACCGGCAAATCCAAAGGTTCAAGGTGCGTACCCAAGGCGCGCGCCAATAACAAATCCGCAAGCTCAGGGTTTCGAGCCAAAACAGGACCATGCATATAGGTGCCCAAAACGCTACCTTGAATAGCGCCCTCGGCTACTTTCTGCTCACTAGGTGCGCCGGTTTCTTCCACCGCGTAGGCGTCGGCGTTGCCAATTCCTTTGCTCACCGTACCCAGCGCAGTGGCGTCGGCACCTAAAATAGTGGCACCCATGTGGTTCTCAAAACCAGTCAGCGGTTCGGATAATTCGCTCAGTGCGGGGGTGGAACGCACTTCGCCAATAGCACGCCGCTGCATAGACACTGTGGTGGCGTCGATAAGCCCCAAACCATCAATAATTTTGCCACCTGCCCTAAACGACTCGCCGAGGATCTGAAACCCAGCGCAAATAGCCAACACTGGCGCATTATTGCGCACCGCCCGCTGCAAGCCTTTCTCCTTGGCCAAGTGCTCAACTGCCAAAATCTGTGCAGTGTCCTCGCCGCCGCCAAGGCAGTAGAGATCCAGGTGCTCGGGCACTGCTTGACCAAGGTGAACAGTGACAATCTCGGCATCAATGCCACGCATTCTGGCGCGTTGGCGCAGCACCAGGGCATTACCGTCGTCGCCATAGGTGCCTAGTACATCGGGCAATACTAAACCAATGGACAAGGTACTCATGAGTTCTTCTCCTTTAGCTCATGGTCGATTGCTTTTTTGAGATCGCGGAAAGCCGTGTAATTTGCCAACACCTCCACGCGCCCAGGCGGGCAGGCGCGGATAGCTTTGAGCGGGTCCTTGACTAATTCATGGTGCACGGAGGCATAGGTCAGGCGTACTGCTAGGTCAGTGCCGCGTTCCCCAGCTGCTTTGACATCGAGCTGGGCGAGATCCTCGAATTGCACATCCCAGAGCCAAGAAAGATCCTCGCCATCGGCAACTTGCCCATTGACCGCAATCACCAGTCCTTCAGCACTGCGATCGACCATAGAGAGCGCTTCCTGCCACCCAGCAGGGTTTTTAGCGAGCAATAAATGTACTTGGTGCTCTCCAAGCGTGTACGTGGAATAGCGACCAGCCACATCGTCGACTTCTGCCACTGCCTGAACAGCCTGCGCTAGCCCAATGTCAAAGCATTCCACAGCTGCGGCAATGGCCTGGGTGGCATTTCCTCTATTCGCTTGCCCCGGCAATTTTAATTCCAAGGCAGTGGTTGCGCCACCAGGACTGTGCACGCCATCGTGATCGATTGCCCAATCAGGCTGTGGGCGCTCGAACCGTGCGCCTGACTCTAGTGGTTTTGCCGCATACCAATGCGGCTTTTCATGCACAATATGCCCACCAGTGCGTGGGCAGGAAACCGCGTCGCCAAACCAGCCAGCACCAGCAGAAACCCACACCACGTGCTGTGCCTCTAGGGCGACGGAAGTGACCAGAACATCGTCGCAATTAGCGACGACGGTCATCTGTGGATTTTCCGCAACACAATCCCGCAGCGCACGCTCAATTTTGTTGATTTCACCAACGCGATCGAGCTGATCCCTAGAAAGATTCAGCAATACCAAACACTGTGGTTTGAGCCGCCTCGCGACGGCAGGCACGTGCAACTCATCTACTTCTAGCACAATATGGCTGGCATTTTTTCCTGCCAGCAGTGCAGAGATGATGCCTGCATCCATGTTGTCGCCCCCCTCATTGGTGGCAACACTGTGTGCGCTACGCACGGCACGGGCAAGCATTCGAGTGGTAGTAGATTTACCATTCGTGCCAGTCACAATGGCGACTGGGCGATCATTGCCCAGTGAGCGCATAATATCGGGATCAATTTTTTCGGCAACTAACCCGCCGATCATGCCGCCTGATCCGCGCCCTGTTGCTCGAGAAGCAACGGTGGCTAATTGTGCTGCACGTATCGCAAGTTCAGTACGTGCTCGTTGAAAAAGAGATGAACTCATGCTCGCTAAGTGTAGTCGCCGAAAAGCTAACTATCATGTACCAAAACCCCAGGGGCGACCTGTGTGACTGCGTCGAGGAACTCTGTGTCGCTGAGCAGCGGAATTCCTTTGCGCATAGCGTGCATGGCTTTGCCCGTCCAATCTGCTTTTTTATTGCAGACCACCACGCTGGATGCGCGCGTAATTTTTTCGGAGTAGGCAAGCCCTTCGCGTACGGCGGCGGCAATAAGCTCATCGGGATCAGCAGTAATCTCTGGGGTGATTACTACTTCCATTCCTTGCACTAATCCAGTGGTGGTGCTGTAGACCCCGGGGTTGGTAAAGGGGCGTGGTGCGTTCATGGCATCGACGCGTATCTCGCTGCGTTGCAAGCCAAATCGGTCGGGGCACAGTGAGTCTGGGGTCATGCTGACCACTTCACCACGCGCGTCCTCGACAAAGTAAATGCGCGCGCAGAGTCTGGTTTCTTCTCTAATGGTTTCCGCTGCTTTTTGTGCGGCGCGTGCCAGACTTGCGTGCGCCGGAGTGCTTTCCACCCCGAGTGCCTGTGCTACGGAACGAATCCGAGTGTCTGCTATATCCAGTCCTTGCCTGCGGGCAGTAGCGAGGGTGTCAATGATTTTTTCTGGCACGGGGATATGACCTACTCGCTGGCGTCGCCTATTTCTGCCTCGCGCGCGGTTTGCTCTGGCGGCGCTACTCATTGCTCGACGCGCCTCCGAAACAATAAATCCCCATGTGGTTGGCGCATTATGCACGATGAGTGTTTTGCCGTCGATAAAGCGCCCGAGTGGTTTGAGGATATGGGAAAATCTTTTTCCGTGCTGTACTTGTTCATGGCTGAGCCCATGCAGATGTGTCGGCCCTGGGTCAGTGCCTGGGTTGAGCACTGCGTAGAATCGCCCTACTTCTTGTCCGTCCTCATCAAAGCTGAGCGCGTCAATAATTATTGCGCGCGACGTAGAGGGGTGGATACCCGATGCTTTTATCGTCAAAGCGACGAGATCATCAGTCATGTTTTCTTATCCTAATCCTGAGTAAGCCCATAAAGCGAGCGCCCCATGATAAAGGAACCAATCGCGAGCACAACCCAAAAAGCACAAATGGCAAGGATACCGCGAATGATCTCCCCAACGCTACCACCGTCGACGCACAGCTTAGCCACAATAAGCGCAGGTACAGCCACGCCAGTGGCAGGTCCTAAAAGGTTTACTCTGCTTAAGGCATCAGGTGCGCGCCATAGTGCAATGGCAGTGGTGAGCATCAATATCCCTGCGAGTATCGCACATAGTGCAGCAATAATTTCTAATATCATTTATCTGCGCCCCTTGGAGATAATACGAGCTACGGAGATCGTCGGTAGTGTGCCGCCGACGATCGCTGCCAGGAAAATCACCTCATAGGCAATCTGGGTGCGACCAAAAAATGACCACACGATATAGCAGCCGATCATGGCATAGAACAGCATATCGGCAATAACCGCAATGCTGAGCTGATCTTTAGTTTTGAGCATCAACAGTAAGCAGAGCAGTAGCGAAAGCGCAATCATGGCAAAAGATACATAGAGCGCATAGGTGAGAAAAGTAGACATTAGTGGTGTTCTCCTGGGGTTGGTGCAGGATAGAAAACGGGGGCTTGGTCGAGGTCGTGTTTGATGCCACGAATATGTGGCGCGAGTTTTTCTTCCATATGCGCAAGATCAGCAAGTACCTCTTGTGGATTGCTGCCGTGTACTGCATGAACTGCAAGGTGGGTGTCGTCGATAAAAGAGAGTGACAACGTGCCCGGGGTAATGGTGATAGACGCTGAGAAAGCGGTGAGATAACCGGGGGTAGTGACCCGCAGCGGATAATGCACGACGCAGGGATCAACTTTTTTAGAGCCAGTGAGCACATCCCAGGTAACCACCCAGGTGGCGAGAATGATCTGCCAGATAAGCCACAAGGCATAACCAAAGAAATGCGGAATTTTTTTCACCTCAGTGGGCTCCTTCCTGGGACAATACTGCTTGTGCGTAATCTTTGGTATTGAGCAAGTCCCGAGCTGCGCCCTGGGTACTGTCGACCACAAAACCGGCAGCACAGAACATGAGGAAAGATACCACAATGAGGGTTGCGCCAGGAGCTAATCGACGTGCTGGGACGTGTAGATTATGCGGGATTCGCTCACGGTTCATCTCTGCTCCCCAAAAGACTGTGCGCCATAGTCGCAGCATAGCTAAGAAAGCGCCGAAGCTGGCCACTGCAATCACCGCCAGCACAAACCATGCTTGCTCGTTATGCGCCCCGGCAACACCGAGGACAACGCCCACTTTGCCCCAGAGTCCAGAAAAAGGCGGGAAACCAATAACCGACAGGGAACCTGCCGCAAAGACTGCCGCTACCCACGGGTCGCGCTTGGCTATCCCGGAGAGTCGGCTGAGCAAGTCAGTGCCATAGGTTTCTTCCAGCGCCCCCGCCGTGAGGATGAGCGAGCCGACGGTAACCATATGGTGAATTGCGTAGAAGATGCCGGCGGCAAGCACCATTATTGCATTATCGGTGCCTGCGCTAAATGCAAAGGTAATGACGATAAAAGGCATACCGCCAACCATTTGATAAGCCAGGACACGGCGCATTGAGTTCTCGCCAAGCCCTGCGAAAGAACCAACGAGCATGGATGCTACGCACACGGCAGTGATCAGCCATATCCAACGAGCGCTAAGGTCAAAGATGATGACATAGATACGCAGCAGCATATAGACCGCCACTTTTGTGTGCAGCCCAGAGAACAGACCCATCACTGAGGCTGACGTCGCTGGATAGGAACGCGGTAGCCAGGTATGCACAGGGAAAAGACCCGCTTTAATTACCAAAGCAATGACTACGATTCCCATTGCTACGACCATAGGTCCGTTGCCTGCTGCAGTACCGCGCAGCAATGCGATATTGACCGTGCCGCTGACCCCATAGACAATGCAGACGCCGATCAATAGCAGGGTAGAGGTGGCGAGATTGACCAGTACGAAAGTGCGTCCAGCAGATAGTCGTGCCCATGTGCCAGTCATAGCCATGAGCCCATAGCTCGGCAGCAGCATGACCTCAATAAAAACGAAGAAGTTAAATAAATCGGCGGTGAGCAAGCCACCCATAACACCACTGAGAAGCATGAGGGAGAGTGCGGAATAAAACCGCGAGAGAGTTTCACCAGCGACGATCGCAAACCAATTCGAGGCAAAAGTAACTATCGACGCCACCACAATCATGATGGCGCTCAAGCGATCAGCGACGAAAGTAATCGCCACTTCACCAATATAAAGGCCAACGGAGTGCCCCAGAATCCCATGCGCTGCCGTATAAGCAAAGAGCCAGACACCTGCGAGGGCAGTACCAAGGGGAGTGAGTAATGCTAAACCGTCACGAGCCCACCGCCAGGGCAGTATCGTCGCCAGGGCAACACAGGCTAGGGGGATAGCGAGAAAGAGTGTTAAGAGTGAACCCATTAGCGATCTGCCTCCTTGGTAGCTTGTTCTGCCACTAATTCGGCACTGCTAGTGGAGCGTCCCAAAGTTTGTAGCGGGGAATCTTCATCGGCCACTTCCTCGGCGAGAGTGTCGTCGGAACGCCCTAACCCGGCCAAGGTAAGCATATACGTGGTGGTTGCCATAGCGATCACAATGGCGGTGAGGACAAAAGCCTGCGGCACTGGGTCGGCGGCCTCGGTAAGCGGGGTGAGGCTTGGGAAGGGTTCGCCGCGCCAGGCAGGAACTCCCACGCTCAAAATCAGCAGGTTGGTGGCGTGGCTGATGAGCGTCATGCCCAAAATAATGCGCAACATACCACGCTGTAATACCAGGTACACGCCGCCTGCCATCAAAATAGCGATACTCAATGCCAAAATCATAGCTCGCCCTCCTGTCCAATCCTTTCAATCTTGGGTGGAGATCCCAGCGGAGAATCCTGCCTGGTGAAATTGAGATCCTGATACTCCATTCCGGGGCGCAAATAGCCACCAAGGGCATTGATAGCCATAGAAAGCATACCGATCACCGCCAAGTACACGCCGACGTCGAAGATCATTGCGGTAGTCCAGTGCTGCCCGAGCCAATGACCGTGGAACGCATAGAGGAAAGAACCACCGAGCAAACCAATAAAACCTGCCCCTAGCGCAATGAGAATACCTGCCCCAGTGAGGTACACCGGCAGCTTGATCGGGAAAATGTGCTGGTCTTTGTCCTTGGCAAGATACGAAAACATGAGCGCGCCACCAGCAATGAGCGCTGCAATGAACCCACCGCCAGGGCTTGAATGACCACGCCAAAACACCAGTGCACTCAGAATGAGCAGCAGCGGAGTAAGAATGCGCAGGAGCATACGCAAAGGAATGGCATTGCGCTGCGCATTTTTGAGCGGCTTGGGGTGGGTGCCCTTGGCAAAAGGATAGCGTGGCATGGAGGTAACAACTGCGGCAATCACAATGGCAGCCATGCCAAGTACCGAAAGTTCACCCATGGTGTCGAGCGCTCTGAACTCCACCAGAATCGTATTGACCACGTTATCGCCATTAGTGATTTTTGGTGCTTGCTCCAGATACCACATACCAAGTTCGCTGCGCTCTCGCCTACCAACAAGCACATACACAGCGAGGAAAGTGGCGACGCCAACGCCTAGTGCAATAACTGCGGCAGTTACTTTGCTGCGCGTGTGTTGCGGGTGGAAGGTATCTGGCTGCTGTCTAATCACCAGCATCATGATTACGATGACCAAAGCCTCAACCATAAATTGCGTGAGCGCTACGTCGGGCGCGCCCAATACAAGAATTTGCAAAGTGACCGCAACACCTACACCACTGGTAAAGACCACCGCGCTAATTCGCTTTTTGGCCCGTACCAAACCAAAAACAGTGCCCAAGATCAGCACTAACACCAGAATGTCAATGGGGTAGTCAGTGCCCAGGCGTGCCGGCAGAGGAAAGCCATCGACGCCACCGCGAATCAATCCAGGAATAGTAACGCTTGCTGCGAATACAATGATCAACGCAAACATATAACCAAGATGTCTGGTGGGGCTGAGCGTATCGGCAAGCCAGGCGCACCCTTTGCCGCAATAACTCAGTAGACTGATGAGCCTATTGAGCAGCTCATTGCCACTGAGTGGTGCCAATTTCTTTTCGTCGAGCGCTGCCCAAATACGCTTACGCACCACGATGCCTACAACACCAAGGATGGTTACCACGGTGCTGATCATTAGCGGCATACTAATGCCATGCCATAGTCCAAGATGAGCGTGGGGGTTTTCGCTCACCACTGCAACTGCCTGAGAGATTGGCTCATTTAAGCTACTGACAGCAAAAGCCAACGGCAGGGATAACACGCCAGGTAGTGCAGCTGGCATCCACAAGCTCAGTGGTGCTTCTTTGACCTCGCTCATGTCTCGGTCGCCGTCGATAAAGCCATCGCAGACAATGCGCGCGCAATAGGTAAATGTGCATAGCGCGCCAAGACCGGCAGCGACTAGGAGCGCTATGACCCCTGCGTTTCCTAGGGGTGCTTCGCTAAAGGCCTCGAGCATTCCTTCTTTGGAGATGAACCCCATCGTAGGTGGTAGTGCAGCCATCGACGCTGTGGCAATGAGCACTGAGCTGAAGGTAAAGGGCAGGCGTCGCCAAGAGCTGCCAAGGCGAGTGGTTTTTCGAGTTCCGGTTTGGTGGTCGACCACGCCAATGAGCATGAACAGCGAGGACTTGAATAAGGCGTGCGCCAGGGTATGCACCAATGCTGCCCCCAAGGCAAAGGGGGTGCCTACGCCAATGGTGGCAACAATCCACCCCAAGTGCGACACTGTGGAATAGGCCGTGAGCTTTTTGAGGTCGGTCTTTTGGATGGCAAAAAGCGCAGCCATAATTGCTGTTGCCATACCGACGACGATAAGCAAATAATTCCACGCCGGTGTGCTATGGAATACGGCGGAAAATCGCATGAGCAAGTACACGCCGGCTTTTACCACTGCCGCTGCATGGAGGAATGCAGATACTGGTGTGGCTGCTGCCATTGCCTCAGGCAGCCAGAAGTGGAAGGGCAGCTGCGCGGATTTACTAAATGCAGAAAGGGCAATCAAGATGGCAATGATCGCGCTCAAGCGGGGGTTTTCGCCCCAGAAGTCGGCGTGGATAATGCCACTGATGCTGGTGGTATGCGCTTGGGTGGCTGCGATAGCTAAGGCGATGAGTAAGGTAAGGCCGCCGACAAAGGTCAGCACCAGGGTGCGTTGCGAGCCTAGTTCGCCGCCTTTGCCGCCGGAACGGGCAATGAGCATAAAGGATGCCAGTGAGACTAATTCCCATGCGATGAATAGGAGGAAGGCGTCGTCGGCAAGCACGAGGAGGAGGATGGCTGCCATGAAGGCGCTCATGATGGTGTAGAAGCTGGTGTTTCCTGAGCGTTTGGGGAGGTAACTGGCAGAGTAGATAAAGACCACTGCGCCGATGCATAGGGCGAGTAAAGCAAAAAAGACGCTGAGTGCGTCTGCCTTGAGGGTGAAGTTAATGCCCACTCCGGAGCCGAGTAGGTCGGGGATCCATTGTTTGGTGTAGCTTAGTGGTTGTTCATGCAGGATGCGCCCTAGTTTGCTAAAGAGTAGTGCTGCTGCGCCAAGGAAGATGGCGGCGAGGGGGAGTCCGGCTTTGCGGTTGAACATTCGCACTGCTGCGGGCGAGATGAGCACGGCGAATACTGCTAGTGCTAGTACGTAAATTAAAGTCACAGATTCCTCGCATACCCTAGTTTGGACTTGTCTCTGCTTATTCTAACATTGCATGAAAATAATGTGGTTTATGTGAAAAAAGTGAAAATAATAAATGGAGTGTCGGTGCGTCTAAAAATAATTCTGACATATCCACTACACTTCAACAGACATGACCACAAAAACCAGATACCTAGCAGCACTTATCCTCTGCTTACCCTTTATCGCTGGTGCAATCTATGCCCTCGTCGGCACAGACGACTTCGCACAAATCTGGAGCCGCGAAGAACAACCACAGGCAGCGCCCGCGCCAAGCTACTCTGCCGCCGACGCCCAAGCACTAACGCTCGCCCGCAAAGCAACACTAGAAGCAGGCAGCCAATCTGGTTTCTTAAAAAACGGCACTGGCCAGTTAGCACAAGGCACCACCAAACTTGCCGACGGCGCCCAAGAATTATCCCAAGGCGCACTCAAAGCCAGCGACAGTGCCTCCCAGCTTGCCGACGGCATGACGCAGCTCCAAGCCGGCACTGGTCAACTAGGCGCGGGAGCGACCAAAATTGCCGACGGCATTGAATCCGCATCACGCCAGCTCGTAGGGTTAGAAGCAATCCGTGGGCAGCTGCTCGGCGCAATCGACCAAATGCTCGAGGACATCAAAACCGACACCGATCCCAGAATCGTGCGGTTCCGCGACCAACTAACCACCTTGCGCGCCCAAGTGGAAAACTTCGTTATCGACCAAAACACCACCGCACAGCTAGAAGAGCTCAAGTCTGGAACCAGAGAACTCGCCAATCAACTCAACGTGCCAGGCTATGGCTTCCACGACGGCATCTACTCGGCAACCACTGGTTCGCAGCAGCTGGCTGCAGGCCTGCAAGAATTGACCTCGGGGGTTGATCAAGCATTGGCTGGCGTCGACGAGCTTAATGATGGGGCGCATAAAGTCGATGGCCTTGCCAAGAAAACCAAAGATTCGATAGCCCAAGCTCAACGTGCATTGCCTGCCGCACCGCAGCAGACTCCACAGGCACAACAATCAGTGCGCACCCTAGCGCCTCTCTACGCTTTCTTAATCTCTGCTGCGGTACTCCTTGGGGCGGCATTGCGACGCTGGTCGGGAAGTAAGCGCACTATGGCGCTAGCAGTTGTCACGCTCGCAAGCATCGCCGGTGGGTTGGTGTACCTGCTTGGTGTTGGCGTTGGCGTGGGGATTGCCGCTGCGTCGGCAGTGGTTGCTGGTCTTTTTGTGGTGGGTGCGGCTTTGGCGGTGCGGATCTGTGGCGAAAAGCTCACCCTTGGGCTGGTAGCGGTACAAGTGGGGGTTGTTGGCTGGGTGTGGACTCATGCAGCTAGTGTCGAACTTACGGCCGCTTGGCGAGTGCTGGTACATCTTATGCCGTTGCACTATCCCACGGCAGCGTTGAGTGCGCTTGCAAACAATGGCGCTCCGCATATTTTGTGGGTGAGCATAGGCGTTATCGTTTTGTTTGTGGCTGCCGCGTATGGGGCAGAGCGGTTGCTGGCACGTACACCACTAAGTAGCGTGCCTGATGATGCTATCGAGTAGTCCGGGGAAGGCAGCGTCTATGTCCTCGCGACGCAGCCTGGTCATTTTGCCGTTGCCGACGTCACGCTGCCAGATCAGACCGGCATTGCGCAGAATGCGAAAATGATGCGTTCGGGTCGACGGGGCCCACGGGGTACGGAAGAAACTACAGAATTGCTCTGTGCCCTCAGGTTGCTGCGCTAATTCCACGATAACGCGGCGTCGATTTTCATCTGATAAAGCATGCAATATCTTTGAGAGGTCAAAGTCCTCGCGCCGTGGGTGTTCATCCATGCCGTCCATACTACTCTCGACGTCGAATCAGCACGATGGTGCAGCTGAGCGCCCCGACGAGCACGACAATTCCTGTGATGAGCATGGTAAAAGCATGGTGGTACATATCGGGGTGTCCTGGTTGCCCAGCGGCAGTGGCACTATCGGGGATAAGCAAGGACAATAATGCCCCATAGAGGGCGACGAATATCGCTTCGCTGCCAATGCGAAAGAAGTTGAGTAACCCAGCGGCTGTGCCTGCACGTTGTGGCGGGACGACGCTGAGCGCATGGGCGTCGATAAGCCCGAGGGGGAGTCCAAAACCACAGCCGAGCAGCATCATAGGAATGATAATGATGGCGACACTGCGATCTTCCGACAACAAAAGCAGACCGCAATTGCCCAGGATGAGGGCGGCAAGACTGGCGTAGATGACCGTGTTTGTGCCCAGGCGGGTGCGCGCAATCACCAGCGGTGCGACGACAATGGGGGCAGTCATGGCGAGCATGAGCACGCCGGCACGGCCAGGGCTTAGCGCTGTGATAGCGCTGAGCGCCGAGGGTAGATAAGTCAAAAGCGTGACAAAACCGATGGCTGCGGCCACCGGCACCAGGCACATGGCAAGAAACTCCCGATTTTTGAGTAGCGAGAGGTCGAGAAGCGGGGCTTTTTCGCTGCCGCTGGTCTTTGGCAGCAGCTCAGTGCACAGGCAGATGAGCGCGATCGCGCCGAGAATGCAGCCATGCACTGCAAAAACTCCGCGCCACCCCAAACTGTCGACGAGGAAGCCAGAGAATGTGGGGCCAAGGGCAAGCCCCAGGCCATTGACGGTGCCGAATAGGGCGAAGGCTTTGTCTCTTGCGCTGCCCGAAAATGCGGTGGACAAGAGTGAGCTGGATCCGGTGAGCACTGCTGCCGCGCCGATGCCAGCGAAGATTCGGGCTATGTCGATCAGCAGTAGGGAAGGGCTGATTGCGCTGACTAGGCTGCCAGCGGAAAAGAGTGCGGTACCAATCGTGAAGGTGCGCCGGTAGCCGATTCTGTCGCTTAAGGTCCCCCAGAATAGGACACTGAGGGCAAAGGCGAGGTTGAATCCGTTGATAATCCATTGCAGGGCTGTGGTATGCGCCCCTAAATGGGTGGAGATTTGTGGTAGTGCGATGGCGGTTCCAGCTATCGACATGGGGGTGATGAATTGCGCGATGAGGACGATGAGTAGCATAAAAATCCCTTCAGTTACTATTAAGTTAGTAGCTACTATAAATCTAGTAGCTTTGGTGTGCAAGCTAAACTAAACGACTATGAACCAACCACTCATCGTTGCCGCCACAAAAGAGGAAATGGCAGCCCTGCCCGCAGACGTACCGTTGCTCATCACCGGAATAGGCACCCTTGCAGCCGCGATCAGCCTGACCGAAGCGCTCGCGAATGGGCCACGTCCAAGCCGCATCATCAACGCTGGTACAGCCGGCGCGCTCGTCGACGGCCACCACGGTGTGTATGAAATCAGCCACGTACACAAACACGATTTCGACCACGCCACCCTCGAACGCATTACGAGGCAGCACTTCACCAACGGAATCGACCTCGCCCCGGTCACAAACCTGCCCAAGGCGCGCCTCGCCACGGGAGACGCTTTCATCCAAGACGAGCAAACACGTACCCGTCTTGCGCACAAGGCACAGCTGTGCGACATGGAGGGGTACGCCTGCGCCCTGGTGGCGCAGCATTTTGGCATCCCTATAACCCTAATCAAGCAGGTCAGTGACAGTGCCAATGAACAATCGGCAGACATCTGGGGTGACGCAGTAGATCACGGCGCACAAGAATTGGCGACGCTACTCGAAAAAATTGCGCGCGCCTAATTAGGCGGATGCCAGGTCCGTTTGGCGATCCACCCGCGTGTGGTGAATGGCGTATTTTGCGCCGCGGCTCGGTCGTCGTTGATGCCATTGTGATATGTGCACAACGGTACGAGATTATCTATGTTCGTTTCGCCACCGTATTTCCACCCGATGATGTGGTGCGTTTGACAGTGGTCAATAGGCTTTCGACACCCCGGCCATGCGCAGGTGCTCGTCTCGGCTTGAAGCATGATACGCTGCTTCGACGACGCGAACCTGCTGGTGCGGTAGAGATTTACCGCCCCCTGCATCGGCGATACCAAGGTGGCGAATCCCTCTTGCGCCAGATGACGCGCAACAAACTCGGCACCGGTCATGGTAGCGCCGTGGGAAGTGTGCAGGATGACGTCGTTATCGCCTTGGACGATGCGCGTGTGTGCATCGAGCGGAACAATCACATTGGCGTGTATTTGTGGACGAGCCACACTGCCGTCAAGCAGATTGTTGAGCGAGGCGATGGGATTGTGTGGGTCGAGAGCGCTGACAAAGTCGGCGAGGATAGTAGACGCCCCGGTGAGCGATACGGTCATGGGTGCCCCGTTGTCCCGCCGCATGATTTTTATGCCTTCTTTAGGCGTAGCGGCAGGTAGATGCTGCTTGGCTACTCGCGCTATGTGTTTTTCCGGAGTGCGGCAGAGTTTTTCGCGTAATTTCCATTGGTCGCGCACCTTTTTTACTCGTGCGACGTAGCGTTCGATGGTGATGAGAGCGCTGAGATTATGGCTGTTCGTTGCGCATTGCGCTTGGTACTTGGTGAAGCTGGTGTTCCCAAAGTAGATTTCCGCGAGTTTGCTGAGGTTTTTGGCGGTGGCGCGATCCGCACCGAGCTCAATGAGCTGCGTGGCGTCCATTCCTGTTGCAGCTTGAACCAACGCCATGCCTTGTGCATGGGCGTTGAGGTAAGCGTGCAGTAGAGTCATGGGGGTAACTGTAATTCATGGGTGTGGTTGCACGGCACGTTGCTAATGCGCATACAGAAAAACCTGTGGATAACCATTGGTTTCCACAGGTTTTTCACAAGTCGGGATAACAGGAGTTGAACCTGCGACCCCCTCGTCCCGAACGAGGTGCGCTACCAAGCTGCGCCATATCCCGCGTTCTCATTACTGTAGCAAATGCTGCTCTTGGATACGTAGCAGTGTTGCGGAGGGGCGGCAGAAGAGGCGTACTGGTGCGTAGCGTGAGGTGCCGAGCCCATTGGATACGTGCATCCAGAGGTTGCCGTAGCGGTGGAGGCCTTGGGCGCGGCGTCGGTCGATTCCGCAGTTGGTCACGATTGCGCGCGAGCCGGGTAGGCAGATTTGCCCGCCGTGGGTGTGTCCGGAAAGGCTGAGCATGTAGCCGTCTTGCTCGAATTTTTCTAGTACGCGTGGTTCTGGGGAGTGGAGGAGTGCGAGGCTTAGGTCGGCGTCGTGGTGGGGTGCGCCTTGGATTTGGGTGTAGTCGTCGAGGTCGTGGTGTGGGTCGTCGACGCCGGTGGCGGCAATGCGCACGTGTCCGATTTGGAATTCGTGTCGGCGTTGGTTGGCGTCGTACCAGCCATGTTCGACGAAAGCAGCTCGCATTCCTTGCCACGGTAATTCTATTTTGCTGACTTTGCGTTTTTTGCCGAGCAAATAGGTCAGCGGGTTGACCATGCGGGGGGCGTAGTAGTCATTGCTGCCGAAGACGAAGATGCCTGGGCGCTTGAGCAGTGGGTTGAGCGCGCGTAGTACGCCGGGTACGCCTTTGGGGTCGGAGAGGTTGTCGCCTGTGTTGACGACTAGGTCTGGTTGCAGTGCGTCGAGTTGGGCGACCCATTGTTGTTTTTTGGTTTGGGAGGCAACCATGTGTAGGTCGCTGATGTGGAGTATCTTGAAGTCTTTGGCGCCGCGTAAGGTGCCGGGGGCTAGCAGGGGTAGGGTAATTTCTTTGAGCTCAAATTGTTCGCATTCGCGTATGCCCCATATGGTGGTTGCGGCACTGGCGATTCCCAATCCGGCCAGGAGTGTCCTCATGTGTATGTTCCTTGTTTGTTGCTAACTCTAAAGTGTTTAGGATACTCGACAAATGGGTACTATGGGGTGTTATGAGTGAATTAAAGACAAAGATCCGTTCTGATATGACCGTTGCCATGAAGGAGCGCGATAAGGAGCGTGTTGGTGCGTTGCGTATGCTTCTTGCTGCGATTCAGCTTGAGGAGACTAATGGTTCTAAGCATGAGATTACTGACGACGATGTCCTGAAGGTTATTGCTCGTGAGATTAAAAAGCGCCGCGAGTCTGCCGAGGTGTATGCTGAGGCGGGTCGTCAGGAGTTAGCGGATAATGAGTTGGCTGAGGCGCGCATCCTCAGCGAGTACCAGCCGGCTCAGTTGGATGATGAGCAGCTGGGCGAGTTGGTTGCTGCTGCTATTGCTGAGGTGAAGGAGCAGCAGGGCGAGGCGACGATGAAGCAGATGGGGCAGGTCATGAAGGTTGCTACTGCTCGTGCTGCTGGTCGCGCTGATGGTAAGCGTCTTTCTGCTGCGGTGCGTGAGTTGCTTCAGTAGTCCCATTGGGCGGGCGCTGCTGCTCGCTCAAAAATTTTCTTCCCGTTGTGTATGGATAGCAGTACGGGGGCGCTGTGCTGCAATGCGTCGCGTTGCGACGTGGCGTCGAGCACAATGAGGTTGGCGGGGTTGCCTTCGGCGATCCCGTAGTTGTTGAGCCTGAGGTTGCGTGCTGGGTTTGTGGTGATGAACTCTAGGCAATTGTCGAGGTAGGTGGGGGTGAGCATATGGCTGACGTGTAGCCCGGTGTCGAGTATGCGCAATAGGTCGCCATTGCCTAGGGGGTACCAGGGGTCGGAGATTGAGTCTTGGCACAGTGCGACGTTTATCCCAAACTCGGTGAGCTGTTTTATTGGTGCTACGCCCCGAGGGACGGCGCTGCTAAACCCGCGCCCTTGTAGGTGGAGGTTTTCATTGGGGCATACGGCAAAGTTCACTTGGGCTGCGGCGAGTTTGGGTAGTAGTCGGGATAGGTAGCCTGGCGAGTAGTAGCTCATGGCTACTGCGTGGGAAATTGTGGCTAATCCGTGCATGGAGCGTTTGCTGGTTTGGGCTGCAATGACTTCTGTGAATCTGGAGTGTTCGTCATCGATTTCGTCGCAGTGGATGTCGATGGGTACTCCGTATTTTTCGCTGAGGTCGAAGAGGTAGTCGAGTGATGCGATGCCGTCTTCTCGTGTGGGTTCTAGGTGGGGGATGCCACCTATTGCGTCGGCGCCTTCGTCGAGGGCTCGTGCTACTAGTTTGTCGCCGCCGGGGTATGCGTAGATGCCGTTTTGGGGGAAGGCGACGATTTCGATCTCGCACCAGTCTTTTATTTCTTCTTTGACTTCTTGTAGTGCGTAGAAGGCGACGAGGTTGGGGTCTGTTACGTCGACGTGGGTGCGGATGGTGCCTACGCCGTGTGCGACGGCGGAGCGGGCGGCGGCGATGGCGTTGGCGCGGATGAGCTTTGGGTTGTTGAGTCCTTGTTCTTTGCGTTCGCGCCAGATTTCTATTGCTTCAAAGAGTGTTCCTGATTGGTTGTCGCGGGGTGTGCCTGCGGTGTTGGCGTAGTCGAGGTGGATGTGTGCTTCGACGAATTGCGGGGCTACGATGCGCCCGTGGGCATTGTAGCTGTCGTTATCTGTGGCGTGCGTTGCCGGGGTGATACTTTCGATTTTTCCGTTGGTGATGCGGATGTCGTAGTGGGCATCGTCGTTGTGGTTTGCGATACGTGCGTTGGTGATGAGCATTATGCGTTCCCCTTTCTGGGGGCACTCCCCATTTTCTGTCAGATAATAGAAAAATCTAACATATGCTCGCGGATTTGGCGCAATCCGGCACCCACCTCATTGTTCTATAGGTCGATAGGTATTGACAGCTTTCTTATCCAACCCTTACTCTCATCTCAGTCGAGCAGTCGGAGGAGTAATGGACAATGTCGGTTTTAGAATACGCACCCACACGCATAACAACCGTTGCCCAATCTGTGCCAGCAGACAGGCAATTGCGCCAGGCAACCAAAGCGGCCTTCATCGGCACGTTCATTGAGTGGTTCGACTACGCAGCCTACGTCTACATGTCGGCGATCATCGCAAAGGTATTTTTCGCAGAGAGCTCAGGAAGAACCGCATTAGTACAGACATTTGCCCTTTTCGCGCTTTCTTTCCTGATTCGCCCGCTGGGGGCAGTGGTGTGGGGTCACATTGGCGACAGAATCGGCCGCATTCATACCCTAAGCATTTCCGTCGTGATGATGTCCGCAGCGACCTTATGCATTGCATTTTTGCCCACTCACGCCAGTGTTGGTGCCTTTGCGCCCATCCCGTTGCTGATTTTGCGCATGGTTCAAGGTTTCGCCGCTGCTGGGGAGTATGCGGGCGCGTCCACTCACTTGGCTGAGGTTGCTCCCGCGCATAAGCGTGGGCTTTACGCGGCTGTGGTTCCCTCGGCAACTGCATCGGGGCTGCTCCTTGGCTCTTTATTGGCTGCGCTGCTCAGCGGTGTGCTTTCTGATTCTGCCTTGGCCACCTGGGGCTGGCGCATACCTTTCCTCTGCGCTGCACCATTGGGCTTGTATGGGTTTTATATTCGTCGTAAAGCGGGGGAGTCGGATTCTTTTACCCAGGCGCATAAATCTCAGCGCCTGCCAATCGCCGAGGTAATTCGCTATCCGCGGGCGTTGATCGTTGCTTTTGCCGGTGCCATCCTTAACGCGATCGGGTTCTATGTCATCTTGACCTATGTTCCCATTTATTTGTCTGAGGAAATTGGCATGAATGCCAGCACAGCCTTTATCGTTTCGAGTATTTCCTCTGCGTTCTATATCATTTTCGTCCTGATCACGGGCGCGTTATCCGATAAGCTCGGACGACGCACCACCATGCTCATCGCGGCAGCTGTCATGGGAATCAGCATTGTGCCTGCTTTTATGCTGCTCGGAAGCTCAGGATTGGTACTCGTGCTCATAGTGCAAGTGTGCCTCGGTGGTGTTCTTGCGCTTAACGACGGCGTGCTCCCGGCATTCCTCGCCGAACAATTCCCTACGCAGGTGCGACTAACCGGCTTTGCGCTGACCTTCAACATTGCCAATGCTGTGTTTGGCGGCACTGCACCCATGATTGCCACCTGGCTTATCGGCAGGTGTAACACTGTTCTTGCCCCTGGATACTACTTAGCGTTGGCTGCAGTCATTACTGGTATTGCCGTTGCTTTTGCTCGTGATCGTCAAGGAGATGAATAAATGTACGCTGCTGCGGCGACATGGGAAGATATTGCTGCTGCCACCGATAGCATTGCTATTGTCCCTGTTGGTTCTTGTGAACAACATGGTCGGCACCTGCCACTGTCCACGGACACTATCATTGCGCAACACATTGCGGCGGGCGTCGAAAAGCTCATTGATGCAGTGGTTTTCCCCGAGATTCATTATGGGTATCGCTCGAATCCTTTTAGCGGCGGTGGCCCTTTGTTTCCTGGGACGATAGACCTTAGCGCGATGGCCTTGATAAGTTTGGCGACGGATATCCTCACGGAAATACTGGCAGATGGGTTTAGCAAAGTGCTGATCATCAACTCGCACTTTGAGAATCAATTTCCTCTCCAGGAAGCAATGATTTGTGCTCAGCAACAGGCGGGGCGTGACGTGAAAATCATGCAGACAAACTGGTGGGATCCTCTTCCTGAGCATATTCTTAATCAACTATTTGATCAGGGGACATTCCCGGGTTGGGCACTAGAGCATGGTGCGTTGACGGAAACGTCACTGATGTTGCATATTGCGCCGGATGCGGTGCGGCAGCAGAATTATCCTCAAGAAGTGTCGTTTTCGCCGCCGACGTATCTGCGCGTGCCAAGTCAAAAAACTGATATTCCTTCGCATGGGGCGTTGGCGTCGGCTGCTGGGGCAAGCGCTGCTAAGGGCAAGATTATTGCGCAGGCGGCTATCGCGGGCATTGTGGATATGTGTGCGCTAGAGTTTCCACTAAGAAAGCGCTAAGGAAAGTAGTGGATAGGAAAAAGTATGCTCAGTGAACATGATCGCCGGTTTCTTGATCTCGCAATTGAACAGGCTCGCATCGGTTGGGATGAAGGTGGTATTCCTATCGGGGCGGCTTTGGTGGCAGATGGAAAAGTGCTTGCAGTGGGGCGTAATCGTCGTATTCAGTTGGGTTCTGCGATTAGGCATGGCGAGACGGATTGTATTGAAAACGCGGGACGTCTCCCGGCCGAGGTGTATCGTCGCGCCACGCTCTATACCACGTTGTCTCCGTGTTATATGTGTGCTGGTACTGCCACCCTTTATGACATTCCGCGCATTGTGATTGGGGAGAATCGTAGTTTTCAGGCTTCGGAGCAGTGGTTAAAAACGATGGGCAAGGAACTTATCATTGCCGACGATCCCCAGTGCTATGAACTTATGCAAAAAATGCTTGAGCAGCGCCCGCAGTTGTGGGCGGAAGATATTGGAGAACCACATGAATAGTGCTAAGCACGCAGATCCAGATTATCCGGTCACCCCTGTGCCAGTGCAGGCGCGCAAAACTTTCTTCTCGCTCGTCGTGGTGCTGCTTGGGTTTACTGTTTTCACCCCGACGATGATCTCCGGCGCTGAACTCGGCGTTGCTTTCCGTTTTAGCGAGCTGCTCATGGTGGTGGGTCTTGGTTCCTTGATCCTGGGTGCGTATGTGGCGACTTTGGGTTGGGTTGGGGCTCGTACTGGGTTGACCACTGTGGTGATGGCTCGCTATACGTTGGGAACGCATGGGGCGAAGGTGGCTTCGCTGTTACTTGGCGGTACTCAATTGGGTTGGTATGGGGTCATTATTGGTACGGTGGGGTCGATGACTGCTCAGGCTTTTGGTTGGCAGTCTTATGGTGCCCAGGTGGCGGTGATGATTATTTCCAGCACCTTGATGTGTTTGACTGCGTGCTATGGCTATAGAGGAATGTACTGGGTGTCTGCTATTACGACGCCGTTGATTCTGGTATTAGCAGTGTGGGTGGTCTACAAGTGTGTGGATAAGGTGGGCGGCTGGTCTGGTCTTTTTGCGTTAGAGCCGGGGGCTCAGCTGTCTTTGGCGGTAGCTATTACGACGGTGGTCGGTACCTTTGTGTCTGCCGGTACGCAGGCGCCTAACTGGACTAGGTTTGCCAAGAGTGGCACTCATGCTGTGTTGGCGTGTGTTATTGGTTTTATTTTTGGCAATGGTTTGATGATTTTCTTTGGCGCTATTGGGGCGATGACCTTTGGCGAAGGCGACTTTGTGGTGATCCTCTACCAACTCGGTTTGGTGTCTTTGGGCTTGTTCTTGCTCTTTGGTAATTTGTGGAAGTCGAATGCCGATACTGCCTATGCGTTTGGCGTCGCCGGTGCGGAGATTTTTGGCAAGAATAGGAAAGCGCCTTTTGTGGTGGCAGGTTCTGTGGTGGGCACTGTTTTTGCGATTTTGGGCGTGCACAATCATCTTATTGATTTCTTGTACCTATTGGGCGTATTCATTCCGCCGCTCGGTGGGGTGATTATTGGTGATTATGTTATGCGCTGGCGTCGGACGCAAATGCCAACCGATGTGGAGTTGCCGCGTTATTATCTGCCTAATTTGTTGAGCTATGTGGTAGCGGCTGCATTAGCTTATGGCTCTACGACGCTGGGTATAGGCATTCCACCGCTAGTGGGCATTTTTTCTGCTATTCTCGCGGTGGTCGTTGCCCATTGTGTGCGGTCTTAGCGTTGGTTGAGTAGATCTTGTAGCTGATCGACGATCCCATCCAAGTTAGGTGTCTCGATAGTTGGTATGTTGATGTCGGGGCTGGTGTAACTATTGGATGTGGTGGGTGGGTTGTAGTTTCGTGTCGGACGCACTGGAATGGTGCCGTCGGAAACGTAGACGGTTACTCTTGCGCCTCGTTTGAGTGGAACTGGCGCATCGACGCGCATCACATGATTTTTTTCTGTGCCGTCGCCGCTGGTGACTTGGGTGAGTACATCATAGCCACGAGCGGTAAGTTCTTTGCGTACTTCTTCGACGTCGCGTCCACGGTAGCTGGCGCTGAGGGAAGAAACAAATCCTTGGTTGTATTTTGCGTCGTAGCCAGGCAAGGTTCCTGCGGCTGCATTGAGTTGTCCTGCTGCGCTAAACCAGGTGCGTGCGGGTTCGTCGCCACCGTAGAGGGAACCGGTGCCGCATTGGTACACAGGGGAGGTGCATAGTGGCACGATGGTGGTGCCATCGTTGTAGATATAGGAGGCTGCGGCAAAGTTGCTGTTGAATCCTAGGAATGCTGCTGATTCATGGGATTCGGTTGTGCCGGTTTTGGCAGCTAATTGCCCTTTCCAGCCGGCTGCTCGGGCAGCACGTTGTGCTGTTCCTTTGGTGGCGTCTTGGCTCATGCCGGCGGCGAGTGCATTGGCAACGTCGCGGTCTAGGGCTTGTTCGCAAGGTGGAGTGGGTAGTGATACTTCTTGGCCTTGCGCATCGGTAATTGATTCAATGGGGTTGGGTTCGCACCAGGTTCCTTCGGAAGCTAGGGAGGCGGCAACATTGGATAGTTCGAGTGGATTAACTGCGGTGGGTCCTAGGGTGTAGGAGCCGAGGTTATGGTCTTTGACGTAGTCTGCGATGGAGCTTTCTCCGTCGAAGGTGCCAGGGTTGGTGTAGGAGCGTAGTCCGAGGCGTACGGAAATGTCGACGACATCTGCTACGCCAACTTGTTCGATTAGTTTGACGAAGGTGGTGTTGGGTGAGTATGCCAGTGCGTCGCGTAGTGACATTTGGGAGGCATAGGAGCCGGAGTTTTCTACGCAGTAGCTGCCTGCTGGGCAGTTTTCGGCACCGCCTTCGCCCATGCCTTGGGTTTCGTAGCGGTTGGGCACTGCGAAGATGGTGTCCAAACCATAGCCTTGTTCGAGTGCGGCGGCGGCGGTGAAGATCTTAAAAATCGAGCCAGCGCCATTGCCGACCAGCGTGGATGCTTGTGGGAATACTGTTTGGGCGGCTTCGGGGTCTAGTCCGTAGTTGCGGGAGGAGGTCATGGCGAGGACTCGCCTTGATTCTTTTCCTGGCTCGATGACATTCATGACATCGGCAACACCCACTGCATCTGGGCTGACCTGTGTGCTTACTGCATCTTGTGCGCTTTGCTGGACGACGGGATCCAAGGTGGTTTTGATGGTGTAGGCACCTTTGTGGATCTGGTTGATGTCGAAGCCTTTTTGCGAGAGGTAATCAAGCACGTAGTCGCAGAAAAAGCCACTATTGCCAGCTGCGATGCAGCCATTAGGTAATCCTTGCGGTGTTTCTAGCACTGCTAGTGGTTCTGCGCTGAACGTGGCGGCATCTTCAGGTGAGATAACTCCTGCATTGGCCATTGCGTCGAGCACTGCGTTACGACGCTGGGTCACTGCATCTGGGTTGGTATAGGGGTTTAAGTAGGAAGAACTTTGTACCATGCCCGCTAACATTGCCGACTGTGGGATATTCAATTGTGCGGCAGGAATACCAAAGTAGGTTTGTGCTGCTGCTTCGATACCGTAGGCGCCATTGCCAAAGGGAATGAGGTTGAGATAGCGCGTGAGGATTTCGTCTTTGGGTAGCTGTTTATCCAGGTCGGATGCCATGCGCATTTCGCGTAATTTACGCGGGATAGAGGTTTCGATTGCTGCTGCTTGCTCATCTTCATTGTGAGAGGCGACAAGAAGGAGATAGTTCTTGACGTATTGCTGGTCGATAGTTGATGCGCCCTGTTCGACGCCACCTGCAACCACATTGGCGGCAATGGCGCGGAGATTACCTTGAATATCTACGCCTTTGTGTTCGTAGAATCGTCTATCTTCGATGGAAACGATGGCATCTTTCATGCTTTGGGAGATGGCGTCGCTGGGGACCTCGAAGCGGCGTTGATCGTAGAGCCAAGCTATAGGGTCACCGTTCTTGTCAGTAACGGTAGTAACCCCGGGGGTGGATCCAGTGGAGAGATCCTCAAATTTTGATTGCATTGTCTCATTTGTTTCTTTGACTGCAACGCTGCCAATCGCGGCGACCGGGCTGATGGCGAGTGCGCAGACAATGCCGGCGCCAACGGTTGCTGCGAGCATTTCTCCAATTGATTTCCACTTTGACACCCTTACTACATTAGTCATGTTTTTATGCTAGGGGGAATAACCAGACCCCCTTAATGTGTGATCCATTAGACTCAATATGGGCTATGTGAGTACACTTACATGGTGATCCTATCGGCGTGAATATCGAGGATGGAAAGTATGACTACTTCACTACTTAGTAGCCCGAAAAATTCAAGTAGCTCGGCAGCTAATCTTCGTAATGAGTGGGTATTACAGGCAATTTGTCGAGATGGGGATCCAGACGCATTATTTGTACGTGGTGCTGCACAGCGCGAAGCCGCAGCTTTATGTCGTAAATGCCCTGTGATGATGCAATGCCGGTCCGACGCATTGGATAATAAGGTTGAGTTTGGCGTATGGGGTGGGCTTACTGAGCGTCAGCGTCGTGCCATTTTGCGTAAGAATCCCGATGTTACTGATTGGGCAACTTATCTCGCCGAGGGGGGAGAACTTCTCGGACTGTAGCGCCACCTCTGACAGCCCACTAGAGTAGTAGCCATGACTAAATGGGAATATGCAACTGTACCTTTGCTCATTCATGCAACAAAGCAGATTCTTGACAATTGGGGCGAAGAAGGCTGGGAGCTTGTCACTGTACTTCCAGGCGCTAATCCAGAGAACCTAGTCGCTTATATGAAGCGTGAGGTGCAGTAATGTCTGGCGACACCAGTGTTACTAGCCGATTAAAAGAATTGAATATCACACTGCCTGCAGTTGCTGCGCCAGTTGCGGCTTATATCCCTGCTGCTCGGGTGGGGAATCAAGTGTGGACGTCAGGTCAGTTGCCTTTTGTCCAGGGAGAGCTTGCAGCTGTAGGAAAGGTCGGCGCTGAAGTAAGCGTTGATGAGGCATATCAATACGCACGGATTGCTGCCCTTAATGCTTTAGCTGCGGTCGACGCAGTTGTGGGGATCGGCAATGTGGTTCGTATTCTAAAAATCGTTGGTTTTGTGGCTTCCGCTCAGAATTTTCATGCGCAACCCGCCGTCGTTAATGGCGCATCTGAGCTTATGGCAGAGATTTTTGGCGATGCAGGTATGCACGTGCGTTCTGCCGTGGGTGTTGCTGAATTGCCGTTGGGTGCGCCAGTTGAGATTGAGCTTGTGGTTGAAGTCGCGCAGGCGCAGTAATTGGCAGGATGGGCGTCGAAAAGCAAAATTTCATAACGCGGGGTACTGTTAAAACTCTGCAAAAAATAAAAAAGTAACTAAGCTAGTGAATATGCAACATCCTGCTTATAGTCAGTTGCGTCCGGTAACACCGTCCGCCTCTGTTGTTTTATGTCCAAACCCTGGATATTCCTCATTGGAGGGGACTAATTCCTGGGTAATTCGTGCACCTGAGGATACCTGCAGTATTGTTATCGATCCAGGTCCTGCCGACGAGGGGCACTTGAATGTGCTCCATGCTAAGGCGCAAGAAGTAGGCGTGGTGCTTTTGACTCACCGCCATCATGATCATGCTGATGGTGCGCAGCGATTCAAGCAATTAACTGGGGCAAGCGTTCGCGCTTTCGACCCATCGTATTGTATTGATGGTGCTGCGTTGGAGCATGGCGAAATCATCAGTGTTGAAGGGGTTACGCCGCAGATTGAAGTGGTGCATACTCCTGGGCACACTGGTGATTCGGTAAGCTTTTTTATCTGGAGTCATGAGCCGCATAACTCTACTCTGGAGGGCATTTGCACCGGTGATACTATTGCTGGTCGCCATACCACCATGATCTCTGAAACTGATGGCGATCTTGGGGCATATCTTGATTCTTTGGCGATTTTGGAGCAGCGCGGCGTCGACGTGCATCTGCTGCCAGGGCATGGTCCTGATGGGGAGGATGTTTCCTCTTATGCTAAGTGGTATATTGAGCGCCGCCAGCAGCGTTTGGAGCAGATTATTGCTGCCCAGCGTAAATTGGGCGACGATGTTGAGATTAAGCACCTTATCGACGAAATCTACGATGATGTTGATCCAGTTTTGCGTGGTGCTGCTGAGCAGTCAACTCGAGTAGCATTGCGGTATTTGGCGCAGCAAAAGTAAGCGAGATGCAAAAACCGGGCAGAGAGAAAACTCTTTGCCCGGTTTTATTTATTCGATTAGCGTGCGCGCTTTGCTAAATGTTCTGGATTGACAATGAGCACGGATTTGCCGTCGAGGCGAATCCACTGACGTTGTGCGAAAGTGGCTAGTGCTTTATTGACAGTTTCTCGAGAGGCACCAACTAATTGAGCAATTTCTTGCTGGGTGAGGTCGTGATTAACGCGTAGTGCGCTACCTTCTGGGGTGCCGAAACGGTTAGCGAGTTGCAATAGTGTCTTTGCGACGCGACCAGGGACATCGGTGAAGATAAGGTCACCAAGAGAGGTGTTGGTGCGGCGCAGGCGGCGGGCGAGTACTCGCAATAGTTGCTTGGAAATCTCAGGGTGCGCGTCGATCCACTTGTAGAGAGTTTCTGAATCCATTGTTGCGGCATACACTTCAGTGATACATACAGCAGATGAAGTACGTGGACCTGGGTCGAAGATGGAGAGTTCACCAAACATATCGGATGGTCCCATGATCGCCAGTAGGTTTTCTCGCCCATCGGTGGAGTGACGAGCTAGTTTCACTTTTCCAGAGGTGATGATGTAGAGGCGATTACCAGGCTCGTGTTCCTCAAAAATGGTGGTGCCTCGTGAGAAACGTACTGTTTCTAGCTCACTGATGAGACTATCGACAGCGGCAGGATCGACCTCATGGAAAATACCAGCGCGGGCAAGAATATCGTGCGTGCCTTCCACGGCTTACAACTCCTCTGCAATGGTGGCGTTGGTGGCTTACTTGGCGGGATGTACCCGTGTGTCATATTGTGCCCATACGCCACATTGAATGTTTATATGGTTACCTCTTCATACTACTATGAAATATGTAACAAATGCACTTTGCTGCCACAACTGTTCACTAGACGTGACTTTTCTCGCCCAGTCTGGGGTTAATTTTCTGAGGCTGCTTTCTTTTTGGTAGCTGAAAGAGCTAGTAGCGCCAGCCCACCAAGAAGCCAGATGCTTAAGACAATCCATGAAGATGCGTTGCTTGCGTCTGGGAAGTAGCTGAGGTTGCGTAGTAGTTGCTGCGCTGCTCCGGGGACAAGCCATGAGCTGATTGTTGCCCAGTGCCAGGGGAGGAACTCTAGTGGCAGCATTGCCCCGGAGATAGGGTTACCAATGAACATGGTGAGCACTGCGGCAATGCCGATACCAGCTGCGCCTTTGAGGGAGTGTAGCCCCACAACCAAGCTACTGATTGCGCTAATAGCCAGCGTTAAGCCTGCCCACAGTGTAAAGGTTGCTTGTGGAAGAAGTCCGAACCAGTTGTGCATGATGAGCAAAATAGTGAGTGCTTCCAGCGCCGGAAAGACAACAAGTGCTAGCACTCGGTTCCATATCCCTGAGATTTTCAGGCTGATTAGCACTCCACCGACAAGACCGCCGATAAGTAGCGGGAGGAATGCGTACATCATGCCGCTACCTTGTTGGTCTTTGCTGGTGAGAGGCACAACTTCGGTGATTGTTGGGTCTTGCAGTGCGGATTGAGTGAGGGTGCTGAGCATTTCCGGGTTGACAGGCTGTGCTGCTGGGGCGTTCTGCATTTTCTGCATGGCTGCTGCGACGCTCATTTTGTGCATTTGTCCGCCTGCAGTGGAGATCATTGTGGCAATGGCTTTATTTGCCGCAGGTGCGGTGAGCACTTCCAGGGTGGGTTGTTCTGGGGAGGGGAGAATGAATGCGCCATAGGACTGACGGGTTGTGATTTTTTCTTCAGCCTCAGCACGGGAATCAACGCGGGTGAGCTCAAAAGGGAGTTCTTTTCCTGTTGATTCCAGGGTGTGAGTCATGGTCTGGAATGATTCTTCAGATGCGACGACGTTCACCGGGATATTTTTGGGTGATGATGTCACGCTGGGCCAGCTGATAGCAAGGGCGATGACTGCCACGATTGCTGAGGCGAGGAGTCCGATGGACAGAACTTTTGTCCATGAGCTCTGGTTTTTGGTGGTCATGGGGCAACCTTTCACAAAAAGAATGAATGTTCTGTTTATGACTATAGTCTTACCGTGCCTGACAAGCAAAATGAACGTTCTTTTTTGTGGGTGTGTTTATAATGCCCCTATGCCTCGTCTCACCAAAGCCCGTCAAGAAGCACAACGCCAACGCATCATCGACGCAACCGTCGCCGTTATCCAAAAAAATGGCTTCGCAGCAAGCTCTATGGCGGCAATCATTAAACAATCAGAACTATCAGCAGGGGCCGTCTACGGCTATTTCGCCAGCAAAGATGAACTATTTGAGGCAGCAGTAGAGCAAATACTGGTAGATAAACTCGATGTCTTAGAGAATCCCTTTAACGGGCACATTCCAGCCCCTTCAGAAATGCTGCCACAATTTTTTCGCACCACATACGGCGATAACACAGATATAGGAATCAGCGCCGTGCAGGTATGGGGACAAGCCCTGAGTGATGAAAAAATGAAAAAAATTGTGCAAAGAGTATTTACACAATTCCACTCAGCCCTAGAAAACTACCTCACCCAATGGCACGAGCAAGAAAAAACCCCACATGCTCAGGAGAAAGCTCAAGAAATAGTGCAAGCAATCATTGCACTCATCCAAGGGCTACTGGTGCAGCATGCCGTGCTCAATGCAGACATTGACACACTCGCAGCAGCCCTAGAGAAAATCCTCAAAGAGGTAGAAACGCCTATTCTGCGTCAACATCAATGTGAGAAAGACGCGGCAAAGAATTAGAGTAGAGTTCATGTCTGCATCTCATCTGCCAGTACCTGCTACCGCGCCACCAATAGAGCGGGTAAAAGTGGGGGCGCATTCGGCGTTAACGGGGCAGACGCAGCTGGCAAAAGTTCGTCGTGGGCGCAAAATCAATAGAGAACTTGCTCAGGGGTATCCTCATGCGCGCGCGGAACTAGATTTTTCTAATGCGCTTGAGCTTACCGTTGCCACGATTTTGTCTGCCCAGTGTACGGACGTGCGGGTCAATCAGGTCACCCCTGAGCTTTTTCGACGTTTTCCTACGGCATCAGCTTATGCAACCGCAGACGAAACCCAATTGCAGGAACTGATCAAACCTACTGGCTTTTATAAGGCAAAGGCAGCGCATTTGATCGGCATGGGCAGAAAGCTGCTGAGTGATTTTGGCGGCGAGGTCCCTACTGGACTTGCGGAACTGATGAGTTTGCCTGGCGTCGGGCGCAAGACTGCGCATGTGGTTCGCGGTAATGCTTTTGATAAACCAGGCTTGACCGTCGACACGCATTTTGGCAGGTTGATGCGTCGACTGAAACTCACTGAACAAGAGGATCCGGTTAAAGTCGAGCACGAGATTGCTGAAATTATCGAAAAACGTGAGTGGACTATGTTTTCCCATCGCGTCATTTTTCATGGCAGGCGAGTGTGTCATTCACGCAAACCTGCTTGCGGCGCGTGTTTTATTGCGCAGGATTGTCCTAGTTTTGGCTTAGGGCCTACGACGCCAGCTGAGGCAGAAACCCTGGTAAAAGGAGATAACCGGGAGCATTTACTCCATTTAGCTGGTATTGGTGGGGTAGGTTAGGATGCCGAAAAAAACTATTTTCTTTTCCAGCCTTGTTTTTGTCTTGGGGCTTGCCCTGTTGCTTTTCTTCCTAAACCGCGAGCATTTTTCCACCACACAAACGACGAAAACCAACAGCGCTGAGCCAAGCGCTGCGCTTGCTCCTAGACCGGAATGTCCGGAAACTGCCTTGCCGGTTTCTTTGCCTTGCCTTGGTGCAGATAGCGTGCCCAACACGTCAAAGGCACAGTACACAGTGGTGAGCCTATGGGCATGGTGGTGCCAGCCGTGTCGTGTGGAATTACCACTTTTCGATCAGCTACGCAATGAACATCCAGAATATAATGTGATCGGGGTGCATGCGGATAAAGTAGCAGCTCCTGGTGCACAACTGCTCACTGATCTTAACGTGGAGTTGCCCTCATATCACGATGATCGGGGTACTTTTGCCGCCGCGTTGGGATTGCCATCGGTTGTGCCCATCACCATTGTTTTTGATGAGCGTGGCACCATGTTGGGGTATCAGGCGAAAGCCTTTACTGATTATGCTCAGTTAGAACAAGCAGTAGCCTCACTTATCGCAGGAGCATCGTAGTGCTGATTAGACCAGATATCCCAGATCGTCCAGGGCGCAACACACAGCTTCAGCCGCAGGAGCGACCAGCATGGCTTGGACCCTTAATGGGAAATATCGATTTGGGTGTCGTCGAAAAGCATTTTCATGCAGATCGGGAACTCGGCGCTATGGTGCAAAATCATGCTAAGCAAGCTGCGGTTTTAGTGTTGTTGAGCGGGGAGGCTCATGCGCGACAGTTGCCAGCAGATGCGAGGGTGTTGCTGACGCATCGTTCGCCGTCTTTGCGGAGTCATTCTGGGCAGATTTCTTTTCCTGGCGGGCGTGTGGATTCCACAGATCTCAACGAAGTGGATTGTGCGTTGCGTGAAGCATGGGAGGAGACAGGGCTTGACCGTATGAGTGTTATTCCATTGGCACTATTGCCCCAAACGTATATTCGCGCCACTAAGTACCCGGTGCGTCCGGTTCTTGGTTTTGCTGCGCAAGAAACAGCAGTGGGCGTTATTGATTATGCAGAAACCGACGACGTATTCCACGCCAAACTAGCGCACCTTATCGACCCTGAGCAGCGGTTTCGGGTGAGTTATGGTTCTTGGGTGGGAGATGCGTTTTTCTATGAGGGATATGTAATTTGGGGTTTTACTGCTTTGGTGCTTTCGGCACTTATCCAACACGCTGGGTGGGAACAGCCGTGGCAGCGCGAGCGCATATATCCCTTGGCGCAAGTTTTGGCGCGGTCTAAAAATAATGAGAGCAGTGGATATTAGCAAATTTTTGTGGTCAATTGAGGATTTATCTGCACTTTTTGGTTGTGCATACTCGACTTCGTAGCTGAGGAGATTAGAGTTGTACGATACAGATGCTGTGAGAAGGGAAGTATGAGCTTGTGAGTATTAGCCCAGGGGTTATCGTCGATTGCGTTATCATTGTTGCGGTAGCACTGTCATTCGTGCTTGGGTGGCGGCAAGGCGCATTTGTGTCGATACTTTCCACTGTTGGGGTACTTGCGGGACTGATTTGTGGTGCGGCGTTAGTGCCGGTCATTGCGCAGAAGATTCATTCTTTGCCTTTGCGTCTTGTTATTTTGCTCAGTGTTGTGACTCTCCTTGTTGGTCTGGGGAATCTGCTTGGTGGTCTATTGGGTAATTCCCTACGTGACCAGGTGCGATGGAAATCTACGCTCAAACTCGATTCTATTATTGGCGCTATTTTTCAATGCTTCTGTGCCGTGATTGTGCTCTGGATCATTGCAGTGCCACTTGCCACGGGTGTCTCTGGCGCGGTGGCTACTGGCATAAAGACGTCTAAGACACTTGAGAAGATCAATAATTATGTGCCGTCTTTTCTTGATAACGTGCCTGCCAAAATCTCCTCTATGCTTGATGAGTCAGGGCTGCCTCCTTTGGTGTCTCCACTGAGCAAATTTTCGACGAAAACCGTGCCAGCACCGGACCTTGACATTGCAGATCCTGCTTTGGTGGATCGACTCCGCCCGTCGGTTATTCATGTCATTGGCGAGGCTGAGCAGTGCGCTCGCCGACTCATGGGGTCAGGCTTTGTGCTCGACGAGCGTCATGTGATTACTAATGCCCATGTTGTTGCCGGTACCGATCATGTGCAGTTAGACACAGTGATGGGGATGAAAGATGCTGTGGTGGTCTATTACAATCCGCAACTCGACATTGCTGTCATTGAAAGTGATGATTTAGAATTACCTGCTTTGTCATGGGCGCAGAAAGAAGCCCTAAGTGCTGACGACGCAATAGTGATGGGCTTTCCGCTCTCTGGTCCTTTTGAGGCTTCTCCTGCACGTGTTGCAGATAAAATTCTTGTGTCCGGGCCAGATATTTATGCTTCTGGCAGGGTTGAACGTGATACCTATGAGATTCGCGGCAATATCCGCCAAGGGAACTCTGGTGGGCCAATGATCAATATGAATGGTGAAGTTCTCGGCGTGGTTTTTGGTGCTTCTATGGATACTAGCGATATAGGCTATGTACTTACTGCTGAGGAGGTCAAAGACGCCATTGGTGATGTTTCTACCTTGACAAATACAGTGGCTACCGGGGAGTGCGTAGCAAATTAGGAGTGTACTATCGGTCTACTCGGTTGATAAAACCGGAAACTACAGCGGCAAAAGCATGGGGTGCTTCAAGGTGTGGGCGTAAATTTGCTCCGGGAACATTGCGCTGAATGAACACACCGGTCGCTCTTTTTTGTGCTTGGCGCAGCAAGTGCATGCTTCTGCGTGAGCCGTCGTTAATGGCTAGAACGGGAACGGCAACGTCGATATTGCGCCATTTTAGTGGTACAGGTGCTATTTGCAGGCGCAGTAGTTGCATGACTGCTGGGAATGTTGAGTCAATGGACATGGCATTGCAGCGTAGCTCGAGATCCTGCTTGAAATAGGGGCTGAGTTGATATTGCGCGCTAGTCAGCGCACGTAGGTTCTTGGTGAGAATGTGTTTTTTATAGCGCCAGAGTTTGTTGCTTACCGGGAAAGGTAACCATGCTAGTAGAGATTCTCGGATAAATTCGCTGCATGACCACGGTGCTCGTGATAGGGCAAGTCGAAGGTCACAGGGATGGAGTCCGTCGACGCTAATCATGCTGCGGACAAGACTGGGGTTGGTGCCACTGAGGATCCAGGCGATTGCAGCACTAGCGCCTACTGCAATGATATGGGCATCATCATGGCCGAGAGTGCGAATGGCACCAGAGATATCGCCAAGAATATCGTGGATACCATAGGTGACCGGGGGTTTATCGGAAAGCCCATAGCCGCGTAGGTCAAGTGCTGCTACATGAAAACCACAGTCTGCTAGTGGTTGCAGACTACGGTGAAAATCAATCCACCCGCTATAAGAATCGTGCAATAGCACAATGAGTGGATTGTGTGTTTCTCCTGCGGTAACTGCATGGAGCCTAATGCCCCGGGTATGTAAAGACTGATGCTGGTAGCCGTCGAGAGCTACGATTTGGGGCGTGAGCGTTTTGTGGGCTAAGTCGCTCGTCTTTGGGGGCATAGGTGATATCTGCCCTTAGCTATACATACCGCGGTTGCTAGCTTCTAGTTTTGCCTGAGCCTGACCAGGTACAAGGCTCTTGAGCTCGCCGACGCTTTCGATGGTTTTCTTTGGTGCGCCAATTTTCTTTACTTTTTGCAATCCGATGAATGCGAATAGACCAGCTAGGACGAGCATGAATACGAAGACGATAAGGAATGAAGCCCAGCGTGGTAGCCATAGGTCTGCAAGAAGTTCTGCGAGGAAGAAGAAAAAGAAGAAAGAGCTATATAGTGCGATGGTTCCCGCTACGCCAAAGAGTCCGCCACCGATGGCACCTTTTTTAACTTCGCCAGCAATTTCTGCTTTTGCGAGTTCGATTTCGGAACGTACAAGAGTGGAAATTTGTGAGGTCGCGTTGCTCACGAGTGCACCAATGGATTTGTTGTTGGTTGCGTCTACGTCGCTTAGCGGAATGGCATTAACTTGTGCGTTGAATGTTTCAGCGCCGTCGGTAAAAAGACCGTTATTGTTGCTCACGAGTGGAGTCCCTCCAATGAATAAAAAGTGCAGTTAGTATATATGGTGCCACGAATTCGCTTATAAAGTGAACTCCTAGCATTAATTGTTGTGGATTCGTAGTATAAATTATTATGAATCAGCTGGAACATTTAGCTCAGAACCTACGTGTTGCGCCGCTCATTGCTCAGGCAACACAGGCGGTTAATGCTGTTCATCGTTCCCGCATCAACTTACGACGTTCCGATGTTACCAGTTCAGAAGCTATTGTGCGGGGTGCTCGTCTGAATTGTTTTCTAAGCCCACACATGAGTGAGCATGTGGCTATGAGCGCCTATAGTGTTTTAGCACCTGGGGTGGTGGCAGAGAGTGTGCAAACATTTGTGCGTGCGCCCTTGCAAGTATTGGCGCGTATCGACGCTCTTGCTGGTGGAGATGCTAAACCTGTGCGTGAGGGGCAGCGACTTATTTTGCTGGCACGCATGATTACGATGCATTCTGATCATGTTCTCGTTCCTGCTTTAGTGCATGGTGAGATCGCCTCTCGAGAATTTTTTGGCGAGCGTAGTGGCACTGTTGCCAGGGTTGCTATGCGGTTGAGTGCTATGGCAGGTGGGTTTGATCCACGTGGGCTATGTGTTCCGGAAGTGTATTATCACCGCAATAGTAAAGAATATGTGCGCCTGGTGAATCAGTTAGGTGCTAGTGATATGACGGAACAGGCCTTGGTGCCTTTTTTGGAACATCATTTTAAGGCTTATATTGCGGGAGCTGCTGAGGGGGAAGGAATTGCTCAGACAATGAGCACTATTTAAGTGCCTAATATAGAACTGGGTATTGGATTGTGTGGATTATATGCACTGTTGGTTGCGTTTGTGTGTGGTGTATGTAATAATTGCTCGTGCAAGGCCCCGATATACAGTGTGGCCTGCCCCGGTCCGCCCCCCTGTGACCGGGAATTGCGACCCGCGCGTTTACCCCCCCCTTGCGCGGGTCGTTTTAATTTTCCTGGTTGGTAGCGAGGCTTAAAGCCCACTGAGCTCTTTGAGAGCTGCTAGGTGAGCGTCGAATGCTTTTTTGCCTTGTTGCGTGAGTGTAATCCACACAATATCTTTTTTCCGAGAAGAGCCGTATTCCCGAAACCTGCTGATGTAGTTTTTTTCTTCCAGAATGCTCAACTGTTTCGATAGGGTGGCGTCGGATAGGCCTGTTTTGAGCCGTAATACGGAAAACTGCATATGGGTTTCTGTGTCTTCGGTTGCACCATATGTGTTGAGGATAGAGCAGATCTTAAAACGATTAAGTGGATGAATGATTGGATCTAACTGGGCAAAGTCATTCATGGTGCTGTGATTATTCCCCTTGGGATATGAACTTACGACGATTAAGCATACCGGTTTTATAGATGATAGCGGCACAGATACCTGCAATGATCGACCAGATCACTAGCGCCCATAGCGGAAAAGGGTTGAGTATTTTTGCCAGACCTGTTGGTGCATACACCATGACCATGATGAGCGCAAAGCCGATGATGAACTTCAGGGTGCTTGATCCTTGTGATGATTGTCCAGCTGCGCGGCTACGTAATCCGGCACTAGCGCTGGTTTGGAGTGCTTGTGCAATAAAGAAGATGATGACCAAAGCGAATAGGGATGCTATTGCAATCCATGACCATGATTGTTCTGTATAAAGTTTTGAGAAATTGTATAGGAAAGTGCAGCTTGCAATGAGTATGCCGAAAATGGCGATGATGACTGGGTGACTGCTTTTCCTGCTGGCAATTTTTCTTTTGTGGTGATTGTCGAATTGAAGTGCCTCATATGTGTCGCTCACGACGTTCTCCTTTGGTGTTTTCTTGAGCGTTTTATGTGAGGAAAGTAAAACTCATTTACTTTCCATAATGGAAAATATAACACTTTCCGAAATGGAAAACAAGGGGTGGGGTGATGGTTATGTGGGATAGTCACACCGCAAAAGGGTCACTATCAGGATCTTTGGAAATGCGTAATTCCATTTTTTGGGCGATATTGTCGGCAGTGTTTTCTCCGAAATAATGCGCCACGAAGGCTGCCGCCATGTCCATTCCAGCTGCGATTCCCGAGGATGTCCATATGTCGCGGTCATGTACCCACCTGGCTTTATGTGCCCAATCCACGGTGGTTCCGTGGGAGCGTGCCCAGTTGAAAGCCTGTTTATTGCTGGTTGCGCGGTAGCCGTCTAATAATCCTGCTGCGGCAAGCAGTGCGGAGCCGGTACATACCGATAGTGTCAGTGTGGTGCTGTGCGCTAGTTTCCGGAGCTCCTGTAGAAAATGTGTGTCTGTAGCTAGGGATCTGGTGCCTAGCCCTCCTGGAACCATGAGGACGTCGCCGCTTATCTGTGAGTAGGAACCGTCGGGGATTATTTCGACGCCTTGTGAGCTTGCGATGGGTTGTCCGTCTGGGGATAGGAATTCGACGCCCAAGTTTTCGACGTGTGAGAAGAACTCTGCTGGACCAAACACATCAAGAAGCTCGAAATCCTTGAAAAGGATAATGGAAATGCGGGTGGGGGTCATGGCGGTTTCCCTCTTTGCTGGAGAGTCCTTATCTGCGGAAAAGAAGTCTACTTTAGGATTTTGGTGCAATCTACTTTAGAAATTTGGTACAGTCTACTTTAGGATTTTGGTACAGTCTACTTTAGGATTTTGGTAATTATGTTCATCCCGCGTGCTCTTGGTGGGCACATAGGCAAGCTCATGACTTGGTTTCCCGTCGTCAGTCTTACTGGCCCGCGGCAATCTGGAAAATCTACCCTCTTGCAGGGAATGTTTCCTGATATGAGTTACCTGAATCTGGAAGATCCGGGTATTCGCGCCCTTGCAGAAAAAGATCCGATGGGTTTTCTTGCAAGCCAAAGCAATAAGCTCATTATTGATGAAGCTCAATATGTTCCGGATTTATTTTCTGCAGTGCAGTTAGTGTCAGATCAACGGGGAACGCCCGGGCAATATATTCTTTCCGGTTCTCAAAACTTTCTGCTGATGGAACGTATTACCCAGTCACTTGCGGGACGCGTGGGGGTTAGTCATCTATTGCCCTTAAGCTTTTCGGAAGTAGCCCAGGCATCCGCACAAGAGCAACTGCAACCTATGACAGTAGATGAGTTTTTACTCCGTGGAGGGTATCCACGTATGTATAACGTGGATATTCCCACTGATATTTATTTTGCAAACTATATTCGCACCTATATTGAACGGGATGTAAGTGGACTACTTGGGGTGCGTCGTGCGGAAGATTTTAGAAAATTTCTTATCTCTTGCGCTCATCGTGCCGGTAACCTTGTGAATTACACTACTATGGGCAATGAACTGGATATATCATTCCAGACTGTCAAGAGTTGGCTGAGTGTCCTTGAATCCAGTTTTATCACTTTCACTCTTCCTGCGTATCATCACAATCCGCGCAAGGCGCTCACTAAAACACCAAAGCTCTATTTCTATGACACGGGATTACTATGCTTCCTTCTGGGAATATCGTCGGCGGAGCAGTTACTATTCAGTCCTTTCCGAGGGGCTATTTTTGAGAACTTTGTTATTGCTGAAACTGCGAAAAAGTATCTTCATGCTGGGAAAACGCCGCAATTATCTTTTTATCGTGATGATTCTAAACGAGAGATTGACTTATTAGATGCCACTGACGGCAACCTCCACGCCTATGAGATTAAGGCGTCTCATACTTTTAAGAAAGACTATGGGCGCCACCTTGTTTCTGTAGGTCAAGAACTGGACATTCCGGCTGGGAGACGGCAGGTGATTTATCAAGGGCAGCATGGTTCTGATGGTGGGGCGTATTCCGTGGTGAATGTTGAAAAGGTATTGTTATAAAACTCCATATAAGCTACCATAATGAATATGTTCAATGAACAAGTTCAGTTAGAAAACCTGTCAGTACGTCGTCAAGCACAAAAAGAAGCCACACAAAAGAAAGTTCTACACGCAGCGCACACACTATTTATTAAAAACGGGTACGCCAACACCAGCATTCGAGATATAGCCACTCACGCAGGAGTAAGCGTGGGAACAGTCATGGGAGTAGGCAATAAACGCAGCATACTCATCAAAACCATTGGGCACTCAATACAGGAAATACACGAAGAAATACACGGAGAATCCACTGATCTTCTGTCAGTCATAACCCCTTTTCTCACGATGTTCACGGGACATGAGGAACTCTCTAGAGCTTTTGGCGCCGCACTCATCGAGGAATCCGATCACAGCGAAACCTTGACATCTCTAAAACAGCTACTCCTGAACGAAATTCAATCACGCCTGAGCAACAGCACTCTCTCAGCACAAGAAGCCACAGAGTTCGGGGAGATCCTCTATCACACCTACCTTGGCTTACTCATTGAATGGGCCGCCGGTTTACATAACGACGAAGAACTCCATGTTCAAGCCCAAAAAACAATCACCCGCCTAGAAACCGCTTTTGGAGTATCCCAATGATTATTGACGCACAGCCCCTATGGGCACCTATCCTGCTTGCCCTTGTTTTGCTTGGCGACATACTGATGTCGATTCGACCTCTGCCTTTTATTGAAAAATGCCTTCGAGGTGTCAACCTGCCCCGACAGTGGTGGTGGATATTGATCTATATTAAAACTCTTGCTGTTGCTGGTCTTACTGTCGGGATATGGATTCCTGGGGTGGGGATTGCTACCACAGCTGCAGTTGTTGCCTATTTCATTGCTGCGGCAATTGCGCACATAAAAGCCAAATTCCTTGGTACCGAGTTCTGGCTCAACTGCCTCGGTATGCTTGCGCTCTCTATTGTGGTGCTGGGGGTTATGCTTTACTCATAAAAAACTTTCGACGAAAATCTCATCGTTTATCAATGCGAAGGATAATCTGGCGCATTGTCCATTGGTATGTCTCAGGTTCTGTGGTTATGATGAGAAATGCTTTTAGGTTTTTCTCAGCTTTGTGTGGTTGAGGATGGCTTGGAAAGTATTTTTGTTCTTTTTCCTAGGAAGAAAATAAGAGGAAATATGTTTTTACAACGTTTTGCTAAGCGTGCTGCGGTAGTGGTTGCCGTGAGTATGCTTGGTGCGGGTTTTCTAGCCCCCCCCCCTCAGTATTAGCTAGTCAAGACGACGGTAGTGGTAGCGACCTTGGCGGGCCTAGTAATGTTCATGGCTATTGGGGTGGTGCGAACTGTGACACTGGTTCTACCTGTGTAAAGCAAGTGGGGGATGAAACACAGGTCACGTGGCAAGTGCAGTTATCGCCGTTGGTGATGTCTGAGGATCACATCCAAACCTCTCGTGGTGCGCAGATTATGATCCCATCCACTGTGAAAGATGTATCTATTAAGTTGACGCATATGCCTAATGTGCAATGGCATAGAGGTGTTGCCGCTCAGGGGGAAGATCCTGAGAAAACTTATTGGGAAGATTTGGATGGTAATCCGCTACCTGAAGAAAAAATCATTGGGTGGGGTAATGATAGTTATGTTCCTACCAAAGAAGTAGAGTATCAGGTTCCGATCGTTGATTCGACGGCGAAACTAACAGATAACGACACGTATAAGGTGTCGTCGTTTGTGAAGAATCTTCATGGTTCTTTGAGCAATGCATCTGCATCAGAGGTGCCTGGAGAGAATTCATATGGGGTTCAGCCTTCGTCTTTTGCTGAGCAGCCTGATTGGGATTTCTACCAAATCGGCTTGAACGCGCTGGGTGTTTATACCTTTGAGGTCACCGGTACTGTGGAAGCGGTTGGTGATGATACGTATGTGCCGATTCGCGCTGAGAATATGCTGTGGAAGTGCTCTGATGAGATTCTTGGACCTGGTAATGTTGAAGAGGGGTGTCAGGACTTGAAAGATTATGAGTGGGGTCGTACGGGTGAGTTGCCTCCTGTTACTACCAAAGAGCAGTCTGAGGATACTCGTAACAAGATTGTGGAATTATACGAGAATCAAGGCTCGAAGCACGGTTTAACGAATGTGGGTGCGTGTGCTGTGACGGCGGATATTGGTCGTTTCGATACGATTGGTGGTGATATTGAGGCTACTGTTGGTGATCGTTATCGGAAGTATGCGCAGACGTTTAATCTTCGCTTGAATCCTGCGGTGAATTATTTTGGTCCGTTGCTTGGTGGTGAGGATAACTGTGACCAGGGTTTCCAGCATATTACGTTGTGTCCTGATGAGGAGTCTGAGGTGCCGCCTAGTGAGGAGCCTGTAGAGTCTGAAGAACCTACTCCTTCTGAGGAAGAGGAAGTTGAGCCTGCTAAGCCTTCTAAGGAAACAGAGGAGCCAACCTCTAGCGAGGAACCACAGGAGTCTGAGGAGCCAACTCCAAGTGAGGAAACTCAGGAACCTACTCCTTCTGAATCTAAGCCTGTGAAGCCAGCTGAGTATCCTGAGGAGCGTGAGGAGCCTAAGATTCCTGTTGTTCCACCGACTGTGCCTGACACAGATGTTGAGGTTGAGCAGGGTGAGGTTGTTACTACAGTCGTAGAGCCTGAGGATAAGGAAGAAAAACCTGAGGACAAACCTGCCGATTCTAAACCAGAATCTAAGCCTGCACCTAAGACCGTTATCGCTGAAAGCGTGAAGGATAACGTCGCTAAGCAGGCTAAGACTGTAGCGAAGAAAGACCGCCCTAAAGTTACTACTGGTGGTCACCTGCGCGCTGCGTAGTCGCAAAGATATTCCGTGAAGGCTCTTACATTTTTGTAAGGGCTTTCTTGGTTTTAAGGCTGTATAGCAAGGTTATCCACAACAATAACGCTGATATATCAACAAAAGCGAGGGTTATTCACAGGGATGGTCGCATGATCTAGGAATTGCGGCGCAAACGCGGCACACTGTGGGACATGACAAAAGCACACAGCAAAACTGTTTTCAGCACTCGACCTCTTGCTTCCCGACCGTATCCTGTGGTTCGCAGCTCAGCTTTAGTCGAACATTCGCGGCATGGAAACCGTGTGAACATAGAATCTGCAGTGGCTCCATCTATAACTTCACCTACCAGCGCATACCCTGTATTAGTTGCTATCAAAGACCCGGTACTCAAGCCTGATGTCCTTAACGCAGTCGCTGCTACTGGACGCAAATATATTGAGCTAGCGCACCCTGAACAAGAATTTTCTCGGCATATTCGTCGGGCGTCGGTTGTGCTTATCGACACTCACTATGCGCAAAAACTGGTGCAACAAGCTGCCCTCCACACGTCTGCTCGTATTTTTCTTCTTGCTACCGAATCGGAAGAAATAGATTGGCAACTAGCTATGAAAATACATAGCGATGATGTCTTTGTGTTACCTGCTCAAGAGCTAGAACTTTTAGAGACACTAGGGCAAAACCCCAATAGCCACAGCGCGCATGATAGTCCTGTGATTGCAGTCCTAGGTGCTAGTGGTGGTGCTGGTACCTCGACTTTCGCGGCTTGTCTTGCGCACTCTCTTTCTTACTCCACGAGTAGTGAGGTTGCACTGTGTGATGCGCAACCTCTATCGGGTGGTTTGGATTTACTTCTGGGCATTGAATCACAAATGGGAGTACGCTGGCCAGATCTCTCTTTTACCCAAGGCACGATTTCCGGGAAAGACCTGGTGGCAGCTTTGCCGCAGTGCTCATCTGGTGTGCGTGTGCTTAGCCATGCACGAGGTATTGCAAGTGATATATCAGCGCAGGCAGTCTCGGGCGTGCTAGAGAGTTTATGTGGATGTGCCAGCGTGGTCGTTGACTGTCCGGTAGCTACAGATATCACTCACACTGTAATTGATTTTGCACAATTATGTGTGCTCCTTGTGCCAGCTGAAGTGCGTGCAGCTGCTTCGGCATCAGTGCTCATTGAACAGTTAAATGCACAAAAAATACGCATAGCAGTTGTGTTAGTGCATAGAGGCTGGTCGGGAATGAATACAGCTGATATGGAGTACCTGCTCAAAGCACCCATATGCGCCCAAATACCTAAACTTCCCGCTTTGGCAAAAACCACGGAAACTACTGGACTCTCTGGAAAATTTCCCCGCGCAATGACCAAAGCAGCTACGCACGTACTTGATCATCTGCAGCCGGAGGGATAATCACAATGAGCGGTGGTTATGTGAAAATTATTGAACAAGTGCAGCGTCGTATAGCAGAAGAAGGCAATCCTGCTGATCTCGGTAGTCTTGTGCGCGACGTCGCTGGTGGTGTGTTGAGTGATCGTGATGTATTCCAAATCCTACGAAAAATAAGGCACGATTCAGACGGTATCGGACCATTAGAAAGCCTAGTGGCGTTACCTGGCGTCACGGATGTAGTGGTCAATGGTGCCCGTGATATTTGGTTTGATCGTGGTAATGGCTTAGAACGTGCAGCGATACAGTTCGATGACGACAACGCGGTCAGGCAATTAGCAACCAGATTGCTCAATGCCTCAGGACGCAGACTCGACGACGCACAGTGCTTTGCCGACGGCAGAATAGCTCGACAAGATGGCAGTAGCTTGCGAGTCCATGCGATCCTTAGCCCGCCATCTGACACCGGAACGTGTATTTCTTTGCGCGTACTCAAACAGTCACGGGCAGGTCTAGATGACCTATGCCAATACGGCACATTTAGCCCACAGACGCAACGTATCGTGGAACAAATAATAGACTCACGACGCTCCCTCTTAGTTATTGGTGGCACAGGAAGTGGAAAAACGACGCTACTTGGTGCGTTATTGTCCAGGGTATCGCCTAAGCAGCGCATTATTTGTATCGAAGATACAGCAGAGCTGAAACCAGAACACCCACATTGCATTTCCTTAGTGACACGCGCAAAAAATACCGAAGGCAAGGGAGAAATAACCATGACAGACTTGCTGAAACAAGCACTGAGAATGCGGCCAGATCGTATCGTCGTGGGTGAAATTCGTGGTGCAGAGGTGGTTGATCTCCTTGCTGCGCTCAATACCGGACATGAGGGGTGTGCAGGAACAGTACACGCTAATTCTTTACATGAAGTGCCAGCACGCCTAGAGGCACTAGCTGCTTTAGGAGGATTATCCCGCAGTGCATTGCATTCACAACTAGCGGCAGCAAAACCAGTCGTATTGATGATGAAGAAAACACCAGAAGGAAGAAAACTTCAACAAATAGGTGAGTTAGTTGGCAACCCGACGCAAATCAAAGTGATATGGGAGAAAAACACATGAACGCAGCATTATGGTGCCTGGCTGGATCCATGCTTATCACTGCACCGCATAGTATGCTTCGTGCAGGAATAAGGACTGGCGACAAGCAATACCGAGTGCCACAAATCCAAAAAATAGGGTTAGCAGTGGTGATAGTAGGGTTGTGCATTATCTCTACAGAACGGATAAGCATTGCTCTGTCTGTGGCACTTCTTGGCGCCACGCTGTACCGGGTGACGAAAGCAATTCTCATTCAGCGTCAGCATAATTATGCACAAAAACATATGGGACAATTTATGGCTGTCCTTGTTGGCGAATTAGAAAGTGGTGCTACTACTGAGCAGGGGTTATGGAAAGCAGCAGCAGAAACCTCGCATAAAACAATTGCGCAACGGGTTCGCGTAGCAGTAAAACGAGCGCGGGCAGCAGGAGCATTAGCAGGAGTACAGGCTTTAGAAGAATATGCCCATAAGATTCCAGCATTCGCTCGTATCGCCGCGGTATGGGAGCTATCCCACCGGCATGGCATTGCACAAGTGCCACTTTTTAACCAAGTGCAAACATACCTTGATGAGCAGCAAAAATTCCAACGATTAGTTGCCGCAGATATACAAGGGGCACAATTGACCGCAATCATTGTGAGTATTTTGCCAATAGTAGGAATGCTCTTGGGCCTAGCCATAGGGGTCAATGCTCTAGATTTCCTCTTTGGCGGAGGCATAGGTGGGGTGCTGCTTGTCGTCGGAGTGTTGTTTTTGAGCGCTGGAATAGAAGTGTCGCACAAAATTATTGATTCCGTTAAGAAAGGAAACCCATGATTACATTCTGCTGTGCAATAGCGTGTTCACTATTGCTATGGGATTCCTCCCGGGCATTGCGCTGGCATTTACTTATTACCCACAGCATTAATCCCAGAGACGGACCAAACCACGATGAGCGCAAAGGAAGTCGCACCAGAGGAGGTCGCAAAAGGTGGGTTGGAATGCAGAAATGGTGTGAGCGCTGGGTGGCATTGGTGTCAGGACATAAAAACCATACACATCCGCTTGATTGTGCTGCTGATGTCGATCTTTACGCTTCCTGTATTAGTGCAGGGATGAGTCACAGTGCTGCGGCAGCTGCGGTGGCGCGTAAATCACATATTGTTCAGTGGCAAGCAGTAGCCCAATTACTCGCCTTGGGAATGAATGGTGAACGAGCATGGCAACCTTTGGCTCAAGTAGATGGGTTATCAGAACTATTGAGCATTGCACGTAACTCTCATCGATCTGGAAGTGCTATGCACACAGGATGTACTAGGCTCGCTCAGCGATTACGTACACAAGCTCAAACACAATCTATTGCTCGGGCGCAACGTGCAGGAGTGCTTATCGCCATACCACTAGCTTTATGCTTTCTACCTGCATTTTTTATTCTGGGGCTCGTTCCATTGGTGGTGTCTCTTGGGATTGCGCAGTTATAGCAGCTGTAAGCAGATAAGCGGTTATAGAGATTAGGGGGACGTAACGAATGCTCAACAGTGCATAAGAATTACATAACATCCACAACAAAATTAAAGAACTTAAAGAACTAAAAACCAAAGAATGAGAAAGGAATAAGCAATGAACATTATCCAGACACGGTTACGCGAGCTCTTTTGCAATGACGCAGGCATGACCACATTAGAATATGCAATGGGAGCACTTGCCGCAATGGCATTAGCTGCTGCCTTATATATGGTGGTCAGCAGCGGTACAGTTTCAGATGCGATTGAGTCAATTATCACTGATGCACTGTCGAAACGCCCCTCATAACCGTTGTGGGTTACTACGCGATCAGTGAGCAATAAGTGAACATAACAGGGGATTGAGAAAGGGGAGGTAATGCGGCACCAGATAGTCAACGCGGATACTTTTTGTGCTCGATTTTCAACGGATATCAGCAGAAAAATACAAAACACATTACTCAAGCAATGGAGAGTGCGGTGGTGGTCAAAGGTGCTCAGCTCACCGAGACTATCGTGTGTGGGTAGAGATAACGGCATGGTGACTCTGGAATCAGCACTGGTCATGGCTGTCATGATGATGTTTGTGTCTTTGCTTGTTGGTGCCCTTTTTACTATCGGAGCATATATCAGTGCTGTTGATATTGCTGGTGCTGCAGCGCGCGCTTATAGCATCGGAATAGAATACACGCCGAGCAATGGCAAGGTACGTGTGCAAGAACAAGGGGAATTGATTAGTGTTACGGCAACTGTTCCAGCATTTTTTATTGATGTTCAGTCCAGTGTTGTCTTTCCTAAAGAACAGTTTTAGGAGGCTGATGCAACGCCAAAGAAAAATTGTGTGCAATCAAGATGGTAATGTCACGATTGTTGCAATAGCGATGATCTTTGTATGCGTGAGTATCTTTATCGTGTGCATAACTATGAGCACGCGCGTAATACATCGACATCAAGCAAAAGTCATTGCCGACGTATCAGCAGTAGCAGGAGCATATGCACTCTATGCCGGTAATTCAGCTTGTGATCGCGCTGAGGAAGTAGCACATGATAATGATGCACTCCTGGTTTCTTGTGTGTGCTCAGGAGAAGATGTTGAAATCGGCATCGAAATAGAAAAAGTGCAGGCGTCCTCCCGAGCGGGTCCGGTGCACTAGTCATCACACTGTCACGTCGTCACACACGGTGAGCTTTAGGCTTGGGTGGCATTCAACAATGCTTTTAGGAGCAATAAGGCATCGGCTTTGCTCAGTGGATTATTACCATTGCCGCATTTAGGTGATTGGATACATGAGGGGCACCCTTTTTCACAAGAACAGGAATCAATCACGGCATAAGTCGCGGCAATCCAATCACCAAAATGCTCAAAACCACAATCAGCAAAACCAGCACCACCTGGATGAGCGTCATAAACAAAAACAGTCGGCAATCCAGTATCAGGGTGAAGCTCAGTAGACACCCCGCCAATGTCCCACCGGTCACACGTGGCAATCAACGGGAGCATACCAATGGCGGCGTGTTCTGCGGCATGAAGAGCACCAGGAACATCAGCAATACCACAAGCAGAAAGTAACGTGGGATCTACTGTATATGCCACAGCTCGAGTACGTAACTGACTTTGCGGAAGTTCCAAGGGAATCAACCCAAGGGAACTGCCATCAAAATACGATCGAAAATAACCGATGACCTGGGTCGTAACCTCAACATCGATATTAGAGATCCAGATTCCTGGTGCAGGATTGCTTATATGCTGTTGATCGGGACTAGAAAGGACACGGATATTCGTCGTCGAGCGTGAATGCGTGATGTAATCAGGGGTTTCGGGTTTTACTAAAGCAATTTTGCCCGCTATATCGAGATCTTCTACTAAAAACGACTCTCCTTGGTGCAAATACACCGCGCCAGGGTGCGCTTGGGCAAAAACTTGCGCACTACTTATCGAACCCAAAATACGACCATCGCTTGAGTCCACAATGACAAAATCGCTTTCATTGCCCCGAAGAGACACCTGAGCATGAGGATCCGGAGAATGTGGCGGCAAGGTGGTAAACCAGCCTGCGGCACGTCGTCGGAGCAATCCTTGCTCTGCCAAATCAGCTGCCACCTGTTCAGCCTGCAAAGCAGCAAGCTCTGCATCACTGAGGGGTGCTTCCAATGCAGCGCATAAAACATGGTGCACAAGGATATGTGGATTAGTAGGGTCAAAGATATTTCGCTCAATCGGGCGTTCTAATAACGCTTGTGGATGATGAATCAAAAACATATCCATAGGCTCGTCCCTGGCCACCAAAACAATAAGGCTACTTTGCCCTCGACGCCCAGCCCGCCCTGCCTGCTGCCAAAAACTTGCCGCAGTGCCAGGATAACCAGCCATAACCACACTATCTAAACCACCAACATCAATCCCTAACTCAAGGGCATTAGTGGAGGCGACACCAAGGAGAGTACCGTCGTCAAGGTGGCGTTCTAACTTACGACGCTCCTCAGCCAAATATCCTGCCCGATATGCGGCAATACGCTCAGCAAGATCGGAACGATCTCTCTGGGATAAAATGCTGCTACAGCGCAGGGCAACAATCTCTGCTTGGCGCCTGGAACGCACAAAACTTAATGTTCGTGCTCCCTCGGCTACCAGAACAGCCATAATTTCTGCTGTTTCATGTGAAGCTGAGTACCGAATGGGTGCAACCGCTTTAGTCTGAACACGAGAATCAGCGTCGGTATCGTCTGCCGCAGCAATCTCAGCAGTATTTTCGGCAGCATTAACCAATCCTGGTTCCCACAACATGATTGTGCGTGCTCCTGTGGGGGCACAATCTTCAGTTACTGCATGAACCTGAGCGCCAATGAGATTACTGGCATGAGCGGCAGGATCATTGCTGGTGGCAGAGGCAGCAATCACTGTTGGCTGTGCGCCATAGCGAGCACATATTCTCAACAATCTTCGCAACACTAAAGACACATGGGCGCCAAAAACACCGCGATAAGAATGACACTCGTCGACAACGATGTACTTTACGTGTCGTAATAGTCTGGCCCAGCGAGCGTGATTGGGCAAAATCGCATGGTGGAGCATATCTGGATTGCTGAAAATAAATCGAGAATGCTCCCGGATGGCTGCGCGCGCATCTGTGGGGGTGTCACCGTCATAAGGAGCAGGATGAACATCGGATAATTCCTCAATCGCGCTGGTCATCGCAGTGATAGCTCCAAGTTGATCCGCGCCTAGTGCTTTGGTTGGTGTGAGGTAGATAGCGCAGGCAGTAGGATCAGTGGCGAGAGTGGACAGAATTGGTAGCTGATACCCTAATGATTTTCCTGATGATGTTCCAGTAGCAATCACGACGTGTTTCCCAGCAAAAGCAGCGTCGGCGCAATCCATTTGATGCTGATAAGGTTTGCTGATTCCGGCGTCGTAAAGCCAAGAAATAAGCGCTGGGTGAATCCATGATGCCCATTGGCTATGGCGAGCAGGCCGTGGTGCTAAGTGCGCAATGTGGGTGTAAGAGGAATGTGGCAGCGCTTCGGTGATTGCTCTGGTGAGTTCCATACCAAGCTGATCCCCCAATACGGGGTTATTTTCATGCATAGTCCATTACTTTCAGTGCAGGTGAGCGCATTTTATCCACATAAAACACTAACGACGTATCCAAGTGATTATAAACGTGGCAGACTGAAAGAGGTCGCTAAGGCTTGTCTTAAATCGCTTTGATTTATGGATGAGCATTATTTTTACGAAAGTGATCTGCGGGTTCCATTGACTTGAGTGCCTGTGGTGTCTTACGCATTGTGAGGATGATCGACCCACCGCAATTCGGTAATGCACCGAGTAATACACATATAGTGAGGATTTTTTATGGCACAGGGAACTGTGAAATGGTTTAATGCTGAAAAAGGCTTTGGTTTTATCGCGCCTGAGGATGGGGGCGCAGATGTTTTCGTACACTACTCTGAAATCACTGGTAATGGTTTCCGTACTCTAGAAGAAAACCAGCGTGTTGAGTTCGAGATCGGCGACGGCGCAAAAGGACCACAGGCACAGCAGGTACGTGCACTCTAAAACATATCAGTGAGCTTTGTGCACACTACAGTTTGCACGCTACGGCATGAGCGCAATACGAAAAGCGCATATTGTGGGGCGGGAAACTGCAACAATAACCCCAGGCAATTAACCCAGTGGTAAAGAAAACGACCTTAATTTTCTGCCCATGTGTTAATTTTCTGGGTTTTGCGCTATCTGGTGTCATGATCTGTGGTCATGCAGCCGATAGTGCAGCTAAGGTAGCGAATGTATCAAATGTGCGATTACCCGAGCAGAATAAAATAGCTTATATGCTGCTTTTTTAGGTAAAAGTGCATAGGTGCACCGTACTATTGAGGCAATAAGAAACAAAATTACATAATTATTGATTATTGCTAGAACATCATTAAACACTGAAGTGAGGTTGTATCTTTCATGGCAGATGGCAAAGGCACCAAGAGCCTCGTTATCGTTGAGTCTGCAACGAAAGCCAAGAAAATTGCGCCCTACCTCGGATCGGACTATATCGTCGAGGCGTCAGTGGGGCATATTCGTGATCTGCCACGCGGTGCAGCTGATGTGCCCACCAAATACAAAAAAGAACCCTGGGCACGCTTAGGGGTCAATACAGAAGATAACTTTAAGCCACTCTATGTGGTTAGCCCAGAGAAGAAAAAGAAAGTAACGGATCTTAAAGCCAAACTTAAGCAGGTAGATGAGCTTTTGCTGGCAACTGACCCTGACCGTGAGGGGGAAGCAATTGCGTGGCATCTACTCGAGGTGTTAAAGCCAAAAGTCCCAGTTCGTCGTATGGTTTTTAATGAGATCACCAAGCCTGCGATTCTTGCCGCTGCGCAAAATACGCGCGATCTAGATGAAAATCTTGTCGACGCTCAAGAGACTCGGCGTATTCTGGATCGACTCTATGGTTATGAAGTCTCACCTGTGCTGTGGAAGAAGGTTATGCCACGGCTTTCTGCTGGTCGAGTGCAGTCGGTAGCCACTCGTGTCATTGTCGAGCGGGAACGAGAGCGCATGGCGTTCGTTTCAGCTGATTATTGGGATTTAACTGCTCAATTCAATACCGGCAAAGCCCAAACGAGTGCGGCTGAACCCACCACGTTTAGTGGTCGTTTGGTCAGCGTCGATAAGCGTCGGGTTGCTACCGGGCGAGATTTCACCGACAAAGGTGAATTACAGGGCAATGTGGTGCGCATCAATGCTCAGCGTGCGCAAGAGTTAGCTGCTGCTCTTGAAGGTCAACCGATGACAGTAGCTGCAGTGGAGGAAAAACCCTATACTCGTAAGCCTTATGCGCCTTTTATGACCTCTACGCTGCAACAAGAGGCAGGGCGAAAGTTGCACTTTACCTCCGAGCGCACCATGCGTATTGCACAGCGACTCTACGAAAATGGTCATATCACCTATATGCGTACCGACTCCACTACCTTGTCTGAGCAGGGGCTCAAGGCTGCTCGGGAGCAGGCAGTATCGCTGTATGGCAAAGAATATGTGGCAGATAGTCCGCGACGCTACGACCGTAAAGTAAAGAACTCTCAGGAAGCGCACGAGGCGATTCGCCCAGCTGGTGAATCCTTTATGATTCCAGATCAATTACGCTCTCAGCTTGATGCAGAAGAGTTTAAGCTCTACGAATTAATCTGGCAGCGCACTGTTGCCTCTCAAATGGCAGATGCAAAAGGCACTTCCATGAAAGTAACTCTGGCTGGTGCTGCTATCGATGGTTCTGAAGTAGAGTTTGCCACCACTGGTCGTACCATTAGTTTCCAGGGATTCTTGCGTGCCTATGTGGAAACCAGCAGATTATCCGATGGTCGGGATGTGGCTGATAATGCAGAGCGCCATTTACCGCAACTTACCAAAGGTGATCCTATTGGCGTGGACGCAATCGAAGCCGATGGACATTCTACTAACCCACCTGCTCGCTACACCGAGGCATCATTGGTGAAGAAAATGGAAGACTTAGGCATTGGTCGTCCATCCACCTACGCGTCGATTATTAAAACTATCCAGGACCGCGGCTATGTCTACTCCCGTGGCAATGCCCTGGTGCCAAGCTGGGTAGCATTTGCAGTAGTGGGACTTTTGGAGAAAAGTTTTGCCTCACTTGTGGATTATGATTTCACCTCCTCAATGGAAGATGAACTCGACGACATTGCCGCAGGTAGAGAAAATGGCACCCACTGGTTAAGCGGTTTCTACTTTGGCGATGCCCAGGCGTCAGGAGCCACAGCAGAATCCATTGCGCGCGATGGCGGCCTCAAAGCAATTGTTGGCGATAACCTCGAGTCCATCGATGCTCGTGAGGTCAACTCCCTCAAGCTATTCGACGACGACCAAGGGCGTGCCGTTGTGGTGCGCGTCGGGCGCTATGGTCCTTATATTGAGCGTGTGATTGGGCACAAAGATGGGCAGCCAGAGTATCAACGCGCTAACCTTTCCGACACAATTACCCCAGATGAGCTTAATAAAGAGCTTGCAGAGCGACTCTTTGCTACTCCGCAATCAGGGCGTGAGCTTGGACGAAACCCACAGAATAATCGCATGATTGTGGCTAAGGAAGGTCGCTATGGTCCTTATGTGACTGAGCTGGTCAATGAGGATGAGCGCGAGAAAATCACTGCTCAAGCTGAGCGAATCGTTGCCGAAGAACGCGCTGCAGAGGACGCACAGCGTGCAGCAGAAGGCAAGCGCCCAAAGAATTGGGAGACGAAGACGGCAGCGGCGCAAAAAGAAAAGCGGATTAACCAAATCATTGAAGATACGCTTAAACCGGCTACTGCGTCATTGTTTAGTTCCATGGAACCAGCGACGGTCACCCTAGAAGAGGCGTTGCAGCTGATGTCTTTGCCGCGTGAAGTAGGCATTGACCCTAGCGATGAGCAGATGATTACTGCGCAAAATGGTCGTTATGGGCCGTATCTGAAAAAGGGCACGGATTCGCGTTCCTTGGGTAGTGAGGAGCAAATTTTCACCATTACTCTCGACGAAGCGCGTCGCATTTATGCTGAGCCGAAGCGTCGTGGGCGTGGTGCTACTCCATCTGCACTTAAACATCTTGGTGATAATGACGTGTCTGGTAAGCCGATGAGTGTGAAAGACGGGCGCTTTGGTCCTTATGTCACTGATGGCGAGGTTAATGCTTCGCTGCGTCGTGGTGATGATCCGCTTTCGCTTACCGACGCGCGCGCCAATGAATTGCTCTCTGAGCGTCGGGCGAAAATGGCTGCCGAGGGCAAGCCGGTGAAGAAGGCGACGAAGAAGAAAGCAGTAAAGAAAACCACAAAGCGTGTGGTGAAAGCAGGGGCGAGGAAACGCTAAGCGGCCAGGTGCTCGGTAAGTTAGGTGAGCTAGTTAAGAGCGATCTGCCAAGGTAGGGCGAATGGGGCGTGCTAGTTGCGTCATCATTTTCCTACCGCGTAGCTCTACGGATTTCATGAGCGTCCACCGGGCTTGTTCTGCTTCATTTGCCTGTGCCAGCGTTGCTGCGTTGGTCAGGACTCGCCCAGGGGCGTCTTTGGCTAATTCTGTTAAGCGTGCTGCAGTATTGACCGCGTCACCAATGACTGTGTACTCAAAGCGATCATGCCCACCAATATGACCAGCAACAACGTGACCAGCTGCGACGCCAATGCCAGCTTGGAGTCGGAGATCTTTGAGCTCGTGGCGCATTTCCCGGGCAGTGGCCAGGGCGTGGCTGGTGGCGTCGGAAAGCGAAATGGGAGCACCGAATACGGCTAGGGCTGCGTCGCCTTGGAACTTGTTGATGATGCCTTTGTGCTCGTGCACGACCTTAACGACGCGCTCAAAGAACTTATTGAGTTCTTCTACTACCTCTTCGGGTTCGTGATTGACCGCAAAATTAGTGGAGCCAATAACATCGATGAATACGACGGCGACCTCACGGTCTTCACCACCAAGTTCTGGGCGTTCTTCTAAAGCTCGGCGGGCAACTTCTACGCCTACATAACGACCAAAAATATCGCGCACTCGTTGGCGTTCGTGCAGGCCACGCATCATTTCATTGAATCCGGCTTGGAGAACACCAATTTCGGAGCCATCGTAAATATCTACTTGGACATCTGTATCGCCACGACGCACTTTGTTAATGGCGCGGCGTAATTCCACAATGGGGTCAACGACGCTCATAATCACCAGATATGTGCCCAAGAAACCAGTAATGAGGGCAGTAACACACAGGGCAATAACAGCAGGCATGATGTCTTGAATGTCATCAGTGAAATAGCCTGCTTCGTGGCCAGTAAACATCAGCAAGATACCGATAATTGGCACTCCTGAAGTAATCCCCCAAGTCAGATGGAGTCGATAGGCGATAGGTGGCTCCAGGGTGGAATCCTCAAAGCGACGAGCTAAGGCAGTGGCAGCCAAGGGGCGAATCAGGTGCTCAGATTGCAGATATGTGAGAACCATGACCACGCCACCAGCAAGAGCAGAGACGATAGCAACTACGAGGGCTAGTTTTCCTGAGGTTTGTGCCGTGGCAATGGTGACAATAATAATGCCGATAAACCAAATAAAAGCGCACAGAAAAGACTGGTAAATAGGGATGCGCATAACTAGATTGCGCACCATGTTTTGGTCATGTTTATCTGGGTTGCGTTGCCAGTCAAGCACCGGGCGGAAAAACATAAACGTAAGGACGATGCCTAGGAAAACAGCAACGACGAGATATGCAGGGCCAATGGTGCGCAACATTCCAGGTGCGGAGAGAAATTCTTGAAATTCCGCTAAGGGGACGAGGTAGCGCAGGAACATCATCACTGCAATGGCTGCTAGTACGTTGCTTCCCATGACGGTAGCGGCATAGAGCGGCCAAGAGGTTCCTAAAAGCCATTTGAGTGCGCGCCACAGTCTGGTCATATTTGACTACTTTAATAGCCAATCTCTGCTTTGGGAAAGCGGTGGCTGAAAAACTATGTATCGCTGTGCCATAGCAGCAAGGTTGCTTGTAGGCTGGAGAGCGTGAATGATGTTTTTAGCCAATGGGGTGTGAGCGAACACGTTGCTGTGCGATTGCGGGCAGCAGCTCAGGCAGCGCGAGAAAAACAACAGGGGTCAGCGATGACGCATTCGTGGTTGTTCACTGGTTCCCCTGGTTCTGGGCGTTCTACTGCGGCATTGGCATTTGCTGCTGCATTAGAGTGCGAGCACCCGAGCATTATTGGTTGTGGGCAATGTGCGCAATGCACGGCAGTTCATGCTCGTACTCATGGTGATGTATTTTTTATGGAACCGCGAGAACTTATTGTTTCGGTCAAGACGGTGCGCGAGGAAATAGTGGCACCAGTGGCAACGAAACCGATGGTAGCGCCGTGGCGAGTGGTGATCGTCGATAATGCGGACAGGCTTAATGATCAAGCAGCGAATGCGCTCTTGAAGACTTTTGAGGAACCGCCGACGCACGCTGTTATTATTTTGTGTGCTCCGTCTACTGATCCGGAAGATGTCATTCCGACGTTGGTGTCGCGCAGTAGGCATGTGTATATTCCGCAGCCAACTGCAGCGGAGGTTGCACAATTGTTGATAGGTGAGGGAGTGCCTGAGAATCATGCGCATTTAGCGGCTGTGGCCACTGGTAGTCATATTGGGCGTGCGCGTCGATTAGTGCATGATGAGCAGGCGCAACGCCGTCGCGTGAGTATCTTGAATCTTGCAGAATTAGTGTCGCATGGTGACCAAGCCTTTTTAGCTGTTAGTGATATTGTCAAGCGCATTACTAAGGCTGTCGACGAAGACCTAGGGCAAGAAAATGAGCAGGAGTTAGAAAAACTCCGCACTGCTTTGGGTATGGGCGCTAAAGGGAAAGGCGCGCAAAAAGCCCTTCGAGGGGCAACGACGCAGCTCAAAGAGTTGGAAGCGGTGCAGAAGAAACGGAAAACGCGTGCTTTGCGAGATGCTCTCGATCTGGGTTTGGTGGATTTAGCGGGGCTATATCGAGATGCGTTGATGTTGGCTAGTGGTGCGGCTAAAGGTGCTCATAGTGGGCAGCAGGCGGGAGAGGTGGAGTTGATTCACCCCGATATGTTTGGATTGTCTCAGGAGATGAGTGCTGCTGGTAGTGAAAGTCTCACTGCGTGCATTGACGCGATTATGGAATGTAGGCAGGACATTTCTGTTAATGTGCGTCCAGAAACAGCTCTCGACGCTATGCTTGGCAAAATACGACTTGCTTTAGGGCTTTCCTAGTGTGCTCTGTGGAGTAGGTGATATTTGCTGCTTGGGGTGGACATATTGTAGAGTAATCCCTCGGTATGTTGTGTTGGATACCGTGCCGCTTTAGCTCAGTCGGTAGAGCATCTCACTCGTAATGAGAAGGTCGCGAGTTCGATTCTCGCAAGCGGCTCTGTCAGAACGTCACTCTGGTTACAAGGATTCCTGGCTCAGCTAGGAAGTGTTCAGGGTGGCGTTTTTGCTGTTCCGGGGTGGGGTCGGATTGTGTGGGTTGCTGAGGGGCAAGTAGTGGGTACTCGATGGCAACATCGTCCAAGTGCCGTTATTCGCGTATCTGGCACGATTGTGTTTTCTGGTTGACAGGCAAAGCAGGTATGCGCATACTTATAAGTATGCCTACCAAGAACATTTACGTCTCAGAAGCAGATATGCAACTTTTTGAGGAGGCTGCACAGCATGCCGAAAGCGTTTCGGCGGCTGTTATTCAAGCACTTCAAGACTATGTGAGCGACCGACGTCACGCAGCCAAAGGTTATGAAAAGATAGAACTGACGCTTCATGAAAATGGTGTGCGAAGAAAGGTGATGTTTCATGGTCTAGAAATAACCCGCGTCGAACGTCCAGTGGAAGAGGGTATTCAGATCGATACAATCTATGAAACTGCAAAAGGGCAGCTTGCAGTTGCAACAAAAACTCGTAAGGTCTTGCCCGACTGGGTCAAAGAGAGCTCCCGTATCTGGGATAATCCTCAGACATGGTCGCGAGACTTTTGGGTGGTAGGCGATAAAGTTCTGGCTGTTTATCCAGATATTGCAAGTTTACAGTCGGTGGATGAGTACCTAGCTGAGCGTTGTGAATCCGCACTTTCAGCAAAACCTTTCGAAGTGCTGGACATCTAACAACAAAACATTAAAAGTCGTAGCCTCCTGCTGGTAGTAAACACAGAAAGAACAACAATGACCGCTGAAAAAGCTAAAAAATCCAAACGAGAATCCTCCATGACCCCGGAGGAAATAAAACGCGCCTGGTGGGTCATGGCAGCACTGATGGTATCCATGCTGCTTGCCAGCCTGGACCAGATGATTTTCTCCACCGCGCTGCCCACTATTGTTGGGGAGCTTGGCGGCGTGGATCACATGATGTGGGTTATTACCGCATATATGGTGGGAGAAACTGTCACGCTGCCTATTTATGGAAAACTTGGTGACCTCATTGGCCGTAAAAAGTTATTCATTAGTGCTTTGGTGATTTTCCTCATTGGCTCCATCCTGGGTGGAATTGCGCAATCCATGGATATGCTCATTGCTGGCCGTGCCGTGCAGGGAATAGGTGGCGGTGGTTTGATGATCCTTTCCCAAGCCATTGTTGCTGACATTATTCCCGCCCGTGAACGTGGCCGTTTCATGGGTATGATGGGCGGCATTTTTGGGTTATCTGCGGTGCTTGGCCCACTTCTTGGTGGCTGGTTTACTGAAGGAATTGGTTGGCGCTGGGCGTTTTGGATGAATCTTCCTTTGGGTGCGCTGGCGATTGCTATTGCCATTGTTGTGCTGAAGATTCCTAGCCTGAAGCAAGAGTTTCACTGGGATTACCTGGGCACATTCTTTGTCATTATTGCTACGGTTTCTTTGATCCTGTTCACTACATGGGGTGGTTCTCAGTATGAGTGGTCTGATCCGGTAATTATGTGGCTGATTGGCATCACTATTGTTGCGTCTATCCTGTTGGTTGTGGTGGAATCTCGCGCTAAGGATCCACTCATTCCGCTGAGTTTCTTCCTGAACCGAAACTTTGCTTTAACAACCGTCGCTGGTTTGGTTTTGGGTATTGCCATGTTTGGTGTGTTGGCTTATCTGCCCACGTATATGCAAATGGTTTCCGGCATTTCTGCCACCGAGGCTGGATTTATGATGATCCCAATGATGGTTGGCCTGATGGGTCTGTCCATTATTTCCGGTGCTTTGATTTCTAAAACGGGCCGCTACCGTATTTACCCTATTGTTGGTTCCATTTTGATCATCATTGACCTTGTTTTGTTCAATCAATTAACGGTGGAAACTTCGCTGTGGCATATTGGTGCGCTGCTATTCCTGCTGGGTGTGGGTATTGGTTTGCAGATGCAGGTATTTATTTTGATTGTGCAGAATACGCTGCCTATGGAGGTTGTGGGTTCCGCTACGGCAGTTAATAACTTCTTCCGCCAGATTGGTGCGTCTTTGGGATCCGCTTTGGTTGGCGGGGTGTTCGTCGGGAATCTGAAGGATCTGCTGGGGCAGCGGCTACCGGAGGCTATGGCATCCATGCCGCCGGAGCAGGCTGCGAGTATGCAGGGTGGGCAGATTGATACCAACGACGTCACGCCTGCCGCTGTCCACGCCATGCCGGAGCCGTTGCATAGTGTGTTTATTGGTGCGTATAACGACGCCCTTGTGCCCGTGTTCCTGATTTTGTTGCCGATGATTGTTTTCTCCCTGATTCTTGCGCTGTTTATTAAGCATGAGCCATTGCGTGAAGAATCTTTGGCACAGAAACTGGAGCATGAGGCGGCGTAGTACTTTTATCTTGTTTTTTGACATGGAAATATCATCGAATACCACAGTAAGATGTTGTTGAAAGAGCTGGAAATCATTTTTCACGTCAACTGGAGGCGTTGCAGATAGCAGTGCAAACTCAGGTGCTTGTCATGACCGATAGGTATCTAGTGCCATCGGAAATGAGAGAAATGAGAATAAATACTGTGGTGTAAGTATAAGGGTATTTCTATACATTTTTTAGGAAAAATCAAAAAAAGCTATTGACATTTTTTTGTGGGGGGGGGGTAGAGTCATTGCTCAATGACAACGAAAACTTATAGTCCCCGTGTCAAAAAGTTTTGCACTATTTTGGACGAATCTCTTGCTGTCATTCTGCTCCAAGCAGGGAGCTAGCCTTGTAGGAAAAGTATCTTGATCGTGTGTCTGTATCGGTCGAGAGAAAGAGTTTTGACGATGACCACTTTTCAATGGAAAGTTAAGGTCAACTCGCCGGATGAGGATTCAGGGTGTCTAGATGGATAATGTAATTAGTGTTGAGCATTTGTCAAAGACTTACGGCAAGACTACGGTTCTCAGTGACGTATCACTAACAATACCTAAAGGGGCGGTGTATGGTTTCATTGGCCCTAATGGTGCTGGCAAGTCTACGACAATGAAGATTATTTTAGGACTTGTACAACCTAGTAAGGGTGAGGTAGAGGTATTTGGTGAGCGCCTTACTTCACGCAATCGGCGTGATTTCATGCTTAAAGTGGGTGGAATGATTGAGGAGCCTGCAGGTTATTCTCACTTAACTGGAATCGAGAATCTTGAGGTTGTCCGCCGTCTCTTAGGATTTCCAAGAGAAAATATCGAGTGGGCACTGGATATCGTCGGATTAGGGCAGGCAAAGAATAAAAAGGTTAGTCAATATTCCTTGGGTATGAAACAGCGTCTCGGGATTGCATTGGCTATCTGTCGTCGTCCAGCACTTCTGGTACTGGACGAACCAACCAATGGTTTAGACCCTTATGGCATTGATGAGATGAGAGACTTACTTGCCCATCTGGCTGCGAATGAGGGCACAACCATTATGGTTTCGTCACATATTTTATCTGAACTTGAGAAAGTCTCAACTCACTTTGGCATCTTGAATAAGGGTAAACTGATTTTTGAGGGATCCCGTTCACAGTTGCTTAACGCTCACTCGCCTTCACTATTTGTTCGAGTGGACAACGTTGAAAAGTGTCTTTCGCTATTTCCATCTGCGAGTCAGGTAGGCGGAGGAGTGGAATTGCCAGGTATTCCTGACCATGGCATCACCAAAGTGTGCGAAACGATTATTGCGAGTGATCTACAAATACTTGAGGTAACTCGCTCAAGAGAATCGCTCGAAGAAATTTTCATGAGTCTAACAGCAGAGCGGTAAATATATGTTGGGACAATATTTTTTTATTGAGTTAGGTAAGGCACGAGCGAATAGGCTGTTTGTTATTGCTTTACTTGGAGCAGTTGTAGTTTCGGTTCTATCGACCTATTCACTGTGGCAATCTTCCGATGTAGGTGCTAATGGTTTCGGGTCGGTACTCGTCTCGGAGGCTTTCTTCTCAGCCATTATCTGGCCTATTATTGCTTCAGGCTTGGCCTCGCGTCAGGCCGAAATAGAATACCAACACCGAGGCTGGATTCTAAATGCTATGTCAGGGTTAAAAATTTCTGATGTTTTGCATATCAAAGCAGCTATTGGTTCAATGCTAATTTTGCTTGCCGTAGTGGTACAAGCTGGATTAATTACGGTAATCAGTAAGGTCAATGGCATCCACGGGAATCAGGATGGTTGGTTTGTCTATCATCTGTTGCTCTGGTTCGTTTTGACGGTGTTTTATGCATTCTTTCTATTGGTGGCTTGTGCACTCGAAAAGCAAATCTTTGCGCTCGTATCTGGTGTAGTTTCTGCTTTCATTGCTGTGTTTTGCTTTCTTGTCGACATTACCTTGAAACATATTTTACCGTGGGCCTATTTTGCGATGATTCTTCCCTTCAAGCAGGAAGGTAGGTCGGTAGTTCCTGTGAGTATTGAGTATCTTCCGGTTTGCGGTTTTATTTTTGTGGGGATTGCTATTTGGTTACTGTTGGTACAACGCGTTCGGATCTGGAGATAGAGGGCAATGATTGCAAGTGAGTTGGTGAAGATAAAGCGTACGCGCCTGTGGATTGTTTGTCTGTGTGTGCCACTATTATCGGTGGTTTTAGGTACCTTAAATTTCTTGGGAAATACCGACCAATTAACAAATGGATGGGATTCATATAGCTCTCAGACAGGTTTGTTCTACGCTCTCGTCTTTTTTTCAGTGGGTTCTTCCGTTATCGTGTCTACAGTCTGGAGTGCTGATTTCCGTACTAGCAATTGGAATCTTATATCCAGTTGTTACAGGTCGGGGGCACTGATTTTTGTTGCCAAGGGTTTTGTTTCGTATCTGGCAATTGTAGTTATGCATCTTTTGTATATGCTGCTTACTCTCGGTGTAGCCATTGCTCTAAGTATTGATGGTATTCAAGTAGGCAGCTTTCTAGCAGTGAATTGTCTAGTTTTTGCTATAGCAGCTCCCTTTGCCACTTTTCAGGGATTTCTCTCTTTTGCGACACGAAACTTTTCGTGGCCTGTTGGAATTAGTGTATTACTCTGTGCAAGTGGTTTTTTGGTTGTTACAGGTGAGACATTAGCGTCTCTACGGTTTGTTATCCCGCAAGCTCTCGGAACCTATACACTCGCCTTATCCTCGGCTGCTTTTAAGATTCAAGGTAACTTGCTGTTAAATGGACTTGGTTGTGTCCTTTTTTCCATCTTGCAGTCTGCTGTCTTTCTTTGCCTGAGTGTTTGGCTTTTGCGGCATCGTAACGCACGTGCTTAAGGTATCCATAGTTTGCCCATTATCGGTTCTAGTGAGTCGCCTAGTAACTCGGACACTGCCACAGGTTTTGCGGGTATTTCACCTTTGATAATGCGTCGTGCTTCTTCTATTGTGCTTCTATTGCGAGTTCGGTTTCTTGATTGTATCGAGGTTACTTTATCTGGAATTGAAAAATGCCGTCCTTATAGTATTTGAGATACAACCCTTGACCTGCTGCAAGGGGTTGGATAAAGGAGGTTTCCTGTTCGTTTAACCCGTAGAGAGTTACGCTGAAACCTGATTTTATGTGGATCACGCATTCCCGTTGCTCGAAGAAAAGCAGCAGGGAATTACCGCCGTTTATTTCTGTGATTGTGCGTTGAATTTTGCTGTAGACATCACGAGGTTCAACTTCTCTTTCCTGCGTTCCGACGATGAAAGTGGTGTTTTCTTGGTCGGGGATAATTGTGTGTTCTGGGAGCCATTGGTACAGCACATTCATGCAGATGAAAGCGATTTTGTTGGCAAATTCTTGTATGTATTGTTCTTCCCAGAACTCCTCCAAAGCCAGGAAGGAGGCTGCGGGCGGATGAAACGGGATGTAGTCGATGATGTGATAGTCAGAGGAGTCTAGTAGCTGCTCAATAGTGTCTATGTGCTGATTGGAGAGTGCGGGCGTTCTGGGTTAGCTAATTGGTCTAGATAGTGCTTCATATGTCACTGATTCTTAGATTAGTGAGGTTTGCAGACACAACGTAACACCTTACTTCGCAGCGTTAGTCAAAGGTTGTTCGATCTTATCCAGCAGATAATCTAAGCTCAGAACGGTTTGCCATCCAAAGGCTTTCTCCAAGTCCCCTTCCAAGTAAACACTATGCCCCTGCTCGACAGCTGGAAGCTTGCTCACAATCGGATCCTTGGTCACAGATTCCTTACTCTGCTTCGGAGAATAGGAAAGCTGATCCCAGATCAACACATCAGAATTAACCTGGTCAACGTTCTCCCTGGACACTTCACCATAGAACTTGCCCTTAGTGATCGCTGCATAAGCAGGATTGATCTTGAAACCCAGATCAGTGAAGAAACGGCTTCGAGGATCTCCCTCTGAGAAGACAGCTAAATTATCGTCATCAATAGTAGCCACGCCCAATTCCTTTTCAGCCCACTCGGGGTGACGCTGCCTAAGCTCAGTAAATTTTTCTTTGACCCGTTGGACTAGGCGCTTAGCCTCCTCAGGCTTACCCACTGCATACCCAATTTCCTCTGTGCTAACATCCCAGGGCTGCTGTAATTCCTCATACTCGCCTTTCTGCACCACGACAGGAGCAATCTCTGACAATTTCTTATATGTGTCTTTGTCGAGATCGGAATATACTGCCACAATAAGGTCTGGATTGTCTTTGGCAATAGCTTCAACATTGATCTCAGTATCCTTATCGATCCGGGGCTGCTCACCTTTAAGCTTATCTTTCGACCAGTTTCCAGCAGCCTGACCATCCGGTGTCATTCCATCCCAGTACTTCACAGATACAGGGGTGACACCCAACGCCAGGAGTGCGTCCTGGTCGGTATAGCCCAATGAGACCACTCGCTGTGGAGCTTCCTTAATTTCCGTGGAACCGTAGCGATGCTCAATAGTGACGGGAAAAGCTCCCTGTTCCGACAGGTTGGATTGGGCATTACTAGAGTTAGTTTCCTCTTTATCCGTAGAACATCCAACGACGGTTACACACAGTGCCAAAACAACAGCTGTACTGGTTAGAGCTTTCTTAATTTTCATTTTTCTCCAATCAATATAATAAGCAATTACCCACGTGAGGTATGTTCATAGACGCAAAAGTGCTTTTGTGCTGCCCAGTGGAGTTCACACTACTCCACTGAGCGCATTAGGGTCGGAAGTCTTTTAGCGGGAAGCTGGGATGATGCCTGGCTAATCCCTAAATCTTTGCGACGGGGAGCTCCCCGTCGAAGAATTCAAGGGGATTATTCTGCGGAAAATCTTTGCGGGTGATGATTTCACACACCACATCAGCAACGAGTTCACGAGAAGTGAGGGGAGAATCAGGTAGTGCCGCAGTATCCGCGTCATAGATAGTGATGCCGGTTGCGGGGGCGTCGCTGAGAGTTGAGGGGCCAAGGATGATATGCGGCAATGATGTGTTCGTGAGGCGCTGGTCCACTGCCTTTTTGGATTCTACGTAGGCATACCAGGAGCCGGTTGATTCTTCGGCGGTGTTCGTCATGGAACCGAGGTAAGAGATCATGATGTACCGAGGCACGGGGCGCCCCTCAGCAGAGAGTTTTTCCAGCGCGTCTATTGTGTTCATTGCCCCATCGCGATCCACTGCCCATGTTGCATCGACGCCACTGCGTCCACCATTGCCTGCGCCCCACACGACATCGTCGTATTGGGTGAGTAGGTCTGCCCATTCTTCTGTGGTGAGTGCGGTGATGTCGGCGAGTACAGCGTGTGCGCCGAGCGCCTCGGTATCCCCTACATAGTCTGGATTGCGGATAAGTGAGTGCACATTGATACCTGTGTCAGCCATCTTTTTCGTGGCGAGTAATCCGATTTTTCCGTGACCACCGATGTAGAGAACTTTTTTGTTGTGATTCATGCCCCGATCCTACGCTTAAGTCTGCACACACGCACGCTTGCCGACGCCTAACCTAGACCGCAGTAATCACTGGTAAGGGGTGATGCTGTCGAAATCGTCTGCTTTCGGCATGGTCTTAAGTGTGGGGGATAGTGCATGCTGTGTTCTACCAAAATTGACATAGACTAACAATAAACCCCCTCACCTGCACGAACAGTGATTGAACGAGAAACAATTACCGCAACTGCCCAAGAGTTGCCGAAACCTAATAATATGATTGGTGCTAAAAGGAGGGCATTAAACCCCAACGGTGGGTTGGCGCAGGCACTGTATTGATACTCAATGCTTTAGGCATTCCCTTTTTTCGCATACCTATGATTGCTTCTATAACGTTGTGTAGTTACCACGTATCACAACCATTTATCCCAGCAAGGATTCCTGCACATTAACCAGCTTTGTTTATGGCGTTTTACGTGCTACATCATGCCTGTAATGGTTCGTCGTGTTAGATCATCCATTGGTGGGATATGCTCACTATTCATAGAGCAACGATGAACTGTGTATGTGGATTGGCGTAGAATATCCAGCGTTTCACGTTCTGTGTTGTTGTCGATCCATTCCATCCATGATAGATAGCGGTGTAGGTTCTTGGAGGCGACACTGCTAAAACGCCTCATAAACCGTTTGGTTTTAGAGTGCAGTGCGTTGATTGGCGCAAGTTTGCCGCGGTCATCTTTAGAATGATAAGCCCTGTGGGTAGCACCAAGTTCTTCTAGCGCTGAAACATAGCCTGAACCTTTGTCCGTGATAACAGTGCAACCAGACGTAACAATGTCACCAAGGGCTAGGCGGGCGGTATTTTTAGAAATACTACTGTATCCAGCAATTTGATGGAAAATACTTCCCGTAGATGTCACGCCCATAACCACACAAACCAACAACCTTGACTGACTTTTCCCCTTCCTTAACCCGCCGCGCTTTTTAGCTTTAACACCATCAGGCACAGCTGCCCCCTTATAGTTAATAGGGAAAAACGTTTCATCGATATAAGCTAAGTTTCCCCTGTTCACCGTAACTTTTTTAGCATTTTTCTCAACCAGCTCAAGAACACGGTGCCGCATAAAGAAAGCAGTGGCAACAGCAACCCCGCAGCGTTCGGCACTACGACGAACACTTACACCGTCGATAAAACATTCAGCGAACTTCCTCCATGTCTCTAAAGACAGTTTGGAGGTTTTGAGAACTTTGTTTGTGGAGTGTCCAAAGGTGCGCTGGCACCCTTTACACAAATAGCGTTGCCCGCCCTTTGATGTGCCTTTGCGCACAACGGAATCACACTCGCAGCGTGGACATTGTGACAGAATCTCACCATACTCTGGCTCGTGAAACAACTGCTCCAGCTGTTCAATCAAGTGTTGTCGTTCTTCTGGTGTGACTGTGGAAATTATCTCTTTGACTTGGTTAATGATGTCTGTGGTTGTCATGTCTTAAATTGTAAAAACCTCCCCCGACATGAAGAACGGGGTGTTCGTTGTTATGTTCGATGTCAATTTTGGTAGAACACAGCAGATAGTGCAAGCACCCAGGATATTAAGGCGCACCCGGCGCATAGGAGCATACTGTGCCTAAAACCAATCGTCGAGAGTATTATGCCGGCTCCTGCTGATGCGAGAATGGGCATGATTCCCATGATAAATCGTGCGCCTGCGGAGCATTTTCCAATGTTATCTGGTGGGCACGCGAGCATGAGGTAGCTGCCGCTATAAGAATTACGTGCCACTGTGGGGATGACGATAAAGAAAGCGGTGATAGCGATAATAACCCAGTGTGTAGAAAAGCACACGAGGAACAGATACCAGAGTAGTTCCCATAGTGATGTAGCTGCAATAATGCTGCGTCCTGGGAGTATTCGGATGAGCTTTTCTTGTACGATACCGCCGACGATGAACCCAATGGTAAACATGGCTGTTGTGACACCGATGAGCCATCCTGGGGTGTTGAGGTAGGCTAACCAGAGTCCGATGGCTGCTAAGAGATAGAAGTTCGCCAGATTAGAAAATAATGAGACGCAGAAGTTAGTGCGTATGATGCGCCAGCGCCAAATCCATGACAGTGAATATCTGACATCGGCCCACAATGTTGTGCGTGTGGTGTCAGTGGGTTGGGTTGGGGCGAGAGAAGTGGTGATTCGTGCGCCCGCCCATAGCGGTGCGAGTCCTGATAGTGCTTGGCAGAGGAAGGGCAGTGGTGCGCAGATGTTGTAGAGCAGTCCGCCGAGTGGGAGGCCGCATAACCAGATGGTGCTGTCGCGGGTTTGGTTTCTGCCTTGGGCTTGGACAAACAGGTTTTCTGTGATGATGAATCGCAGGATGGCGTTGTTTAAGCCTCCAAAGATGCCGTTGGTGATACCGGTGCAGAAGGCAAAGAGGATCAGTGTTGGGGTGGTGAACGCGTGGGTGGCGAGCAGGAGTGTGAATAGTGACCATAGGCTCAACTGTGTGATTCCGTAGCAACGGAGTAGTTTCTTCTTGTCGAAGTGGTCGATGATCATTCCTGATGGAATGACCATGAGCATGGAGCCTAGGGAGGTGGCGGCAGCGACGAGTCCTGCTCGGGTGAGGTCGTGCGTGATGTGCAGGCTGGCTAGGGACAGCGGGATAGAGCAAAGGGCTGTGCCGAGTGCACTGATGGTGTCTGAGATGAACCAGCGCATATAGTCTGGGTGTTCTTGGCGAACGGTAGCCCAAAAACTTTGTGTAGCTTGTGTTTCTTTTTGCATGATTTCTCCAAAAGCAATGAGGGATATTTTGCGAGAACACATATCATGCAGGCGTAACAAGTCAGGGCAGGAGCGTTGCGCTTGCCCATAGCTGGAAAACCCCGCATGACCTGTGGTGGAGAAATTACTGGTGCAATAAAGTAAACATTTTCCCTCAAAGTTGTGTCGGTATTGTTCTACAATAACAAGCTGCTCTTTGCTCTGCACGCTTTTCGACGTTCAACCAGAATCACCCCACCGGCAGCAGCATTCGCCCGTCCACCATTGTCTCTACACGATCAACCCGCTCTAGTTGAGCCTGGTCATGGGACACATACAGCACGGGGATACGCCGCTGGTGGGCGATGTCCATAATTAGATCCGTTACCGCCGTGGCCGCTTGGGTATCCAGGGCTGCGGTTGGCTCATCAATCAGCAGGAGCTGAGGGTCATTCATCAGCGCCCGCGCAAGGTTCACCCGTGCTTGCTGCCCACCGGATAGTTCACTAACGCGCGCGTTTTCTTTATCCGCCAGCCCAACGTTGGCTAATAATTCCGACGCCCGACGTGAGCTGTCACGCCACCGCCGCCGACTAAGCCCGAAGGGGTGTTCTAATCGGTGCATAACCAGCAATTGTTCTTTGGCGGTCAGCGCCGGCAGGAGATTGGGTTGTTGGAATACAATGCCGATGGTGCGGCGTCGAAGAGCGGCACCAGACCGACTAGCGTGATTAGCCCGAGAATTGCGGCTAGATCGGCTACTGTAGCCAGCCTTAACATTGCGACCAACCCGGCTGCGTGCGTGCGGTGTTGCTAATTCAAGCGAACCATTGAGCACTGCACGCCCACCGGTTGGGTGTTGCAAACCAGCGGCTACCGCCAACAGGGTGGACTTTCCAGAACCAGATGGGCCGGTCAATCCAACAACCTCCCCGTCCTCAATGCGTAAACTGACATTATCTAGCAGGCGACGGGTGGTGGAACCATCCTGAATATCGAGGGTGATGTTGTGTAGATCTAGCATGATAGTGCGCTCCGTGGATTGATAGAAAGAACAGGCTTGATGGACAACGCAGCACCAACCACGCCCGCCGCAAGTAGTATCAATGCAGGTAGGACGATGGTGCGTGTGCTGAGCACAATGGGGATTGCGGCGATGAGGGAACCAACCCCCAGCGTGATCAGTGCCCCCATGCTGATCCCCACCGCGAGGACGATGAGTGCTTGACCGAGGGCGTCGAACATAATGATTGTGCGAGATGCGCCAAGGGCCGCAGTGATGGCAACGGAGCGTAAACGCTGAACCGTCCACACAGCAAAGAAAGCACCCAATACCAGTGCAGATATGAGATACAGCAGGTTAATCATCAACCCAAGGGATTGCTGCTCGCCCTTATAGGAACCCGAAGTGTTGAGAGCATCTTTACCGCTGAGCGCGCCAGGGTAGGAGCTATCCACAATTCCCACGCTGGACGCACCCGGCATAGCCGCAACCTCTTCCTCCGACGCCCAGATGACCGGTTGATGATCCAGGAACAGATCCGTGCTGCGTGCGGTGTTATCCGCATTGCTTGCGTTTCTACCGTCAGCGCCGCCCAGGTTCGTGATCGCATCTGTGCTTGCGTTTGCGCTGGTGTGTGCGTCGGACAGATATATCCCCTCCGGAGTGCGCGCCAGATATAGCACGCGACCACCCGAGCCCAGAATGTTGCTTTTATCCTCCTGACTGAGCTGGCTACTGGACAAGCTTGTGCCACGAATCACCAGCCCCTTGCCGCCGGATAGCTCCTCCTCAAGAGCAGACACAGACTGGTGCTTCAAGCCCGCCGCGAGGCTGCTCAAAAAAGTCACCATGAGAGTAATCATGAGCACGGTTGTAATAATCAGAGCTGTTCTCGCCTTTGCCGTGCGCAATTCAGCGAGCCCCTGGAATAGAAAACCTTTCATGCTGTCCCATTCTTGTGCGCACAGCACATACACACATCGGGTCTAAGGGTGTTCTTCTTTTCATACTTTTGGGTGAGGTAGCCACCATATGCCTGAGATAGGCTGGACACATCATGGTGAACAAACTGGATCGAGCATGGGTATTCCTAGGGCATGGGCTCCATTTCCTCGTAGCACTACTGGCGTTAGTGACCCTGGTGAAAGATGGTATGAGCTGGGCTCTAGCAGCTTTCTGCTTCATCTACATTGTGGGAATGTGGCTGCGTCCACGTGGGTTATGGCTCCTGCTGGTGGTGGGAGCTTGGGCGGTACTCCTTGCGAGCGCACCCACCGCAGCATTTATTGCTTTCGCACTATTCTTCTTGCTGATCCGTTTCCTCCCCATGCGCGCCGCAATCCCTGCGGTCAGTGCGGTAACCATCATCGCCATTGGAGCACTGGCGTATTCCAAAGGCTGGACAGTCGGTGGAGTGATTGGCCCGATCATGGGGGCAGTAGTAGCCATTGGCCTAGGCATTGGATTCCGAATGTTGCGCCGGGAAACAGCCGCCGCTGAACGTATGCGCCTAGCAGGGGAAATACATGACACTGTGGCACAAGGACTCGTGTCTATCCAGATGCTATTGTTCTCTGCGGAGCGTCGTTTAGCTGAGGAAACACTCACAGACCCACAGATACTGCAGGATCTACGCCTGGCCAGAAACACCGCAGAGAACAACTTAGAAGAAACACGCCGCATCATCGCAGCCCTGCAATCTCCATCTCTTGAACGTGGAGATTTACCCTTCGCACTACAACAAATAGTGGACACGACCCCTATGGGAGAAAAGCTCCAATTCGGCGTCGATGGAACAATCCGCACCATACCGCAAAAAACACAACAGGAAATCTTAAGAATCACCCAGTCCTTAGTGTCTAATGTGGTCAAACATTCTCATGCTACCGCGGCACGCGTGACCCTGACCTACCAGCCAGAAACGCTCACGGTGGACGTCGTTGATAATGGGCGTGGCATGGATGTGGTGTCAACCCAGTTCTCGCCTGTTGGACTAGCAGCCATCCAACGCAAAACACGCGCATTGGGAGGAACAATGACCATAGAATCAGAACCAGGGCACGGCTGCGGCATATCAGTGGAGATACCAACATGACCAGTATTCTCATCGTCGATGATCACCCCATGGTCCGAGCAGGGCTCGAAGCTATGCTGAGCACACACCCGCACGCAGGCATAGAAGTACACGCCAGCGTGGGAAGTGCCCGCGCCGCCGTAGAATATTGCAGTACACACCCAGTAGACGTGGTGCTCATGGATCTTCGCTTCGGTGAAACCCCCAGAGACAGCGAAGGCGACGGTGTGTGGGCAACCCGCCAACTACGCGCCCTGCCCACACCACCACAAGTACTGGTGGTAACCAACTACAGCACAGACTCCGACGTACTGGGTGCTATGAGTGCTGGAGCGGTAGGGTACCTGCTCAAAGACTGCGGACCCGAACAATTAGTAGACGGTATCCAACGCGCAGCACGTGGAGAAACTGTGATGAGTTCTGCCGTGATGGGCAAAGTCATCGGAAGGCTTGCCAACCCCTATGAAAAACTCACCGCCCGTGAACTAGACGTGCTACGGCTTGCTAGTGAGGGGAAATCCAACAAAGCCATTGCACGTGAATTGGTACTGACCGAAGCCACCATCAAGACCCACATGGGGCACGTTTTTGACAAGTTAGGGGTCAATAACAGAACAGCTGCCGTTGCCGTGGCGCGGGAACGTGGAATTATCTAGGGGTGCTGGTGTGGCAAAGAGACTGATTTAGCTGGTTATTCCTATCTTTTGCAAAAAGGAGAGTCTCTCCGTATTATCACACTTTGTGAAAAGGGGAACTTTTCCGTTTGTGTGATTGTGCAGAAAACTTACCGTATAGAAAGCACTAGGAAAATCATGTCTGAATCTCAGCAACAAGACTCTGGAAATAAAGAGGTCAATGTTGGTTTACTCATCGGCATTTTAGTATCCGCGGCTTTTGTGGTGATTCTTAATGAAACCACTTTGTCTGTTGCGTTGCCTGTTTTGATGGAAGAGTTTAATGTCACTGCGTCTGTGGCCCAGTGGCTGACCACTGCTTTCATGTTGACGATGGCCGTGGTGATCCCCATGACGGGTTTCATCATGCAGCGTTTTACCCTGCGCAGCATTTATATCGCTGCATTGGTTTCTTTTCTTATCGGTACGGCGATTGCGGTGGTTGCTCCTAATTTCGCTGTGTTGCTGGTGGCGCGTGTGGTTCAGGCGACAGGTACTGCGTTGGTGATGCCTTTGCTGATGACTACCATCATGCGCCTGGTTCCTGTTGAACGCCGTGGTTCTGTTTTCGGTTTGGTGACTGTGGTTATTGCTGCGGCACCGGCGCTTGGCCCTACTTTTTCTGGCATTGTTTTGGAGTCTTTGGGTTGGCGTTGGATTTTCGGTTTGGTGATCCCGCTGGTGCTGGTTGCTCTTGTTGTTGGTGCTGTGCAGGTGCGTAATTTTGAGGAGCCAACTCGCCCGTATCTGGATGTTGTGTCCGTGATGTTGTCCGCTGTGGGCTTTTCCGTAACGTTGTATGGAATTGCGGGTATGTCTGAGTTGCCTCATGGTGTTCCGTGGGATCGTGTTGCGTTCATGGTTATTGGTTTGGCTGTTCTTTTTGTCTTTTTCCGACGCCAACTGGTCATGGCTCACAATGAACAATCAACGGGTAAGGAGCCGTTGTTGAACCTTGCTCCGCTGTCATCCCGTGAGTATGTGCTGTCTATGGTGTTCATGCTTGTGGCTTTTTCGATGCTTTTCGGTTTTATTATTTTGATGCCGTTGTATGCGCAGAATGTGTTGGGGATGTCTCAGAAGGCTACTGGTTTGGTGAGCTTACCTGGTGGTTTGATTATGGCTGTGATGGGGCCTGTGGTGGGGCGTTTGTATGATCAGCGTGGTGCGCGTCCGTTGATTATTCCTGGTGCGATTGTGTTGTTTTTGTCTATGTTGGGTTTTGCGAATGTGTCGCGTACGCAGAGCTGGTTTGAGGGCTTGGGGGATAAGGGTGCTCTGGTTCATTTAATTATTTTGGCTATTTTGCTGAATATGAGTGTTGGTTTTATGCTCACGCCGTTGATGTCTAATGCTTTGGCTGCTGTTCCGGATCGGTTGGCCTCACACGGTCAGGCTATTCTTAACACATTCCAGCAGGTTGCTGGCGCTATTGGTACTGCAATTTTTGTTGCTGTGATGACTTACGGTTCCTCTCAGCATGCTAAGTCTTTGGGGCTTGGCGATGTGGCTGCTCCTTCTGGCGGTGGGCATGGTGCGCCGGCTGATGATGCTGGTGCGGCAGCTGGTCCTGCTGCGGAGCAGATGGCAAAGATCACCGCGGATATTGTGGGGCACGGTATTGAGGTCGCATTCTGGTTTGGTTCTGCTGTGACCCTCATCTTGGCACTAGCAATTATTGCTCTGAAAATCGAAGTTCCTTCCACTGGAAACCAGCAGGCGTCGGCTATGCATTAGGAGACGCTAAAAGGGGTGGTGTTAAATCACCACCCCTTTACTCATGCTATAGAAAGCTGATAGCGCAGCTACGGGGGATGTTATACGTTTTTGGTTGATCTCTTGTGCTTTTGGGGGCAACAATCACTATTGTCTACATAATTATTTTTGCTAAACTAACTAGCGGTGAATTATCTTTAATTCCTTCTCTGGCGGGCGGGTTCGCAGCTCCTCGCTTGGGTTGAATCACCCGCCCCTGTTCGCCAGGGGAAAGCACAAGCCGAGAGGAGCCATCATGGCTACTAAAGGTGAGGAACCACATGGTGAGAAGCCTGTTACCAGTGACAACAGAAAAGACTCCACCGCTAGCAAAGTAGAAAAAATAGAACTAGCGACTGGAGTCCTGAAGTTTGTTACTGCTCTAGTTAAGTTCTTGCAGGAACTTTTTAACTAGAGAGGCAACTCACTAACTCTAGGGAACGGCGATTCCCTAGGGTTCAACTTCAATAATAAACAACTCAATACTGCTGCGCAATGGTTTTGGCAAGATTTTGCTAGATATTTGTCTGTAAGTCTGTACCACCGATTAAACGTTTGTTATTGTGCTGGTGGTTAAGTTTTATTTCTCAGACTGTTTGCTTTCCTTGAACACACGAATTCCAAAAATAATCACAGCCAAGAGCGCTATTCCGAACACCACCGTGAGGTTGTTTATCTTTTCACCGATCTCGGCAACCCACTGTTGAATCTCAAATTGGGTGTCGGTGCTGATTATGCTCGGTAGCGTAGCGGTTGCATGAGTGAAAAAGAACAAGCAACCAACCACAATGAACATAGCGCCTGAGATCATGCTGATGGAGTTGAGCTGCATTTTACCCACAGTAATGGTTTTGCCACGTAACCATGCCAAGGAGCCGACGTCGAACCGCTGCCAGATCCAGGAAAGTACAAACAGTGGCGCGCACATTCCCAAGGCATAGCACACGAGAACGAGTGCGCCATAGAGACTATTGCCGCCTATAACAGCGGTGGTGAGCACTGCACCAAGTAATGGTCCTGCGCAAAAACCAGAGAACCCATAGACCATGCCGAGCAGAAAAGTGGTGATCCAGCTGGTACCGCGTTGCTGGGTTTTTTGTGCCAGGCTGGATAGACCGGGGAGCGTAAAACCACCGCCAAAGAATGTGATAAGTCCTAGCACGATCATTACCACACCGCCGATACTGATGAGCTGGGTTTTGTGTTGGGCAAAGAAAGCGCCGAATGTTCCTGCACCAATGCCGATAGGAATCAGCACTGTGCATAGTCCAAGGAAGAACACACAGGTTCTGGCGAGTAGTCCGGTTAATCCTTGGAACGCGTAGGCGAAAAATCCTGGTAGGAGCAGTGCTGAGCAGGGGCTGATGAGGGTTAGTACACCGCCAAGAAAAGCACTGAACATTCCAATATCAGTCACAGCTAACTCTTCACCTATTCTTACTTGTTTTTCTTTTTCTCGGTGCTTTTGTCGGTGCTCTTCTCAGCGCTCTTGCCTGTGGTTTGCTTATCTGCAGCCTGCTCAAGTTGCTGCTCAATAATCTCCATGAATGTTTCTGCTTTTTGTGCACCGCTGAGGTATTGTTCGCCAATCAAGAAGGAAGGAGTGCCGCTGACTCCGATGGCAGTAGCGTAATTCTTTGCTTCTTCGACCACTTCGTCGAAAGTGCTGTCAGTGGCTTGGGTGCGGAACTTATCCATGTCGGCTACCTTGGCGGTTTGTGCAAAACGCTCGAAGTCAGCTTGGGTGAAATTAGGGTGCCCATTGATATTCTTTGATGCAGTATAGTACGCCTTGGCGAACTCATTGAACTTGCCTTGAGCAGCTGCGGCACGCCCTGCTTTAGCAGCAGCAATGGCATTAGGACCATTGACCGGAGTGTCATTCCACTCAATGCGTACTAGCCCAGCATCGACATATGTGTCAATGATTTCTGGCAGCACTTGGTTGGCAAAGGTAGAGCAGAATGGGCACTCAAAGTCAGAGAACTCAGAAATAACTACGGGAGCATCCACAGGACCGATTGCAAAAGGATCCTCTGGGTTGCGTCGGTGGACAGCGGTAACATTTTCTGGGCTTGGTTCCCCACCAGGACCATAGATGAATGGGTCTAGGTCTTTCGGGTTGGTGCTTTGCTTTTGAGTACCGGCTTTAGGTTTCTTCCCAGCGGTTTTGCCGGTGGATTTCTTGTCGGTTTGAGCCAAGTTCTGAGCAGCTTGTGTGTCAGCTGTGGTGACACTCGCACGCCCTCCCAAGAAACCTGCAGTGCCAGCCAAGACAATCAGCGAGATAATCAGTGCCCATAGTGCTGGGGTAAGGTGCGGTTTCTGTTGTGCTTTTTCCTGAGCCATAAAGTGCTTTTTCCTTAAAAATATCCCTGAGTATATTTCTCAGCTATTTCTTATTTTTTCCTACGCAATAGATACTAACGGAAATCATGACAGCGCCGCGAGTAGGTACTGCCCATAACCAGACTTCAACAAAGGTTGTGCTAGGCGATTGACTTGCTCGGCATCAATAAAACCCGCCTCATAAGCAGCAACTTCAGGTGATCCGATAACAATTCCAGTACGTTTTTGGATGACCTCCACGTAGCTCGATGCTTCACTCATAGAATCGAAAGTTCCCGTGTCTAGCCACACATCACCACGGTGCAATCGCTTTACCTCTAGCTGCTTACGCTGCAAATACACGTCATTAACATGGGTGATCTCTAGTTCACCACGCGGCGACGGGCGAATATCACGTGCAATATCAACCACAGTATTGTCATAAAAATATAGCCCTACCACTGCATAGTGCGACTTTGGCATTGAGGGCTTTTCTTCAATAGATAATGCTCTACCGCGATCGTCAAACTCCACCACACCATAACGCTGCGGATCTGCAACCTCATAGGCAAAGACAATGCCGCCTTCTGGCTCATGGCACCCTGCGAGAGTGGCAGAAAATTGCGAGCCGTAGAAGATATTATCGCCCAGCACCAACGCCACGCTCTCGTCGCCAATGAAATGCTCACCAATCAAAAATGCCTGCGCCAAACCGTCAGGCTGAGGCTGAATAGCATAGCTGAGCGACAATCCCCATGCGGAGCCGTCGCCAAGCAAACGAATAAAATGCTGTTGATCCTGCGGGGTAGTGATAATGAGAATATCGCGGATACCAGCCTGAATAAGCGTGGTGAGCGGATAGTAGATCATGGGCTTGTCATAAATCGGCATGAGTTGCTTTGAGATGCCTTGAGTAATTGGGTGCAGCCGGGTACCAGATCCACCAGCAAGAATAATGCCTTTCACTTAGTGTTCCTCCTTAGCCACACGAGCTAATGCTTGTGCTTGTTGCATATACTGCTCAAGATAGTCCTCTAATCCCTCTTGCCAAGAGCGAGGCGTAAAACCCGTGCCGCGGATCTTACGCAGATCCAAGGCGGAATGGCTCGGTCGTGGTGCATAACCAGGCTTATCGACGCAATACCGAGCAGTGCTAATTGGCTGCACAGTTCCATCGCAGCCCCCAGTTTTCTGACTCACCGCAGCAAAGGTACGCTGCGCTAACTCATACCATGTGGTGATCTCGCCAGAGTTGCTCAGGTTATACACTCCATAAGGTGCCTTTGAGCGCAATAGGTGTGCAATCCCCGCAGCTAAATCGTGGGTAAAAGTCGGACGACCATACTGATCATCGACCACGTGCACTGTTTTTCCAGCCAGCGCCAACTCTGCCATCGTGCTCACAAAGTTTTTCGCATTACCCACCACCCAACTCGTGCGCACAATATAATGCTTCGGGCATAAACTCGCAGCTAAATCGCCTGCCGCCTTGGACTGACCATATACATTGAGCGGGCTGGGCAGTTCTTCCTCATCATGGCTTTCGACGCTACCGTCAAAGACATAATCGCTAGAGATATGCACCAAGGTAATGCGATAGTGCCGCGCAATTTCGCTGAGTGTCGCAACGGCATGGGCATTGCTCTGCCACGCCTGTGCCACTTCCTGCTGTGCCGCATCGACATTGGTATAAGCAGCTGCATTGATAATGGTGTGGTACTGACTCCAAGGCCAATCCACCTCTGCTGCATGGCTGATGTCCAATTCTTCTCGGTTGAGATATTCCGCCTGCGGCAGTACGTCCTTGAGCGCGCTACCAAGTTGTCCACCTGCCCCTAATACCAGGATCTTTTGTTCTGGCACTGGTTGGGCGTCGGCAAGCAAAGGATGATGACGATCTTTTTCGGAAAGTTCTGCCTGCTCAAGAGGGATGGGAAAGTCGATGCCCAAAGCGGGGTCAGCGATATTGACAAAGGCATAAGAGGCCTCGGGGGACCAATGCTCATTAACCAAGTATGTGTACGTAGTAGGTTCTAGAGCCTGGAATCCATTGGCGACCCCACGCGGTACAAAAACGCTCTTATCTGGGGTGATGATGGTGCTATAGACTTGTTTATACGTAGGCGAGTGGGGGCGTAAATCGCACCACACACCAAAGACTTTCCCCGAAGCAACGGAAATGTATTTATCCCACGGCTCGGCGTGCAACCCACGGGTTACTCCTGCCTGGGCGTTATAGGAGATGTTATTTTGCACCGGAGAAAAATCGGGTAATCCCAGTTTGAGTTGCTTTTCGCGTTGCCAATTTTCCTTAAACCAGCCTCGGTGATCCCCATGCACACTGAGCTGGAAAATCATTAAGCCGTCGATCTCGGACACATAGTGCGCGCCCAAAGGTGCAGAAAACACCATAGGTGTATCCCCTGAGATGGTCATTTCTTGCTCCTAGTGATCCTAGTGTCCTTGCGCGCTATAACGCTGCTCTACTTTTTCCTTATGTGCTCGCCACCATGACTCGTGCTCCCGGTACCATGCGATAGTATCTGCCAAGCCCAGGCGCATTCCATGTTCTACATCGGTAAAGCGTGGCTGCCACCCTAATTCCTGGCGTATTTTCGTCGAATCCATTGCATAACGTTGGTCGTGGCCTGGGCGATCAGCAACATGTTCAACATAATCTGGGTCTTTGCCCATCAACTCGCAAATCAGTGCAATGACCTGCTTATTATTGATGTGATCATTATCAGCACCAATCACATAACTCTGCCCAAGCTGTCCGCGTTGGATAATGAGATTAACCGCGTCATTATGATCATCCACATGAATCCAGTCGCGCACTTGCTCACCCGTGCCATAGAGCTTGGGTCTGAACCCGGCGAGGATATTAGTGATTTGGCGAGGAATAAACTTCTCAATATGCTGGTAGGGGCCATAATTATTGGAGCACAGCGAAATTGTGGCAGCAACTCCAAAAGAACGCACCCATGCTCGCACCAAATGGTCACTACCGGCTTTAGTTGCTGAGTAAGGTGAAGAAGGTCGGTATGGGGTGCGCTCATGAAACCTAGCCGGATCGTCGAGAGCTAAATCACCAAATACTTCATCAGTGGAAATATGATGAAAGCGCTTATCATACTTACGCACTGCCTCAAGCAGCGTATATGTGCCCATGATATTGCTGTGCACAAAAGGAAGAGGATTGGCCAACGAGTTGTCATTATGCGATTCTGCCGCAAAATGCACCACCACATCTACGCGCGAAACTAAGCGATCTATCAGATCCACATCACAAATATCGCCCTCGACGAACTCAATACCTAGACCCGCCAGATTCTCTGGATTAGCTGCATACGTGAGCTTATCGACGACCACCACATCATAATCCGGGTGCTGGGCAAGGGTGCGTCGCACATAATTTGAGCCAATAAACCCAGCGCCACCAGTGACAAGTATTCTCAGCGACATGATTATCGTCCATCCGCAATAGGGAAAGCTGGCAACGGTTTTTCCTTGACCCACTTATGCCATAAAGTTTCTAGCTCCTCTACCGAAGCACCCGACTCTTGACAGGCTTTGCGTGACTCAAGCAGAAGATCCATAGGCTCTACCACACCATGCTGACCAGCGTGAACATAGCGCTTAATCATGGCGAAAAAGGCATCGTCGCCAAGCAGAATGCGCAAGGCATGAATAGTGATAGCGCCACGCTTATAAATACGATCATCGAACATATCGCGCGCGCCTGGACTAGCTAACAAAATATCCTGTGGTTTTTTAACCAATTGCTCATAATGCTCGAGGGCGGATAGGGCAGCAGGTTTTCCTGCGGAGTGCTCAAACCACAGCCATTCGCAATAGCAGGCAAAACCCTCGTTGAGCCAAATATCTTCCCATTGAGCAAGCCCGAGCGAGTTGCCAAACCACTGGTGCGATAGTTCATGCGCGATAAGACGCTCCCACTGCTTATCCCCTTTTGCGTGGTTGGCGCCAAAGATGGAGATACCTTGAGCTTCAAGTGGGATCTCTAGGTCGTCTTCGGTGATGACCACGCTATAACTATCAAAGGGATAAGAGCCAAAAAGCTCGGTATAGAGTTCGCACATGGCGATTTGGTCGGCAAAGTCCGCAGCAAAACCCTTGTGTAGGCGTGCGGGAACATAAGCAATGACAGGGACACCATGTTTGGTGGCGCCGAGCGCATACTTTTTGTAGTCGCCAATTTGGATAGTCGCGAGATAAGTGGCCATTGGTTGTGGGCAAGAATAATGCCACGTGGAACGAGAACCTTTGACTGTTTTACGCACAAGTTGCCCATTAGCAACCACGGTATATGGACTGTCAGCAGTGACTGTGATGTCATAGGTGGCTTTTTCGTCAGGCGTATCGTCGCAAGGGAACCAACTGTGTGCGCCACAAGGCTGACTGGTGACCAAGGAACCATTGGTGAGTTCTTCCCACCCAATCAAACCCCAGGGACTGCGCACTGGTCGAGGGTTGCCTTGGTATTTTATTTTGAGCTTAAACTCCTGGTCTACTGGTATTTCTTCAGTAAATCGAATATGCAATTTAGCTTGAGTATGCCGGAACCTGGCTACTGTGATGTTGGTGCCGCCAGTGCCCTGAGCACTGACTTCGGTAACTTTTAACCCATGAGATAGGTCAAGACTCAGTGACGCTAAGGGTAAGTAATTATCCAGCGACAATACTGCCTGCGCCTTGAGGAAATTAGGCGCCACACGATAATCCAACTCAAGCTGATAGTGCCGAATATGATAACCCAAATTAAAATCAATGCCGGTGTAGGCATCCTTAATTCCTGGGATAGGGGTTTTGCGTAGCCGTAGACTTTTCATCAGTTTTCTAATACTACCAGCTTATTTTTGCTTTTCGACGCCAGGGGCAAGCAACAGCGAGTACAAAAACTAATTCTCTAGGGCTTGCTTGAGCACTGGCCAAGAATCGCGCAGGTCAGCACTCCAATAATTCCAAGAGTGAATACCAGTAGGGCGGAAATTGGCAGTGACCGGGATGGCTAATTCATCAAGTTTTGCTTTGAGAATGTGCGTGCATACATTGCTTGCTGCTTCAATGCCACCACCAGCAATCCATAGGGGAGTGCGTTCTAGAGCACCTTCGAGGAAATTCTCTTGTGGACCAGGTAACTCTGCCTGCCCGATGATACCGGATGAACTAGAAACATATAGTGCTGTTCCTCGTAATTTTTCCGCATTAATCAGTGCATCATTGTGCTTCCATATCTCACTATTTGCCGCACCCCACATTTGCTCAGGAGTGGCATGTGCTTGGTCGAGGGTGATCCCAATGAGTTGATGTGCTACAGGACTAGCGCTTGCTGCACAACCAGAAAAGGCGGCACTAGCGGCATAGAAACCGGGATTATGCTCTGCCAATAGCAAGGAAGACAAAGCAGACATCGACATACCAACGACGGCACGTTTGTCATTTGCTAATAATTCTTTTTCAATGGCACCTGGTAGTTCCTTGGTGAGAAAAGTCTCCCAACGCTGCTTGCCCCCTAGCTGAGGCACTTCTTGTAGCCAGTCGGTGTAGTAGGAGTATTTTCCTGCCATGGGGATAACTACATTAACGTTTTTGTCTCGATAGAAGTCTATGACATCTGTCTGCGCAATCCAGTTGGCATTGCCTTCGCCGCCATCAGCACCATTGAGCAGATAAATAGTGGGGCGATGAGGTTGAGCTGCCTTAATAACCACGAGTGGTATCTGACGACCATTCATTGCCGGCGATGATGCCACCATTTCTACTACCCGATCACCATCTAGCTTATTGCGCCATTGTGGAGTCGGCTCAGAGACTGTGACCTGCGTAATTGTTGCCAATGCGTTGGTTGGCGTTGATTCTTGCTCTTGGGTGTGTGCTGCACAGAATGTTGAGGGAATCAATGCTACAAGTGCAGCGCTGAGCGCATACGAGGTGTTTCTGAAAAATCGGGTGAGTATCATTGTGATTTTCATCTTTCCTGAAACGCAAGGAATCTCTACTGGTTGCTATAGACGCTATAGACATAGTCGGCTGACAGTGCCCATGCGTTACGCCACTGCTGTGAGTGGATGGGTAGCATACGTGTGCAAGTGACGTTAAAAATCTAGCATGATTATTTTCTCTTGACTATAAGCAAATCTGCTGCACATGCAATACGTATGTTGCGTGTGTGTCTCATGTTTCTTTATGTTCTGCAGATATTCTAGATATTCTGTGAGCTTTGCCCCCGAAAGGGCTTAGTAGAGTCACTATGAGACGAGAAAAATACCCTTATGGACTCCCGGGCGAGACAATATCATTGCTTTTCCGTATCCTAGTAAGGGTGACTGAACATTATGATGTAGTAGTGCTGGGTGCAGGCCCTGGTGGTTATGTTTCGGCTATTCGTGCGGCTCAGCTTGGAAAGAAAGTAGCTGTCGTCGAGAAGCAGTATTGGGGTGGCGTATGCCTTAACGTCGGGTGTATTCCTTCTAAGGCGTTATTAAAGAATGCGGAAGTAGCTCATATTTTTAATCATGAGGCAAAAACTTTCGGTATTTCTGGCGACGTAACCTTTGATTTTGGTGTGGCACATGCACGTTCCCGCAAGGTTTCTGAGGGAATTGTTAAAGGTGTCCATTATTTGATGAAGAAGAATGGTATTACCGAGATTGATGGCTTCGGCGTGTTCCAGGATGCGCATACTCTCGAAATTTCTGAGGGTAAAGATGCTGGTAAAACTATTACTTTCGATAATTGTATTATCGCTACTGGTTCGGTAGTTCGTTCTTTGCCAGGTATTAAAATTGGTGGCAATATCCTGTCTTTCGAGGAGCAGATTCTTAAGTCGGAAGCTCCAGAGTCTATGGTTATCGTCGGTGCGGGTGCCATTGGTATGGAATTTGCCTATGTTCTTGCTAACTATGGCGTTAAGGTAACCATTGTAGAGTTCATGGATCGTGTGTTGCCTAATGAGGATAAAGACGTATCCAAGGAAATTGCAAAGCAATACAAGAAACTGGGCGTTACGCTACTTACCGGACATAAAACCACAGCTATTCGTGATAATGGCTCCTCCGTCGAGGTGGATGTGGAGTCCAAGGACGGTTCTAAATCCGATACGCTCAAAGCGGATCGCGTTATGGTTTCTATTGGTTTTGCGCCACGCGTTGAGGGCTATGGTCTAGAAAACACTGGTGTAGAACTGACTGAACGTGGTGCTATTGCTATCGACGATCGTATGCGCACTAATGTGCCACATATTTATGCAATTGGTGACGTCACCGCTAAATTGCAGTTGGCACACGTTGCAGAGGCTCAGGGAGTTGTGGCGGCAGAAACTATCGCTGGTGCTGAGACTCAAGAGCTGGGCGATTATATGATGATGCCGCGTGCAACATTCTGTAATCCACAGGTCGCCTCCTTTGGGTATACCGAGGATGCAGCGAAAGAGAAATTCGCTGATCGTGAAATCAAAGTGGCAACATTCCCATTTTCAGCTAATGGTAAAGCGCAAGGTCTTGCTGAGTCGGCTGGTTTCGTGAAAATCATTGCTGATGCCGAGTTTGGTGAATTACTTGGTGCTCATATGGTCGGTGCTAATGTTTCTGAACTTTTGCCGGAACTTACTCTTGCGCAGCGCTTTGACCTTACTGCTGAGGAAATTGGGCGCAATGTTCATACACACCCAACTCTTTCTGAGGCAATGAAAGAAGCTGCAGAGGGAATTATGGGGCACATGATTAACCTCTAGTAGGGGGGCTTGGAACCACGAGGTTCCTACTGCTTATTCCTGTCTACCCTTGATGTAATACATCAAGGGTGGACAGGTCTTTTTTGCTTAATTTAGGTGAGCACACGACGGTGATGGTGGCGGCAATAGTATTGCCAGTATCGACGTGAGTTGTGAGAGATGCAAAGCTGAGTCGTATAGATATTTTGATTGATTCCAAAAGGGTGTAATCTATGTGACTTCTTCATTGGGTATGGATTCGCGTGGGTGCCACGCGTGTCACCTTACGCTTTGTGAAAATGAGCAGTTAAACGGGGGTATGCCCCTTTTTGTATAACCTTTCTTAAAGTTAAGGCTTGCCTAATATTGTGCCTATGACAAGGATTTTTAGCGCCCAATGTGATTTATGCAACAACCTGTTGGGTGGTTTATCAGAGGTCTTAGCTTATAAAGTTAATCCGACACTGGAGGTGCCATGACTGTAAACAATATCGACCGTGATGCTATCGCCCACGGAAAAATAACTGAGAAACCACTTCGTGACCGAGTGGGAATTCCTACTTGGGTTCTGAAGCTAACTATGGCCATCACTGGCCTCATTTTTGCTGGGTTCGTTGTCTTCCACATGGTAGGAAACCTAAAAGTATTCCTCCCACAATATGAAGACGGCAGCCGACCTATTGATGAATATGGACACTGGTTGCAAGAAGACATACTGTACCCATTATTGCCACACGGCGTCATGCTATGGGTTACCCGTATCGTCTTGTTAGCTGCAATCATCTTCCACATCTATGGCGCAGCAGAACTAACAAAGCGCTCTCGCCAATCTCGTGGAAAGTTCCGCCGTACTAACCTTGTTGGTGGTTTTAACTCTTTCACCACGTCGACAATGTTGCTTACCGGTATCATCCTGCTTGCTTTCATTATCTTCCACATCCTTGACCTCACCGTTGGTGTTGCGCCAGCAGCATCAAGCAGCTTTGAGCATGGTGAAGTTTATGCCAATATGATTGCAAGTTTTAGCCGTTGGCCAGTAACCATTTTCTACATCATTGCTATGGTTGTGCTGTTCCTACACCTCAGCCACGGAATCTTCCTTGCGGTATCTGACCTAGGTATCACTGGTAAACGCACTCGTGCTTTCCTGCTTGCACTGTCCTATCTCGTGCCAGCAATTGTCATGATTGGCAATATCGCGATTCCGTTATCCATCGCTTTAGGTTTGGTTCAATAAGGGTCAAGAGGACGAAAAAGGTAAAAATAAATGAGCACTCACTCTCCAATTAGCACTCGCCCTGAGTTCAACCAGCCAGCTTCCATTGTGCCGGGAGTGGTTCCAGGCAGCATTTTGGATTCAGCTGAACCAAAGGGCGTACCTGCAAAAGATATGTGGCAGTATCACAAAGATCATATGGATCTTGTGTCACCACTTAACCGTCGTAAGTTCCGAATTCTCGTAGTAGGAACTGGCTTGTCTGGTGGAGCAGCTGCTGCTGCACTTGGTGAGCTTGGTTATGATGTTAAAGTTTTCACCTACCATGACGCACCACGTCGTGCGCACTCCATTGCTGCTCAGGGTGGTGTGAACTCGGCTCGCGGTAAGAAAGTCGATAACGACAGCGCTTATCGCCATGCAAAAGATACCGTTAAAGGCGGCGACTACCGTTGCCGTGAATCAGATTGTTGGCGCCTTGCTTATGAATCTGCTCGTGTAGTCGATCACATGAATGCAATTGGTGCACCTTTTGCTCGCGAGTATGGCGGAACCCTTGCTACTCGTTCTTTCGGTGGTGTGCAGGTTTCCCGTACCTACTACACTCGTGGTCAAACAGGTCAGCAGCTACAGCTTTCCACTACTTCCGCGTTGCTGCGCCAGATTCATCTTGGCTCTGTTGAGATCTTCACCCACAATGAGATGGTTGATCTCATCACTACCGAAAAAGATGGTCAGAAACGCTGCGAAGGTCTGATTATGCGCAATCTCATCACTGGTGAGCTTAGCGCCCACACAGGACACGCAGTCATTCTTGCGACCGGTGGTTACGGAAACGTCTACCATATGTCGACTTTGGCAAAGAACTCCAATGCTTCTGCAATTATGCGTGCGTATGAGCAAGGTGCTTATTTTGCCTCCCCATCTTTCATTCAGTTCCACCCAACTGGTTTGCCAGTGAACTCTGAATGGCAGTCAAAGACCATTTTGATGTCTGAGTCTTTGCGTAACGACGGTCGTGTGTGGTCGCCAATCAAACCAAATGACGACCGCGACCCAAACACTATCCCTGAAGAAGAGCGTGATTACTTCCTCGAGCGCCGTTACCCAGCATTCGGTAACCTTGTGCCTCGCGACGTTGCCTCACGTGCAATCTCACAGCAAATTAACCAAGGTCTTGGTGTAGGTCCACTACACAATGCCGCGTATCTCGACTTCCGTGACGCAATTGAGCGTCTTGGTGCTGGAACAATTCGTGAGCGCTACTCCAACCTCTTCCAAATGTATGAAGAGGCAATTGGTGAAAATCCATTCACCACACCAATGCGTATTGCACCAACCTGCCACTTCACTATGGGCGGTCTATGGACAGACTTTAACGAAATGACCTCCATCAATGGTCTTTTCGCAACAGGTGAAGCATCGTGGACTTACCACGGCGCAAACCGTCTAGGTGCAAACTCCTTGCTGTCTGCTTCCGTAGATGGTTGGTTCACCTTGCCATTTACCGTTCCTCATTACTTGGCTAAGCACCTTGGTGAGGCAGTATTGCCACTTGATGCGCCTGAGGTAGAAGTAGCCTTGCAGCGTGCTCAGGCTCGTATCGACAAGCTCATGAATATCCGTGGGGATAATCCACATGGTCCAGAGTATTATCACCGTCAGCTTGGTGAAATCCTCTACTTCTCCTGTGGTGTGGCACGTAATATCGAAGACCTTAAGTCTGGTATCGAAAAGATCCGCGCATTGCGTAAAGACTTCTGGGAGAATATGCGCATTACTGGTACTCCAGATGAGATGAACCAGGTATTAGAATATGCAAATCGTGTTGCTGACTACATTGATCTCGGCGAGCTCATGTGCGTTGATGCACTTGACCGCGATGAATCTTGTGGTGCACACTTCCGAGACGATCACCTCTCCCCAGAAGGCGAGGCTGAGCGTGACGACGAAAACTGGTGCTTCGTTTCTGCATGGGAGCCAGGTAAAGCGGAGGGCGAATTCATCCGTCACGCTGAACCACTCACCTTCGAATCGATCCCGCTGATGACAAGGAATTACAAGTAATGAAACTACATCTTGAAATCTGGCGTCAGGCCGGTCCGAACCACGAAGGTCATTTCGAGTCCATTACCGTCGAAGACGCTGTGGCACAAATGTCCATCTTGGAGCTGCTTGACCACGTAAACTCTGGATTAATCGAAGAAGGCAAAGAGCCTTTTGCTTTCGCCTCTGACTGCCGTGAAGGTATCTGTGGTACGTGTGGTTTGATGGTTAATGGTCGCCCACATGGTTTAGAACAAAACCAACCAGCGTGTCAGCAGCGTTTGCTCAATGTTGCTGATGGCTCTACCCTCAAGATCGAACCATTCCGATCTGCTGCTTTCCCAATCATCAAAGATATGGTTGTGGATCGCTCAGCACTAGACCGAGTAATGCAACAGGGTGGTTATGTTTCTATGGATGCAGGTACTGCACCAGACGCAGATACCTTGCACGTGACTCACCAAACTGCTGAGTTTGCCCTCGACCACGCAGCTTGCATTGGTTGTGGTGCTTGTGTTGCAGCGTGTCCAAATGGTGCAGCACACCTTTACACTGGTGCAAAACTTGTTCATCTCTCACTCCTACCACTGGGTAAGAACGAGCGTGGACGTCGTGCGCGCAAGATGATTGATGAGTTGGAAACGAACTTCGGTCATTGTTCTCTTTATGGCGAGTGCGCTGATGTGTGTCCTGCGGGTATTCCGCTCACTGCTGTGGCGGCAATCAATAAAGAACGTGCTCGCGCATTCTTCACAGGTAAAGATAACTAAGCTACACTGGAGCTTGATGGTATTTTCTAGGCGTAACACCTAGCTACGGAAAGGCAAAGATTCTCATGTCCGAGAGTGTAAAAATTAGCGGGACGAGCTACCCAGTTTTTGCTGATCGCCCGCACTACATTGATGGCTATGATCCATCGAGTCTCTATGCACCGCATTCTTCATTGCGTCGTTTTGCTACCTGGGCTGGGATGGGGCTCATCCTCACCTCTTTGATAGGCATGGGTACCTTAGTGTATGGCTTGGCTATTCCTTCGGAGTACAGCGCAGAATCCGGTCGATGGGTATTCTTTGCCGTTTTCGGTGGTATTTTGACTCTTGCCTGTTTGGTTGGTGGTTTTGGTGCTATCCACTATGGGCGCAGCAAGTACCGCCAGTACCGTGCAGAAACAGGTCGAGTAAACTAAAAAATAGTTTCAAGCTATATTAGAAAATCGGGTTCATGCCCCGTGTCTCAGCGGGAGCATGGAACCCGATTTTCGGGATAAGTAGCAAAAAGTGTGTCTGAAAATCAGCATCACTACAGTTCAACAAGAATAAACAAGCCAATAATAACGCCCCACGCACCGGCATGTGCTATGCAACGAGTTGATTAACTCGTTGCATGCCTACCAACCACCCACGATGCCCAGTATGCACAAGGCACATAAAGAAAAACGGAACCACCAGCACAGGAACAACCCGCTAGCGATGCAAAGACCCCACATACTCAAGCTCACTTACCCGACGCCGCACTGACACAACACTCACCCGCGACTTCACAGACTTCCACACCTACATCACCGGCACAGCATCTCTTACCGACGTCACCGCACACCGCGGTGTCAGCCGATGGACACTAACCCGCCGATTCGCCAACTTCTGGCTCATCGACGTCCCCAACCAACCAGACCCCCATCGCATCTACGACCAAATCTTCATCGACGGCACCTACACCAAAGCCGGGTGCCTACTGATCGCAGCAAGCATCGATCATGCCATCGCTTGGCACTGGGCCACGACCGAATCAACACAGGCCTACAATTCCCTGCTGCACCTTGTGCGCAACAACTGGTTGTTTGCCTATCTGAAGCCACCACCTCAGGCGGTGCAACCAACACGGTGGGCATCCACCACAAACTGTCTCGAAGGTGGCATCAACGCAGAACTGAAACGACGAGCAGATGCCCACCGCGGTCGTGGTGGGAAGCATCAACGAAAAATGTTGGAGTGGTGGCTGCACACAAAAACACAGCTGCCTGACGATCCTTTAACAATCGCCAAGCAGTGCAATTTCGGACAAGATCAACTCGCCAAAGTATCCGATCTTGTTCTAGAAGACATCAACAAAGCTGACCCTGAAACAGGTCGCCCAACCTTCTATGACAACGCTATCCCAACCGAATACTCCCACTCCATAGGAATCAGAAAGGGACATCTCCGCTAACGCATAATGTCCGGCTGGCGACACGCCGACCGAACACACTTTTTGCTACTTAACCCCCGCCCGCCGGTGCCCGAAGTGTTGCAGGGAGACATGAAATAAGTAGGGGAGGACCTCATGCCCTCCCCCTACTTAGACGTGGTTAACCTGCCATTTCTGCTATCTTAAACAGAATAGCAACCATCAAAGCGCTCGCTGAAAACAGGATCAGATTAGAATTGAGCCCTTCCCTCTTGCGCTCTATCGACTCAACATGCGACACCTGAAAAATGAAACATATACCCATGATGATTGAAGTTATCATCAGTGGAACTAGAAAAGTTTCATTTTGGGGCTGTCCGTAGTTAAATGCCGTAATGATGGACGTGGATACTGCAATTCCAGATATGGCAGAATAAAATCTACTTTTCATTTCACCTCAAAGATACTTAGAGTAGGACAAGGGAAATGAGGCGCGCCCCGGGCCCGGCGGCCCAGCCGCGGACGCCGTAGGTCGTCACCGTGGGGACCTCGTTCTCGGGCACGCCCTGGCGGCGGAGCTCTTCCTTGACGGCCTCAGAGGCGTCGAGGACCTGCTGATTGGTTACCTGCTGCTCTTGAGTTTCTTCTGCCTTGGGCGTGGCAGAAGCGATAGCCGTATTGGTGACAGGGACGGCGAGAGCGAGAGCGATAGCAGCGAAGCGCTGCTTAAAGTGCTTGCTCATGCACATTTCCTTTCGTGGGTGTGTTCTCCAGTGATTTACCGGAGTGGAGCCATTGTTGCATAAATTTTCTGTCCTGTCTTGGCGAGTTCAGTTACTGCTGGGCATCGGACGTTTTTGTGAAGGTGTTTGACTCTAAAATGCGTGGCGGCGGAGTGTTTTAGGTGTCGTGTTTCTGGCAATCGTGACGTAGCGCTTGCTGGCTGCATGGGGAGCTACGTGGCGACGCCACCTGGTGGAGAGGCTCTGCTCTAGGATTACGGTCCTGGGATGGAGCCTCTTTTGCTGTTAGCGGGGTCGCCTGCCTGGGCAGTCGGTCTCGGTGGTGATGTGGCCGACGTCGCAGTACACTACGAGCGCTGCGAGGCGCGCGAGGGCGTCCGTATCGAGGGGGTGGGGGAGGAGGTTGAGGAGCGCGGTGGTCAGCTCGACGGGGGTACCTACGGGATAAGTAGCAAAAAGTGTGTCTGAAAATCAGCATCACTACAGATCAACAAGAATAAACAAGCCGATAATAACGCCCCACGCGTTATTACAGCCCGATTTTTCTTTTGACCTATGATGGACATATCATGCGCAAAATTACTTTAATCCTCAGTGCACTCATCACTGCGTTAACAGCAGTGAGTTTCTGGTACTACGCACAGTCATCTTCTACCCAACCGTCAAATACTCACCCAGAAAGCTCCGAAACTACAACTGTGACCACACCTATGAGGGGCGTATAACCATCATGCAAGCAGCAGAGATGCCTGGTTTTAGTGCTCAAGACGAAGTGGCACGTCGGAAAGCGTTGGCACGGCATAAAGCCATTGCCACCGGCTTGCTCATCATTGCTGCCCTGGTCTTTTTTGCCTGTCGGTTCTTGGAGACGCGTGGCAGTGGGGCATGGGTCGGGTTTGTGCGAGCAGCAGCAGAAGCCGGTATGGTTGGCGGTCTTGCCGATTGGTTCGCTGTCACCGCATTATTTCGCTACCCACTGGGACTGAAAATCCCGCACACAGCGCTTATTCGCAATAAAAAGGATCAAGTAGGGGCAGCGCTGAGTAGTTTTGTGAGTGACAACTTTCTCAACACCACATTGATTACGCAGAAGGTAGCTCAAGCGCAGATACCGCACCGGATAGCCCAGTGGATGATTGTGGAAACTCATGCGCAGAAAGTTTCTCGCGAAGTGGGAAAGTTTATTGTCCGCGTAGTGGATAATCTTGACCCGCGTGATGCCGAAGCACTTATCAACACCGTGCTGATCGAGAAATTGGCACAGCCACAATGGGGGCCACCAGCTGGCAAGGTGCTTGAGCAGCTTATTCATGAAGGAAAAGTGGCACCCATTATTGATGAGTTTGTGCAGTGGGCACATAAAAAAGCAGTGGCAAGTGAGGATCTGATTCACCGCCTCTCAGGGGAGCGGGCACCTAAGTGGGCACCAAAATTTGTCAATGACCTTGTCGGAGCAAAAATCTATCAAGAGTTGGTATCGTGGACACAAAGCGTCGTGAGTGATAAAAACCATGAGGCGCGAGCAGCATTAGAGCGGTTTATTCAGCAATTTGCTGAGGACTTGCAGCATGATCCCGTCATGATTGGGCGCGTTGAAGATATAAAGACAGACATCATGAACTCTCGCTCAGTTCAGGAAGCAACCCAAGCAGCATGGCGCTATGGCACACAGGCGCTTACTCAGGCAGCGAGTGACCCACACTCACCCTTGCGGCATAAAATAGCGCAGAGTGTTGTGGAGTGGGGGCATAAAATCCTAGATGATGAGCAGTTACGCGCTCAGCTTGATCGTCGAGTGATAGGGGCTACGACTTTCCTGGCTGATAATTATGCAGGTGAAGTGAGCAACATTATTTCGGAAACCATTAACCGCTGGGATGCCGATGAAGCAAGTGAGAAAATTGAGCTTATGGTTGGCAAAGACTTACAGTACATTCGATTAAACGGTACTGTGGTTGGTGCATTAGCAGGTCTGATTATCCACAGCATATCTTTTGTGGTCTTTGGTGGTTAACGTAAAACGAGTGATGCTTAGAAAGGAATATGATGGAAGTCGTAATTATGGGCTTATTCTTTCTCTACAAAATTGGTCGAATAATTTTAGCGCTGACAGGTGTCGTTGGCGCCGTGCTAGCGTTGCTCACCAGAGATGATGCGTTCGACGCCGCGGATAGGCAAAGCAAGTGGATATGGGCAGGAATGCTCATGATTGCCGCAGCGCTTGTTGTGTATCAGCTCCCGTTTCTCACCTGGATCGGCATTGTCATTATTGGTTTGTACTGGTTCGATGTTCGCCCACAAATCAAAGACATACTCAATGGTCGTTATGATTGGTGATGTGCATGGGCAATAATTCTGCTGACACTACCATCATTGCCATCATCGCAGACCCGCTTATCGACGCTGCCCAAACAAAAGAATTAGTTGCCGCAGCACTAACCAATGACATGGGGGTATGCGTCGAAGCAAATATGCTGACTGCCACCCACGCTGCCCAGGAAAAAGGAACTGTTGTGGGAGCTTGGGTTGGGTATCCCACGGGAAAACATCATAGTTTGGTTAAAGCCGCAGAGGCACGTCTTGCGGTGCAATATGGGGCCACGCATCTTGTGGTGGTATTAGATCAAGCAATCGTGCAGCGTCAAGATAATGCTGCATTGATGTCTGAGTTGATTTCCTTGCGTGAAGCTATCCCGGCTCCGGCACACTTAGGTGTTGTTGTGGAAACAACCATGCTGGAGATAGCGCAAACAAAAAATGCTGCCGTGCAGGCAGCGGCATGTGGTATAGATTTTTTGCTCACTGGTACCCAGAGCACTGCGCCTGAGCATATTGCAGAATTGATGGCACTCAGTGCGCAAGGTGCACTGGGCACTATGCGCATTTATGCGGTGAGTAATCTCGGCGCCGCAGCTGATTATGCTCAGTATGTCCCACATGGGTATTGGGTATATGACTAGCGCTCTTGAGCTTGAGCCGTATCGTAACGAGAAAGGTCGACATTCTCACCAACGAGGTGGAGTTTCATTCCTTCTTCCACGACCTCGACTTGCTCTATTCTTAGGTTTTGCTCAAAAGAATCAGAGAGCTTGGCAAAGCCATCATTGAGTGCAGTGGATACAAACGCAGGCAACTCATGACCAAAAATGTCAGTATTTTTTGCGGTAACCACAAGTTTTCCGTCTTTGGCTTGTGGCTCTACTACCAGTTTTGCTAGACCGTTGCTGATTTCAATGTGGAGAGTCCCAGTAGCGGGGTCGGTATCAAGGTTAGTCACCTGGATAAAGTTTTTGATTAGTTCACCAATCCCTGCGCCATTGAGTACAGAATTACCTGGTGCTGGTGCATTGGCGTCTGAGTCTTTCTTGAAGAGGTTGCGTGCCAAAGCATCGACATCGAGGCGCCCGTCGTCGGTAGTGTTATTGCCAGCATATTGTGGATCACCCAGGTGTGTGACCTGTTGCTGAATGATGGCAAGCATGAACTCTTTGCTCAACGTGGTGTTTAAGTCAATAGTCCCAGCTATAGGGTGCTGTGGATCCTCGCGGGAAAGATCGCGAACATTCAGGGTTGCCTCAGGCACGCCGCTGATTGTAGGGGTGCCGTCGGTAGTGTGATCAATCTGCACTGTTGCGGGAGTATTGATGGTGACATTTGAGATATTTTTCTTCACTACTCCCAGCAACAAGGGATGCGTGCCAAAAGAAACCGTTGCCTTTTTATCAGTGCGAGCGTTAGTTTGCAGCTGCTCGGCGATTTGCTTTCCGACGTACATCCTTAGCCCGCCTTCGGCGGCAAGCAACAAGATGATGAGTGCGATCAGGATACTAAAGCTGATTGTGAGTTTTTTGTTGCTCATTTACTCCATAGTGGTCGAAAAAACTTATTTTGACCACCGTAGGCGATATATTTTTTATGGGCAGACCTGTGACCAGGAGAAAGTGATTTGATTATCGCGAACTCGCCTGCGAATAGGGGTAAACTCTAGTCCTTGTTGACGCAGTAGTTCGCGTGTTTTGTGCCACCGTACTCGCGGACCATAAATACTCCACGGGGCGCAATGCTGCCAGGCTTGGTCGCATAACTGTAAAAGATCATAGATTTTCTCCCCGACAACATTGCGTTGAATGAGGATTTTGGGCAAGCGCTCAGCAATATCTGAAGGCTTGTCCATGTCATGCGGGTCCCATGCCAAGGTCAGTGATTGTGGGCCTGTTTTATCTAGTAGAATCCAGGTGGATCGTCTGCCTAATTCATCGCAGGTGCCCTCAATAAAAAGTCCGCCTGGGGCAAGTCGCTCGCATACCATGCGCCAGGATTGTTCCACATCGGCGACATCATATTGGCGAAGCACATTAAAAGCCCGCACGAGAGTGGGGCGATACCCTGCCAGCTCAAAACCACCTAGCTCGAAGCTCACTCCATAGCGTGGTTCTTGGATACGATTGGGATCTATTTCTAAGCCAATGACGCGGACATCCTGGCGAATCGTGCGCAACCACCTCGCCCATTCCACAGTGGTGTGGTAGCTTGCGCCATAGCCGACGTCGAGAGCAAGGGCAGAGTCAGTATGGGTCAAGGCGTAGCGTATGGTGGGGTTGTGCGCTGCCCACCTATCACAACGGCGTAGTCGATTAATGGCAGTGGTGCCTCGGGTAATGACTCCGACTGGGCGTGTGGGGTGGGTAGAATGCATAAAACCACGCCCGGGATGAGTTGCAGAAAAATCTGCACGCATATTATGGGCGTGGTTTGCCATGATGAACTACTTAGCTGTTATTGGTGATCCATGTTTCGGTGAGCTGGCCTTCATTGGTGAAGAGTTCACCGAGGGCATCGGCAACTTTTGGCTCAATAGCAGAACCCATGAATGGGATATTGACGGTGATCTCATTGGCATAGGTGAGGGTGGTTTTGTCCTCGTCGCCGGCGAGGGAGATTGTGCCCTTGAAATCTACCGGGGTGCCTTTGACGTCGGCAGTGTAGTCTAGTGTGCTGCTGTTATCTGCAAGTGCAGTCACGGTGACAACGCGCTTTACTTTGAGTGATTGTGAGATCATTGCGCGTACTGCTTCAGGTAGTAAAGAGGTGGGCAGAATCTCAAATAGGGTAACGCGAGCCCCATTGTCGGTTGCGGTGAACTCATGTACTTCACCTGGTTCTGGGCTGAGGTTCTGCGCAATATATGCCCAATAATCAGCATTAGTGTAGGCAGAATGCACTTTTTTAATGGGTTGGTTAATAATAACGGTGTTCTCACTTCGTGAAGTCATGATTACAGACTACTCTGGAAAAGGTGACAGATACATTCGCAGTCCCCGTTGACGATCTAAGAAAAATTGCAGATGTGTACGTCGATGAGCAAAGTTTTGCTGATTTGACCACGCTTCACCTTGGTGGAACACCGCGTGCCACAGTCCATTGTCGCACTAAAGAGGCGGTTTGTGCTGTTGTCGAGCTTCTCGACGCCAAGGAGATTCCTTTGTTGATCATTGGGGGTGGTTCCAACCTTGTGATCGCTGATGGCGAAATTCCAGTAGTAGCCGTAGTGATGGAATGTGCTCAGATAGATGTGGATCCCACCACAGGAGTTATCACTGCTGAAGCTGGAGCAGTATGGGATACAGTGGTGGCGCGTAGTGTTGCAGCCGGACTTGGTGGTATTGAATGTTTATCAGGTATTCCGGGTTCTGCTGGTGCTACTCCGGTGCAAAATGTGGGTGCATATGGTGTGGAAATTGCTGATGTGCTCACGAGGGTAGAGCTTTATGATCGTCGGTTAGCACGGCGTGAGTGGGTCAGTGCACAGTCTCTTGAGTTGGGGTACCGCTATTCCAATCTCAAGTTCACCAATCGGGCAGTGGTGTTGGCAGTGGAGTTAGCTTTGCATACCGACGGTCTATCCGCCCCATTGCGTTTTGGTGAATTGGCTCGTGCAGTGGGTGCACAATCTGGGCAGCAGCGCTATCCGATCGCACAGGTACGTGAAGCAGTGCTTGAATTACGACAGAACAAGGGCATGGTTTATAACGAAGAGGATCATGACACATGGTCGGCAGGTTCTTTCTTTACCAACCCGATTGTGGATAGTGAGCACAGTGATTATGTGCGTGCGCAAGTCGCTAAGCTCCACGACGAACAGACTGCCCAAGCTATGCCATGTTATGACCTTGGCGACGGAAAAAAGAAGCTCTCAGCTGCGTGGTTAATTGATCGAGCCGGTTTTGAGCGCGGCTATCCCGGCATGGGGCAGGCGCGGTTATCGACTAAGCATACTCTTGCACTTACCAACCGAGGTGCGGCAAAAACTGAAGATCTTGTGGCTTTGGCGCGTGAGATACGCGATGGAGTAAAACAACGATTTGGTGTCAATTTGGTTACTGAGCCTGTATGGATAGGAATTGAGCTCTAGACTGGTCGTTGGACAATAACAACATAGCGTATAGGGGTATAAGGTTTGTCGATCTGCTCAGTGGTAGCGCAGCTAAGCGCAGATAGTAGCTATGGGCAGACATATGCTAAACCACCAATCTTGTACCTTGTACGCCGTACGCATGATGCTGATATGCAGACAGCATTGGTGCAGCATCCATAGTGCTTTTTGGGATAAGGCTTAAGGATTTTAGGATTTTAAGGAGGAACAGAAAATGAGAAATAGTGTCGTACTTGGTGCAGGTGTTGTCGGTGTGGCAGCGCTTATCGTCGGTGGTGTTTTAGCACGTGGTGGCGAGCAAACCGCTACTGCCCCTTCTGTAGAAAATGCTGGTTACTCGCATAATCAAGTAGAAGCAAGTATTGATGGTGAGTTTGTGCCGGGCAATGAGTTGGCAATTATTGCTGATTGTCAAAATACCGATACCCGCGCTGAGCTTACTACCTCTTTTGGTGATCGAACAGTGATGTCACCAGGTGCTGATGTATCGGGTCTGCTTGCTTATGTCACTGCGCCAGCTAACCTTGAGGCCGGTCCAGTAGATGGTTTCCACACTTTTACCGTGACCTGTGAATCAGGAAATACCGGCACCTTCCTCTTTACTGATCCTGTGCAAAAAGTAGATGAGGCTCATAGCGAAGAACGCGACAACTAAGCAAGCGAAGCACTATATCAGGCGCATAAACATCATGCTGGCTAGTACCTTTGCGGTGCTCTAGCCAGCATGATGGTTATGCTATTTCTTTGTTCTTTCTATAAGTTCTTCTTGCACTTTACGACGCAGAATCTTCCCGAGATTATCCTGAGGAAGCTCCTCAAAGTGATAGAACGTGCGAGGAACTTTATACCGAGTCAGGCGGCTCCGGCAGAATTCTTTGAGCCCTTCTGGATCAAGCGCAGCGCCTTCGTTGAGTTTAATCGCTGCTACCACAGACTCTGAGCCATCTTCTCGTGGAATACCAACCACAGCACTGAGGGCAATATCTGGATGCTGCGAGAGTACCTCTTCCACCTCTGCCGGGTACACATTAAAACCACCGGTAATAATGACTTCTTTAATGCGGGCAACCAAACGAATAAAACCATCTTCTTCCATGACCCCAACGTCGCCAGTGCGATACCAGGTGCCGTGGAAACTTTGCGCAGTCGCCTCTGGTTGATTGAGATAACCAGCAAAAATCTGTGGACCTCGCACAAGAATCTCGCCTTCGACGCCATCTGGTTGGGTTTCGTCGAGATTATCCGGGTTGGCAATACGTACTTCAGTATCGGGAAATGGGATACCTACATATCCAGGTCGGCGACGCCCATTCATGGGGTTACCAACAATAATAGGGGAGGCTTCGGTGAGTCCATAGCCTTCGACCAATAAACCACCAGTGAGCTGTTCCCAATCTTCCACCGTTTTCACAGGTAAGGTAGCTGCGCCACAGAAAGAATTGCGAATACCAGAAAGCGACACATTATCTTTACGTGCTGCCTCAATGATTTTCTGATACAAGGTCGGCACCCCGGGAACCCAAGTGGGGGTACGCTTTTTCATAATCCCCATGATGAGTGGGATTTGTGGAGCTGGCAGCAAGATGATCTCGCCACCTACTAGGAAAGAAAGATTAAGGATAATCGTCAAACCATAGGCATGAAAGAACGGTAACGCGCCCAATAGGCGTTCTGGCTGATCACCAAGACCTTTGACCCAATGCTTACCCATGAGCAAATTGGCAAATAAGCTACCGTGGGTTAGCTGTGCCCCCTTGGGGGTGCCGGTGGTTCCAGAGGTGTAGAGAATAACTGCCACTGTTTCTTTGCTCACCTCAGGAGCAGAAACAATATCACTGCCGTCGCCACCAAGAGCAGTTCCGGTGAGGACCTCCCACGGCATGGTATTTGTTGCAGGTGCGGACAGCTGCTCGCGTTTTTGCTTGAGTGGTGGAATAGGCAGGCTCAAGGCAAAGCGCTGGAGGGCTGGCATAGCGTTAATCATATTGACACTGATGATCGTTTCCAGTGAAGTATTATGCCGCAATTTTTCTAGCGTAGATGCGGCTTTGTCCCACACAATCGCAACCCGCGCCGCATGATCCTGGAACGGCGGTTCTAATTCCGCTGCAGTATAAAGCGGATTATGCTCGACGACGGTCGCGCCAAGTTTGAGCACGGCGAAATATGCGGCAATATGTTGTGGGCAGTTTGGCAAAATGATGGCGACGCGATCTCCAGGGCGCACACCTAGGGCACGCAGGCCAGCTGCTGCCGAGCGGACTTGTTTGTCTAGCTCTGCGTAGGTTTGGGTGCGTCCAAAGAAATAGGTGGCGGTTTTATCTGCATTGATTGCCAGGTTATTGTCGTAAATATCAAGGAGGGTGGTGTCTTCGTAGTCGAGTGTGTGGGGAGTCCACTCGCCATAATTTTGCAGCCAGGACTTATTTTCATAGGCTGTCGAGTGCGTTGCATCTGGCATGGTGTTTTCCTTCTGTGCCGTATTTTCCCTGTGCTTTCGCGTCGGAAAGCTAATGTTGGTTACTGTTTCGTAGGTTAGCAGAACTCTAGCCAGGATAGCATGAAAATATGAGGAAAAGCTCATGGTTGTTACTGGTGTCTTAGATGGGCAGAAATAGTGAGAAAAGCTACTATGAGTGGTATGCGCGTTGCCATGATTTCTATGCATACTTCACCTTTATCTCAACCAGGTGTGGGCGATGCAGGTGGAATGAATGTTTATATTCTCAACATTGCTACCCAATTAGCTCGTCAGGGGATTAAAGTCGATATATTCACCAGGGCAACGTCGTCCAGCCAAGGTGATGTTATCTCTGTTGCTCCTAATCTTCGGGTGGTCAACATTGTGGCAGGTCCTTATGAAGGGCTTGCGAAAGAAGAACTGGCAACACAATTAGCAGCATTTGCCGGCGGAATTATTCAGTTTGTTAAATGTGATGATGAGCTGCGCCATGACGTGTATGACCTCATTCATTCGCATTATTGGTTATCGGGGCAAGTCGGTTGGCTATTGCGCGACCTGTGGGAGGTTCCTTTTATTCATACAGCGCATACCCTGGCCTCGGTGAAAAACAGGTATCGTGAGCAAACGCTGAGTAGTGAATCAGAATCGCGTCGGATATGCGAGCAGCAATTGGTCGATAACGCTGATGTCCTGGTAGTAAATACCTTTGAGGAAACAAATGACCTCGTGCGCCATTACGACGCCACTCCAGAGAAAATTGCGGTGATTTCCCCAGGGGTAGACACCACGCTTTTTACCCCAGGTACCGCGCGCAATACTGAGACAGCGCGCAGGAACCTCGGTATTCCCATGCACGCTAAAGTCATTGCTTTTGTGGGGCGGCTGCAAAAATTTAAGGGAATCAATGTGCTCTTAAACGCCCTTGGTCGCATATACGACGCCGATCCCAATGCACAAATCCGCCTACTCATTTGTGGTGGTGCCTCGGGTTCTGAAACGGTAATGAGCCAATATATTGAGCTTACGCATCAGCTTGGTATTGCTCATCGAGTGCGTTTTTTGCAGCCACGTCCACCCACAGAGTTGGTGGAACTCTATCAAGCAGCAGACATTGTTGCTGTGCCAAGTTTTAATGAGTCCTTTGGCTTAGTAGCTATGGAGGCTCAGGCAAGTGGCACCCCTGTGGTTGCCGCAAAGGTAGGTGGCTTGCCCATTGCCATTGCCGACGGTCAAACAGGGATACTCGTCGATGGGCATGACCCGGATGATTGGGCTCAGGTGCTCAGCTCTATCTTGGACGATGACCAAATGCGCAATCAAATGGCAGAAGAAGCGGTATTGCACGCTGCTCATTTTTCGTGGGAAGCAGCGGCAAGCAAAATGGCAACAGTGTATTCCGATGCTTTGACTGCTGAGATACCGGTGTGCCGTGATCGTGACGCTTATGGTGGCACAGAATAAGCAGAATAAGTTGCATGAGTGCTGGCTTGCGACACAATTCCGTGGCAGACTAGAGCCATGACTATCGGAAAGTTAATTTTGCTTCGACATGGGCAAAGCGAATGGAATGAGTCTAATCAATTTACTGGTTGGGTGGATGTTAATCTCACAGCTCGTGGTGAACAAGAGGCACAGCGTGGTGGGCAACTATTAGCGGAAACAGGAAATTTGCCTGATATTGTTTATACCTCTTTGCTGCGTCGTGCTATTCGCACTGCGAATATCGCCCTGAATGCGGCAGATCGCCACTGGATACCAGTTGTGCGCGATTGGCGCTTGAATGAACGCCATTATGGTGCTCTGCAAGGATTAAATAAAGCAGAAACCAAAGAAAAGTATGGCGATGAGCAATTTATGGCGTGGCGTCGCTCGTATGATACTCCGCCACCAGCGCTGGCTGATGATAGCACCTATTCTCAAGCGCATGATGTTCGTTATCGTGAGCTTGACGCAGTGCCACAGACAGAATGTCTTAAAGACGTGGTAGAGCGATTTATTCCTTACTATGAGAGTGAGATTTTGCCACGAGTAAAGCAGGGGCAAACAGTGCTTATTGCTGCTCATGGTAATTCCTTGCGTGCATTGGTCAAGCACCTTGACAATATCTCAGATGCTGATATTGCTCAGTTGAATATCCCAACTGGTATCCCATTGGTCTATGAGTTAGATGAGTCTGGGGCAGTGCGTAATCCTGGTGGTAATTATCTTGATCCACAGGCAGCGGCAGCAGGTGCTGCAGCAGTTGCCGCGCAGGGTGCCAAATAAGTCGCTACAGTATCTAATCAGTGAATCTTTTAGCAGCTTTTCTCTTGGGTGTGGTCATGACTGGCCTCGCCCTACCTGCGTTTAAGTGGATTCACTCCTATGTGCGTAAACATCGTGTTGCTACCACCCTGGCAGACAATAAAATCACCACTATCAGCCAAGTGTTGCACCTGACAGTGCAGGGTTCTTTGACCGGTGTGGTTGTCGTAGAGCGTTCTGGGGCAGTGGTGCTTTCTAATGGTAGAGCCCATGATTTGGGTCTGGTGCATGAGCGTACTCTCGTGCAAGAAATCCAAGAGCTTATCGACGAAGTCCTAGACGATAAAGAAACTCGAGAAATTGAGTTAAAAATACGCAAAAGGCGTACTGGTTCCAGAATTACCTTGGTGCGTGCCGTCGTGAAGCCACTGACTTTGGCTGATGATCGTTTTGTGATTGTGTATGCCTCTGATGAGTCAGAAAATGCTCGTATGGAATCTGCTCGCCGGGACTTTGTTGCCAATGTTTCTCATGAGCTCAAAACCCCGGTGGGCGGTATGGCATTATTGTCCGAGGCATTATTAGAAGTGGTTGATGATCCTGAGCAGGTGGAGTATTTTGCAACCCGCTTGTATAAAGAGTCGCATCGACTTGCTGACATGATTAATGAACTCATTTCTTTGTCTCGGCTCCAAGGTGCTGAGGCATTACCTGATATGGAATCTGTATCAGTTAATGAGGTTATCGAAGAGGCGCTTAATCGAAATATCCTCTCTGCAGAAAATGCTGGTATTGAATTAAGGCGCTCTAAGGCTGTCGATGTCTCCATTATGGGAGATAGGAATCTCCTGGTTACTGCGGTAAGTAATCTCATTTCTAATGCGATTAACTATTCTCCTTCAGCAATGCCAGTCACAGTTTCTACCAAAAAGGTTGATGACAATACCGTGCATATTCGGGTTACTGACCACGGCATTGGCATTAGTGCGGAAGATCAAGAGCGGGTGTTTGAGCGCTTTTTCCGCGTCGATAAAGCCAGATCGCGTTCCACAGGCGGTACTGGTTTAGGGCTTGCGATTGTGAAGCACGTTGCGGCGAATCATGGCGGGCATATCAAAGTGTGGTCGCGGCTTGGTACTGGCTCAACCTTTACGCTTGAGCTGCCTATTCGTCAGGCTAAAGCGCATCAAGAAATTCCTAGTGAAGATATCCAACCAGATTTGTCGTTGCGTTCTGCGGCGACTGCCAAAAACACCGGATCTGTAATATCTAGAGCAACCTCGCGTAAGAAAGGTTAAGATAAGACAATGACAACAATTCTGCTGGTTGAAGATGAAGACTCATTGGCTGAACCATTGATCTTTTTGTTAAAAAAAGAGGGTTTTGAGGTAGTCCACGCTTCCGACGGTGCGAGTGCATTGGTCGAGTTTAATCGCAATGAGATTGATATTGTGCTGCTTGACCTCATGCTTCCCGGAATGTCAGGCACTGATGTGTGCAAGAGATTGCGTGCCGTTTCCTCTGTGCCTGTCATCATGGTTACTGCTCGGGATTCAGAAATCGACAAAGTTGTTGGTTTAGAACTTGGTGCAGACGATTACGTCACCAAACCCTATTCTTCTCGAGAACTGATCGCCAGGGTACGCGCGGTACTGCGTCGCGGTGGTGATAGCAATTACGAGGAAGAAGAAAACGAGCAGATTCTCGTTGGTGGTCGTGTGCGCATGGATATTGAACGCCACACAGTTACTGTCGACGGCATGCAAGTGCAAATGCCGCTCAAAGAGTTCGATCTCCTCGAGTACCTCATGCGCAATCATGGTCGAGTTCTCACTCGTGGTCAATTGATTGACCGCATCTGGGGAGCTGATTATGTTGGTGACACCAAAACTCTCGACGTCCACATCAAGCGTTTGCGCTCCAAAATTGAAGAAGAGCCTTCTTCACCACAGCACTTACTCACTGTGCGCGGTCTGGGCTATAAATTCGACTTCTAATCACCTTCTTGAACCTGCTGCTGGGCAGCACGCGTAGCTGGGTGCAGTGCAAAAACCTCAGGTGCTGCACCCAGTTTTTTCACCTCGGCACGCTTCGTGCAATGGTGAGCCAGCAGCTCATAGCAGGTATCGCCAATGAGCGCGCGTAATTCTTTTTCCTGACTCTGCCACAGCGGTTGGGCATTGCGATGGCACGCAGGTGCGCTGGTGCAATACCAGTCGAAATCCTCACCGCCATTACCCCACCCGCGACGTTCGTACTCGGTAATGGTGGTGCGCAAAATCTCTACGCCATCTGCTCTTTGCTCATAAGCCTCTATCCTGCGCAGTGGGAGCTGCCAGCACACCTCAGGTTTTACAATCGTTAAATCTTGATGCTCAGCCAAAGCCCATTGGTGCAAGGCACATCCTGCGCCGGTGGGCCAGCCTGGGCGGTTGGCGAAGATGCAGGCGCCGTCGATAAGCGCGGTTTTTAAGGCTGGTTCTGGTTCGCCTTCGTCATTATCGAGTTCGTCCCATTCTAGCCAGGGTTCTAATTCTTCTGGCTCGCCGTGGGTGAGATAGGCGTCGGTGGTGTCTGGGCGTAATTGCCAAAAACGAGCTGGCATTTCGCTGACGGCATTATAAAGTTGGTCGCGGTCGGTTTCGTCGCTGAGGAAAGCGCCGTGGACACAGCATCCGACGCTAGGGTTGGTTGCGTCAATGCCATGGCAGTCGGGGGTGCCGAAAGCACAGGAATAGTGCGACTCTAACCATGTTAAATCGAGGCTAATAATGTGTTCGTTATCATCGGGATCAACAATTTCGAGCCATTGTCTAGGAAAATCAGGTGCCAATTCCATACCAGCGTGTATTGACTTTCCTGCAGGTGAATGGGCAGGAAACCCTAAATTGATAACAGATTTCTTATTTTTTTCTTCGCCTAAGTTCACACTTGGACACGCTACCGTCTAACCTTAGAATGTGCGATTAGGTGTATTAGATGTGGGTAGTAATACGGTTCATCTCGTGGCAGTCGATGCCAAGCGGGGTGGTCGTCCAACTCCCATGAGCGATTGGAAAACCACACTCAAGTTAGTGGAATACTTAGATTCCGATGGTGCAATTAGTGCCAAGGGTATTAGTAAACTGACTGATTCAGTTGCTGAGGCGCGTGACCTTGCCCGCCAGCTTGGCTGTGATGAACTCAAGCCTTTTGCTACCTCAGCAGTGCGTTCTGCGAGCAATGGCAAGGAAGTATTGGAGCATATCGAAAAAGAAACCGGTGTGCGTCTTGAGATTCTTTCTGGTGAAGACGAAGCTCGTTTAACATTCTTAGCTGTTCGACGTTGGTATGGTTGGTCAGCTGGTCGCATTATTAACCTCGATATTGGTGGCGGCTCCTTGGAGTTGAGTACTGGTATGGACGAAGAAGCCGATGCCGCTTTTTCTCTTGACCTTGGTGCAGGTCGCCTGACTCACGAGTGGTTTGATACTGATCCACCGGAGCGCAAAAAGATCAATTTGCTGCGCGATTATATTGACGCAGAACTTGCCGAGGCAGCGCGGGGTATTCGTTCTCATGGTGCGGCGCGTTTGGCAGTAGGTACTTCTAAAACCTTTAGAACTTTGGCGCGTTTGACCGGTGCTGCACCGTCTTCGGCGGGTTCTTTTGTGAAGCGGGAACTCACTGCGCCAGGTTTAAGGCAGTTAATTGCGTTTATTTCCCGCATGACGGCGGCAGACAGGGCAGAATTAGAAGGTGTGAGTTCTCATCGTTCTCATCAGATTGTGGCAGGCGCTCTCGTTGCTGAGGCTGCTATGCGTGCACTGGAAATTGAGCGATTAGAAATTTGTCCGTGGGCATTGCGCGAAGGCGTTATTTTGCGTCGTCTGGAAAAGGATTTGCCGCAAACTGTTGATGAGGAAGGCAGGAAGAAATGAGTGAGGAGCAACTAACCGTTGCACAATTGTTGTCGCGGGAAAAGAAAAACTCTGACCCTAATTCTCGTCCTAAGCGACGCCGTCGGCATAGCATTGAAGAAGGCGGTATCTCAGTAGCTGAGCTTACTGGTGGTATTCCTAGGGTCGATGCGAAGCCCGTGCAGCCAAAGCATACGTCACAGCCTTTGGACGCAGAAGAAGACACTGCCGACGCAAGCACATTGGTTCTTTCTGTGGTAGATGAGAAAGACCCAGTGCGGCTTACCACAGGCTCAATTCCGGTGATAAAGACGGAAAACACTCGTGAGGATGTGCAAGAGGCGTCGGCCAAGCCAGCTAAGGTGGTTGCACCACAAGCACAGGCTGAGGAATCAGCGGCAGTATCAGCACCAGAATCAGCACAGGAAATGCACGGCAGTAGCGTCGTTAAGCTAGCTGATGAGGATAAGAGCGTTGCCGCTGAGTCTGTTGAAGCTGAGGAGGCTGAGCTAGACGAGGAATACGATTACGACTACGAGGAAGAGGAATCTGTCTCGGTAGGTGCGGTTATTCTGATGTCTATTGTTGGCATTGTGTTGGGCGTTATTATCTTCAAGGTGTTTGAGTTCTTGTGGATAGCGTTTAGTAAGCCGGCGGTGAGTGTTATTGCTGTGGTTACGGTAGCCATGCTCATTGGGTTGGTGTATTTCTTGCGTACTAATCGTGATCGACTCAGCATGATTCTTGCTGGGGCAACTGGTTTGGTGCTTACCTTTGGTCCGTTGCTCACTATTGGCTAGAGGAGCTAGCCATATGCGGGCTGGTCGCTAGGTGCCCGGTTGTGTTCGCCTTGGGAAGCTAGGGTGTATTGATTATTGTGGCCGTCAGTTGGTTTTGGACTGGCGGTTTTTGTTTATTGCGAGTGGTTTTAGCCCCGCTAAGGGGTGTCCCACTTAAAACTATTGCATGATAGATATTTTTTGTTAGTGTGAATAACACCAAACTCTCTGCTAAAGAGACTCCATTACCTGCATATCATGCTGTTTCGACGGAAAGGGCTGAAAATGGCTGCGGCAGTATCTGACCTAAAATCTATGACTTGTTAAATCGGGCACCATCTCGTGTGCCCGAATTGATAAAAAGCGCACGAAGCAATTAACGCTAAAGCGATCGTAATTCTGCTTGGACTTGTGCTGTATAAGCACACAATTATGCTCTTTTAGGGAGACGCACGTGCGTAGATTTTATTGTCTGTTAACGTTGGCAAATATCGCTGATGGTATTGGATATACTCTGATACCTTTATGGGCAGCAGTACAGGGGTTTGGTCAGTTTCCTGTTGCTCTTATTGCTGTTTTCCAGTTACTTCCGTGGATGAGTAGCCCTTTTGTTGGGGTGTATATTGATCGCAGTGGTGCTCGCCTCCTGCTCAAATCTACAACATGGGTACGTGCGGTTGTTATGGTGCTCATGCTTTTGTTGAGTTTCGTCAGCGCTAATCGAAGCTATATGTATTGCTTATTTCTGGCGACGGCTTTGGTCGTTGGGCTTGTGGATATGGCTACTGATGTGTCGGCGCAGTCGCGTGCGTCGGAAGTAATTGTTGACGAGCAAAAACGCATTAAGGCGTTTTCTCATATTGCGATTATTCAGACGGTATGTGGCACGCTCTTGGCTCCTGCGTGTGCGGGTTTTCTTAGTGATCAGTCCATGATGATTATTTTTTGGTCCTTGTTTTTGCTTTCTGCTGTGGCGGTTGCCTTTTCTGAGGATCGCAAACATAGCAAACGAGGCGGGAGTGCTTATGCTCATCTAGGATTGTCTGTCAAAACCCAAGAAAATACAGCTAATCCATTTCATGAAGCGGTGGCGGGGTTTGTCGCTATTCGACGTCATGGCTGGTTGTATCGTTCGATGTTGTGTGTTGGCATGATGAATATCATTTCTTCTGCTAGTTCTTCAGTGGCGTTGGTTTACTATGTGCAGGATTTGGCAGTTTCTGCGCGAACTATTGGGTTGTCGTTTGCGATTCTTGGTGTTGCTGCAGTGTGTGGTGGGTTTTTGGCTCCTATGTTCGCGGAGCGGTTGGGCTTTACTGGCGCAATCGCGCTTGGTGTCTTAGGGCTGTTGATTGATTTTGCTGCTCCGGTGGTGACGCACTCATTTGTAGCTATTGTGGTTATTTCTTTTGGGGCGAGTATTCTTGCCCCAGTTTTCGGGATCACGATGATCGCTAAGCGTCAGGAGGTTGCGCCGAAGAATATGGTTGGGCGGGTCAATGGCGTGTTTCAGTTTGTGGGGGTTGGTTTTGCCCCATTGGGTGCTTTGGTTGGTGGGTGTGTGGCGGAGTTTTTAGGTGCGTTACCGGTGTTGTGGAGTGCGTGTGTGGTTGCTGTTGTTACTGTGTTGGTTTTTCGTCCGTGGCAGATTGTTTCTGTGTGACCTAGGGGATGAGAATCGTCGGTAGTGGTTTTTATTGGCAAAGTAGACACAATCTGATAATCGTGGCAGGGTGGACGCATGAGTTCTATAGCGATTATTGGTGGCGGAAAAATCGGTGAGGCATTAACCGCAGGGTTGGTTGCCAGTGGGGTTAATCCTGCTGATATTCATGTGACTAACCGCAATCCGCAGCGTGGTGCTTATCTCAAGCAGACCTATGGGGTGGTGCCTTTTACTGAGAATACCTCAGCAGTTGATGAGGTTGATGTGGTGTTTTTGTGTGTGAAACCCAAGCAGATCATCTCGGTAGTGGAAGAAATCTCTGATGTGGTGGATAACAACACTGCGACGACTATCGTTTCTATGGCGGCTGGTATTACTAATGCTGCTATTGAGGAGGCGTTGGCGGCTGGTGCGCCGGTGGTGCGGGTTATGCCTAATACGCCTATGTTGGTTGGTGCTGGTATGTGCGCAGTGTCTCCAGGGCGCTTTGTGGGGGAGGAACAGCTTGATACTGTTCTGGAGCTGCTGCGTAGCGTGGGTAGCGTGCAGGTGATCGACGAGGCTGATATGGATGCGGCTGTGGCGATGTCTGGTTCTTCGCCGGCGTATTTATTCTTAATCGCTGAGGCAATGATTGATGCTGGTGTGCACCTGGGCTTTGACCGGGATACTGCTCGAGAATTGGCAACGCAGGCATTGTATGGTGCGGCGACGATGCTCAAAGAGACGGGGGAGGAGCCTAGTCAATTGCGGGCTAATGTTTCTTCTCCCGCTGGGACGACGATTACCGCTATCCGTGAGCTTGAGGAGTCGGGTATTCGTGGTGCGTTTTATCGGGCAACCCAGGCGTGTGCGCAGCGTTCTCGGGAGTTAGGCAAAAAATAATTTTAACCCCTTGGGTCACTCTGAAAACGCTATATACAGTGCTTTTCTTGAGACGCAGGGGGTAAATTGCATCACTGCAATTATTTTTAGCAATCTCAAGTCGCAATAGTCACATACTTCACGCTAGACTTTAACAAGCACGTCCGTGACAAGTCTGCGGGAGGGGAAGCCTGCAGCGCGGTATTGCTTGAAGGGTGATATGAATATGGCAAGAGAAGAAAACGGTACCTTTTTAACGGTTGCTGAGGTCGCAGAGATTATGCGAGTGTCCAAAATGACTGTGTATCGGTTAGTTCACTCAGGTGAATTGCCTGCAGTTCGCGTTGGTCGCAGTTTCCGTGTTCACGAAAAGGCTGTCAACGAGTATTTGGACTCCTCATACTATGAGGTTGGCTAATACTTAACAGTTTTCTTGTTAAAAGGCGGTGTGGTTTTCCACACCGCCTTTGCTTATGTATTTCAGCCTTCTGTCGTGTGTGCTACTGCGCTTGCCGCTGTGTACCTTGTAGCGCTTTCTATTGTGTTCCGCTGATTGATATTTTGTTCTGGCAGGGCTGGTAGGTAAGATGTTGTGCTGATTGTCAAAAAGGGTAGTACGTCATTAGTACAGTTAGTTGTGGAAACGAGGGAAACCAGTATGGGTTCTGTCATTAAGAAGCGTCGTAAGCGTATGTCCAAAAAGAAGCACCGCAAATTATTGCGCCGTACTCGCGTGCAGCGTCGTAAACTTGGCAAGTAAGGGCAAGTAAGAACCCCATGTTGGCCCTGTGTTTGTGGGCTGCATGGGGTTATGTGCCTCGTCGTTTGAGTAGTAGCCAGCTGCTATAGCTAAACGCAGTAGTGATGAGCGCCGGCGCACCAAATTGGCGAATTGCTTTGCGGATACTGCGGTAGTCTTTAATTTCCCAACCTAATTTTTCCGCGTGCTTGCGCAGTTGCCTATCGGGGTTAATGGCAACGGCAGTGCCCATCATAGACAGCATGGGAACATCGTTGATGGAATCGGAATATGCGGTACACCGCGCCAAATCCAAACGCTCTAGAGTGGCCAGAGCTGCGACGGCGTGCTTTTTCCCGGGACCATGCAAGATATCTCCGACGAGCCGTCCAGTGAACTTGCCATCTTTTACTTCGGCAACGGTGCCTAGTGCCCCGGTGAGCCCTAGGCGTCGCGCTAGTACCTGGGCTAATTGTACGGGGGTGGCACTGACTAGCCATACTTGATGACCGGCGGCAAGATGCATTTCAGCCAGTTGCTTGGTTCCTGGCCAGAGTCGATCACTGATATTGCTATCAACAATTTCCTCACATAATTCCAGCAGCTCGTCGACGCTTTTGCCTTTGATGAACTCAAGCGCTTGCCTGCGTCCTTCTGCCACGTCTTGTGCATTTTCGGAGCCAGTGAGTCGGAATTTGATTTGTTTCCACATCACTGGGATTATTTCCGATAATTTGAGATAGCGTTTTTTAGCCAACCCAAGTGCAAAGACAATGAGAGAAGAGCCTTGGATCAAGGTGTTATCGACGTCGAAGAAGGCGGCAACCCCATTTTCTTGTGGTATCTCTGGGTCGGGGGAGTTGATGTGTAAGCCACCTGCTGCCTCGATGGAGCCACTGACAGAATCAAGCCCTGAGGTGTAGTCGTCGAGCTCTAAGCCAAATAATTGTGCGACTGATATTGCTGCGGCAGCTTCCCCAGCTTCTTGTTGTGTCTTTTCGCTGAGTGGAGGCAGGGCTAGTTCTTCAATAAATCTGCGCATGCTGCCATGTGTTCCTGACCAACTTGCAAGAAACTCCTGTGGTGTTTGATGCCAGGAAGGATCTGGAATAGTGCTCACAATATACTCTTCACCGATTTTCTTTTGCCGTCTATAGCGCTTAATGCTTAGTCTTTTCTCTATGTTAATCTGCTAAGAGTGATCTTGCTTAGTTGTGTCACCATCTCCTAAGCATCTTTATATAAAAGAAAGTCTTGCACTAGCTTATGTCTGCTGAAAATGCTCATCATGTGGTTTTGCTGAGTCGTCGTAGCTGCGGTTCGTGTGCGCGCGTCGCGCAGCAAATTGAGCCGGTCGTTGCTCAGGCGGGTGCGTCATTTCAGATTCTTGATGTGGATTCTGATTCGGATCTAGCGGCAGAGTTCGGGGATCGGGTTCCCGTTGTGCTTATCGACGACGAGGAGTTTGCCTGCTGGGAAGTCGATAATGCAGAGTTAGCTCAGGCTTTGTTGTGAACTGCCCGTGGAACTACTAGCGTTATACATCGGAATAACTGTTAGAAGTCAATCTTTTGGTTGATATGTTGTGAAAGCGGTGAGATCAGTCGTGAGTGCGCTTGTTGTGGGAATGTCACATCGGTCAGCACCAGTGGCACTTCTGGAACAGCTCAGCATGGATAATGATCTAAAAACAGATACCACGCGACGTTTAGTTGACCGTCCATCTCTAGCTGAAGCAATGATCGTCTCTACCTGCAATCGCTTTGAGGTCTATGCTGTCACCTCTAGTTTTCACACGGGCGTGAGCGATATTGTCTCTGTCCTCCACGAAGCAAGTGGCGTAGATATTGAAACACTACGCGGCTATCTCTATGTTCGCTATGCCGACGCCGCGGTAGAACACGTTATGGTCGTAACCGCTGGTATGGACTCTATGGTCGTGGGCGAACAACAAATCATTGGGCAGGTGCGTAGCTCTTATCATGAGGCAACCCAGAATGGCACCGTCGGCCCTACACTACATGGGCTGGTGCAAGCCGCACTTCATACTGGTAAGCGCGTGCATAATGAAACTGATATTGATGAATCTGGTGCCTCAATGGTGTCTTTTGCCCTTGAGCAAGCCCTCGTAGCTATGGAACTTGACCCAGCTGAAGCCCAACCTTTGCGCGGGAAAAAAGCGTTGGTGCTGGGTGCAGGAGCAATGGCATCATTAGCGGCAACTCATGCGGGACGCTTAGGGGTGGCAGAACTCATTATTGCTAATCGCACGTTTGAGCGTGCGCAACGGTTGGCACACCATGCCCATGAAGCTCAGGTGAATGCGCGAGCTGTACCTTTTGAGGAGCGTGACAGCGTATTTGCTGAGGTAGATTTGATTATTTCTGCCATAGGTGCAGCACATACGCGTACGATGAGCGGGGAACAGGTAGCGCAGATTACTCACCCGTTAACCTTGGTCGATCTGGCTTTACCTCGTGATATTGACGATAACGTATGCGACAATCCACACATTCACCTGATCAATATCGAAAAACTCCATGCCAGTATGCATCATGGTGCCCAAGGCGCTAGTCAAGCTGCACAGCATATTGTCAATGAAGAACTAGCTGCATATAACAGTGCACAAAGAATGCGTGATGTGGTTCCGGTGGTATCGGCGCTACGTCGTCAAGCTGCAGATATTATCAATACAGAGCTTGCTCGCCTGGAGGCTAAGGCCCCAACAATGAGCAAAGAGCACAGCATGGAAGTGCATAATACTGTGCGCCGGGTCGTCGATAAGCTCTTGCATCAACCGACAGTACGGGTGAAAGAATTAGCCGCAACAGCCCAGGTAGTGCCCTATGACCAAGCATTACAGGAATTATTTGGGTTGCAAGGATCGCCAGGGCAAGACCGCAGCGTAAAAGTAGGCGTAGAGGAATTGCCAGATAATTCGGTAGTAACCTTGGGCATTACCGACGCCCAACGAGCAACAGCTGGTCTGCAATAGCACCAATAGCACATAGTAGAAAAGTAAGGCGAGTATATGAGTACCGAGCTTCTGATCGGAACACGCGGCAGTCTCTTAGCCACCACGCAAGCAGGTCATGTTTTGCAAGCACTAGAACAAAACGGTCATGCGGCACAGTTGCATATTGTTACCACTGTTGGTGATGTCAATATGGCACCGGTAGAACGCATTGGCGTAGGAGTGTTTACCCAAGCATTGCGGGAGGCATTAGCTGCTGGAGAATGTGATATCGCTATTCATTCTTTTAAGGATTTGCCCACCGCACGAGATCCTCGCTTTCATCTCGTTGTGCCCACGCGTGCCGACGCCAGGGACTGCCTGGTGGCAAGAGATTCTTTGACCTTGGCGCAATTACCTCAGTCAGCCAAGGTAGGCACAGGTGCTCCCCGACGAATTTCGCAGCTCAAAGCATTGCGTCCTGATCTAGATATTCGTCCATTGCGCGGCAATATCGACACACGCATTGCCAAAGTTCATCAAGGCGAACTCGACGCCATTGTGCTTGCTTATGCTGGATTGGTGCGCGTCGGAAAGCAAGAATACGCTACTGAGATTTTTGACCCCGAGCTATTTTTGCCAGCTCCTGCCCAAGGCGCATTAGCGATTGAATGTCGCCATGATGATGAACGCGCTCGTGCAGCAATAAGCTCAGTAGTGGATGAAAAAGCACAATTAGCAGCAGAGACAGAACGACGCATACTCCAACGCCTAGAAGCCGGATGCACGGCACCAGTTGCAGCATATGCCCAGGTTGAGCAAGAGAATATCACGCTGAGCGCAGCTGTGATATCCCTTGATGGCACCACCACAATCCACCATAAGCTCACCGGAGCTGTCAATGCTGCACCCGAGCTTGCCGAGGAACTCACAACATGGTTACTCGCCCAGGGTGCAGGAGATATCCTCTACTAATGTGCCTCTCTGATTCTCAGGCTCATGCTCAGAACACTGCACTTCGCGGGTGGACAGTGTGGGTACCGCGCGCTAAAGAACAAGCGGGAGCTATGAGCACACTGCTATCGACCTATGGTGCTCACGTACAATCATTGCCCACAATTGCCATCGAACCAGTAACAGGGGCACAACGAGCAGCTATACATGATGCGTTAGCCGAAGTAATAGCTGGAAAATATGAGTGGGTAGTCTTTAGTAGTGCTAATGCCGTGCGCACACTACACACCGCGGTTAACACACTTCCCACCAGCGACGCTGAGCACGCTAACACTGCACTGCTTCGGCTCAACGTGGCGGTCGTCGGTGCTAAAACTGCTGCGGTTGCGCGTGAGTATGGGTATGACCCCACGGTGATTGCCCCGCGCCAAGCCTATAATGCTGAGGGCGTGGTGGCAGCGCTGGGTGTGGCGGCAGATGGTAGCTCTCGAGTGTTTTTGCCTCGTGCTGATATTGCCACTCCACAGTTGCGCGAAGGCTTGCGCGAGTTGGGGTGGCAGGTTACTGATTTAGTGGCTTACCATACTGTGCTGGCGCCTGAACCTAGCGACGAGGTGCGAGCCTTATTTCACCACGTACAACCAGCTGCCATTTGTTTTACCTCGGCGTCGACTGTGCGTAATATGCTTGCCCTGATGGGGGATATTCCGCAACAGGCTATTATTGCTTGTATTGGTCCAAAGACACAGCAAGCAGCGCAGGAGGCTGGATTAGTGGTATCAGTGGTACCAGAGGTTGCCTCGGCAGAGCATTTAGTGGAAGCACTTGTGCATTATGTTGCGCAGCGTGATTATTGTGCTGATGAGGGTGGAGAGTAGGAAAATGAGGAGTGAAGCAATGGCAGGTACCGCAGATACCACGGCTAAGGATGGTGCGCTCGTAGATTGTGATGTAGCGAGTTCACCTGCGCCTATCGTTCGTAGACCGCGCCGGTTAAGAACTACCCCTGCTATGCGTAGTCTTGTTGCGGAAACGACCCTTGCGCCACAGGATTTCATTTTGCCTATGTTTGTTGCCGAGGATATTGAGCAGCCGCGTGAAATTAGCACTATGCCTGGGGTAGTGCAGCATACTATCGACTCGCTCTTAGCTGCGATTGAGCAAGCCCGTGCAGTGGGTATTAGGTGCGTGGATATTTTTGGTGTGCCGAGTCCTGCGCATAAAGATGCTCAAGGTAGTCAGGCCTGGGAGGAGTCGGGAATTCTCAATAGGGCATTGCGTGCTGCTAGAGAGCGTTTTGGTGATTCAGTGCTGCTTATGGCAGATACGTGTCTTGATGAGTTCACTGATCATGGGCATTGTGGAGTGCTCACTGAGAATAGTCATGGTGAGCAGGTGGTCGATAATGATCGCACGGTAGCGCTGTACCAAAAAATGGCGGTGGCGCAGGCACAGGCGGGTGCACATATTGTGAGTCCATCGGGCATGATGGATGGGCAGATTCTTGCTATTCGACGTGCTCTCGACGTCGCTGGTTATCAGGATGTGGCCATCATGGCTTATTCCGCCAAATATGCTTCGGCTTTTTATGGGCCATTCCGTGACGCAGTAGGTTCTTCACTTGTTGGTGATCGACGCACGTATCAGCAAGATCCAGCAAATGCTACTGAATCACTTTTGGAAGTTGAGTTGGATATTAGCGAGGGCGCGGATTTTGTTATGGTCAAACCAGCTATGCCGTATCTTGATGTTGTGTCCAAAGTAGCTGAGAGTTCTCGAGTGCCGGTGGCGGCGTATCAAGTCTCTGGTGAGTATGCGATGCTTCATGCAGCTGCTCGCAGTGGCTGTTTTGATTTAGAATCAGCAATGATGGAGTCATTGATCGCTATTAAACGAGCCGGTGCACAACAGATTTTGACGTATTTTGCAGTGGATGCTGCAAAGATACTGCGTGGGGCTAACAAGTAAAGGGATATATGAATACATCGAAACACTCGCTTTCTAGCGGTGCGCCACAAAAACCAGAATCTATGAGAGATGGTGAACGCTTGTGGCTATTGGTTTTTGCCGGTGAGATTATTCACGCGGTGTGCTCTGCGATTTTAGCGTGGCATACTCGTGGGGTTAGTCGTAAGCAAGTGCGCGAGTTATTGCCTGCAGGAATGCACTACAGTGATAAGTTGTTAGATCTTTCCTTGGCGATTTCTATTTTCTTAAACCTGTGTCTTAGCTTGGTGGTATTGAGTTTATTCTTTTGGGCTTATCGCTCAGTGGTGACGTCAGGAAAATACGCATTACGCAGTAGGCGGATACTCAATTTCTTTGCCGTATATTTGGCAGTGCGTGCATTTTTTGTGTTCTTTTCTGGTTCTCTTACACCGACGACGATTCCCATCTATTTCACCGCTTTCGATGGGTGTGTCCAAATCCTTATTGGTGTTGGTGCGATTATGGCGTTGGTTTTCTTTAATCAGAAAGAAGTACAGTCATGGTTAGAGAATAATAATGACGATAACCCACCTGGTACTGCTGGGAAGTTAAACTATTCACAGCACACTTCTGCCGACCACCGTAAGAAAAGGTAAAGCTCACCGTGACCAGTATGTTTCCTTCGCCTTATCGCCCATCTCGGGGTGAGAAAGCACGTGAGCGTCAGAATGTGCGCCCACCTATTGCTTTGTATGCTACGTATTATTTGGCAATTATCATTGCTATTGCGCTTATTGTGTCGGCACTTGTGCTCTTTAGTGTCCGTGCTCCACAAGGAGTATCTACAGAATTAGCGCAGATAGTGGCACGTAACCATCGCTTTTTGGCGGTAGTGAATCTTCTTGGTGGCCTGTGCCTTGCTGGTTTGGCGGGAAAGTTTTTTTCTTCCGCTAAAAATGTGCGTCGTTTTTACCTTGCTATTTGTGTTTTCCTTGTTGCTTTTAACCTCATAGCTATCATGTTAAAAATTGGTGGTATAGGGTTAATGATTATTGTGTTTGCCATTATTGTCGACGCAATGCTGTATTTTCACCCATCAGTTAGTTCGTATTTTGAGATGCGAAAAGCACGGAAATGATGAGAGCCTTTCTTCATGACAGCGCAATCTGATAAAAACTCGACGAAAAAATCCATGCCTATCACTGGTGATAGTGAGGATCTTAGCCTAGCGCGTGCTATTGATAACGCTAAAACTGCTGCAGCTGAAGCCGGGATCGATACTCGATCTTTGCATGCGCATTTGGGCAGGAGAATAGGAGATGATCCTGCGTCGTCGATGTCGCTCGACAATGCTGCTGATGCACAAGATGCGCGTACCTCCTTTGCTTTTGAGTTAGATAATTTGCCGAGTGCTGCTGCTATTGGTGATATTGAAGCAAAAATTAACGAGATTGACGGTATCAATATCCGCATTGTGTATTCCACTGCTATGGCTTGGGTAAGTGCACCGCGTTCTATCGAAGCCCATGAGATTAGTGCCATGCTGGAAGAGTTTGGTATGAGTGCTGTGCTTACTGAAGCCTCGTTACAGCGTCGTATTGCATGGACTGATGTGGAAGATGGGCGGCATATTCGTGCTCAGCGTCGTCAACATCGACGGACTCGGGCACGCAATGTGTCGGCACGGTTGCGCAAGCAGATAGAAGATGATGCCAAGGCGATTCAGGAAGCCAAGCGTTCAGGTTATCTTGATAAAACACCTGAGCGTGGGAAGCGTGAGAAAAAGGAGCGTTCTCATTCTGGCAGCACGGTGCTCTTTACGGCACGTGCATTACTGACTGCGCGTCGTTTTTGGGTGAGTTTGGTTTTTTCGATTCCGGTACTACTGATTAGTTATTATCCTGATCTGCAATTTGATTATTGGCAGTGGGTGCTCATTGCGTTATCTATACCAGTGGTGTTTTATGGTGCTTGGCCGTTCCATCGCGCTACCATAGCTGGTGCAGCGCGTAAAAAGCCAGCATTAGATTCTGCAAGTTCGGCAGCTGTGTTATTGGCATGGATATGGTCAGTGTGTTTGGTGGTGTTTACCAGCGCGGGTGTGCCTAGCTATCGCATGAATCCTCAGTGGATTTCTATTGATGCAGCGCGGTTCGACGAAGGAACCTTGTTTTTTGACGTTGCGTGTGGCATGACCTTGCTGCTTTTGGGTGGGCGATTGCTCTCGCATACTACTCGAGTGCGTTATGCTGATGTGCTGGCAAAATATCGCCCAGATCCTTCTGCTTTGGTGACAGTGGCTACCAAAAATCGCAAAACTGGGCAATCGGAGAAGCAACAGCGGGCAATTCAGAGTCTTAATGTAGGTGATGACATCATCATTGAGCCTGGTGAGATTATTCCAGTTGATGGTGCTGTTATTGGTGGGCATTCGGAAGTGGATGCTCGTCCTTTTGGTATTAAAAGTTTCTCGGTTAAGGTGAAGTCTACTGTTTATGCTGGTTCTGTTAATAAGAAGAATCGGTTGAAGATTCGGGTGCGCAATACCGGGTATCGGACATGGATTGCAGCGGTACATCGTTGGATTGATCAGGCTTCGCGTCAGCAAGATGCTGCTGATGAGCGTGCTACGTATTCGGCAAGTATTTTGGTGCCTATTTCCTTATTTTTGGCAGCGTGTACTTTTACGTTTTGGTCGATGGGTACTGGAAATATCAATCATGCTTTTGCCGCTGCACTTGCTGTGTTGGGTGTGGTTGCACCGGTAGCTCTTGCTGTTTCAGCCTCAGTTGCTACTCGGCAGGGGCTGGAAACCGCAGCTCGCAGAGGTATTCTCATTGCGCAAGTGGATAATTTGCGTCAGCTTGATCAGGTGGATGCTGTGATTTTCAACCGAGTGGGTACCTTGGCGGAAAATGACATGATTGTGGAGACTGTTACTGCTGATCGTGGTGAAAATCCTGAGTTGGTGTTGCGTGTTGCGGGCGCTATGGCCTTAGAAAGTAATCATCCACTTTCGCGCGCGTTGGTGCGTGCTTCTCGTGAGGCGCGTGATCAATCGACTGATGAGTCGATTCCTCATCGCTTGGAGGCGTCTCATCATGAGTTTGATGATGATGGCAATTTTCATGCAATGGTGGAAATTCCTATTACTGATTCTGAGGGGGATACTCAATTACGTAGTGTGGAGGCCTATTTGTGGCGTCCGCGTAATCTTTCGCAGCTCAGTGGTCGTCTTGCTGCCGCAGCTTTGTCGGGTGGTATTCCTATTGTGGTTGGTTGGAAAGGCAAAGATCGTGGCGTGATTACTCTCCAGGATCATGCGAAAAGTGATGCTACTGAGGCGGTAGATACGCTGGAGGCAATGGGCATTGAAACGATGATGATGAGCAGGGATACGTATCCAGTTGCGCGTCGATATGGCGATTCTGTGGGAGTGTCTCATGTTCTTGCTGGTGTGCAGCCTCGGGATAAACCTCAAGCAGTGCGTTCTATTCGGATTCATGGTGTTAATGCTGCGGTCGTGGGTGATCCAAGTATTAAAGAGTGTTTCCGCGTGGCCAATGTGGGAATGTTGCTTGGTGCGCTTGAAAATGTGGATAATCCGAGCGAAGTGGATCATATGCATAGCGATATTGTGTTCTTGGAAGATCGGGTAGCGCCTATTCCGTGGCTGTTTCGCTTTGCACGCCGAATCAATAAAATTGTGCACCAAAACTTTGTGTTTGCCTGGGGTTATAATGTTCTTGGTTTGATTGCTGCGTGTGCGGGTTTGATTCATCCGATGATTGCTACCGCTTTGATGTTGGCATCCTCAATTCTCATTGAGTTACATTCACGATTGTCGCGCAAGACCGCATAATACGCATAATAATTAGAAAGGCATAATGTCAATGAGCTCTAAGCGCACTTTGCTCAATGCTCCGCTTATCGACGCTATCCAAGGTAATAAGCCCAGCCGGCGACCGGTATGGTTCATGCGTCAGGCGGGGCGCTCTTTGCCTGAGTATCGCCAAGTGCGAGCGGGCATAAATATGTTGGACTCGTGTTTTATGCCAGAGTTATTGGCAGAAATAACCTTGCAGCCGGTGCGTCGCCATGATGTTGATGCGGCGATTTTATTCTCGGATATTGTGGTTCCACTCAAAGCAGCTGGTGTGGAGATAGATATTGTGCCTGGTAAAGGGCCTGTGGTTGCTCAGCCAATTCGCAGCCTTGACGACGTCGACCGCTTGGCAATTTTGGATGCCGAAGTGCCAGAGGTAACTCAGGGTATTGAGATGATTTTGGGGGAGCTTACCTCGACGCAGGCGCTTATTGGTTTTGCTGGTGCTCCGTTTACCTTAGCTAGTTATTTGGTGGAAGGCGGACCGAGTAAGAATCATGAGCGGACTAAAGCGATGATGCACGCTGAGCCAGAAACGTGGCATAAACTTATGCAGCGTCTTGTACCGAGTATTGTTAGTTTTTTACGGACTCAAATTGCCGCAGGTATTGACGCTATGCAGTTATTTGATTCTTGGGCAGGTTTCTTGAGCGAAAGAGATTATCGGGAGCATGTGCTGCCGTATTCTCAGCAAATTTTTGCGGAAATTGCGCCTGCGGAGATTCCGCGGATTCACTTTGGGGTGGGTACTGGTGAGTTGCTTGGGGCAATGAGTGAGGCAGGTTCTGAGGTCATGGGTGTGGATTGGCGCGTGCCTCTTGACCAGGCTGCTGGGCGTATTAGTGCAGCTAGTGGGGTGAAAGTTGTGCAGGGTAATTTGGATCCAGCGTTGTTATTTACTGATGAGAATGTCCTGCGAGAGCATATAGCTCGTATTTGTGCTGAGGCAGATCGGGCTATTGATGCGGGGCAAGCGCGAGGACATATTTTCAACCTAGGGCATGGTGTATTGCCGACTACTGAACCAGAAGCGATTACTCGTGCAGTTGAGATTGTTCACGAGTTCTAAATGTGCATATCGCATATATCAATATCAAAGCGCACGTTAAGCAGATGTGAGGAGACAAAGCCATGCGCATTGCTATTATCGGAGCAGGATTAGCAGGGCTCACCTGTGCCTATAGTATCCATAAAGAGAACCCGCAGGCTCAGGTTGAGGTGTATGAAGCAGCTGATCGCATTGGCGGCAAACTCTACACGGTGCCTTTTGCCTTTGGGCGAGTGGACATGGGGGCAGAGGCTTATGTGGCTTTTCGACAGGATGCAACCGAGTTTTTCCATGAACTAGGACTTGGCGAGGATCTGGTATCACCGAGTGGTCTGCCTTCGCTGATTTATAGTGGTGGGGCAGTACATCCTATGCCTCGTGACACTGTCATGGGCATACCAGCTGACTCGGCTGGTCTGGCGGGGATCGTCGATAAAGCTACTGCGCAACGCATTGACGCAGAGGCGCAAGCTGAGGGGATTGACTGGACTGAGGCGGATCAGAGCCTCGGTGCGCTTGTGCGTGAGCGCTATGGTGACCAGGTGGTTGATCGGGTTGTGTCGGCGCTGCAAGGAGGGGTGTATTCCTCTTTGTCTGATGATCTTGGGGTGCGTGCTACGTTGCCGGAGTTGGCGCATACTTTCGACGAGTTGCGTGCCGCTGGAGAAAAAATCACTTTGAGCGGTGCGGTCGAGCGCATTGTGGCTAAGCGGAAGAGCACGCAGGAGGATCGGCAATCTCGTGGTGAATATCGCCCGCAGGTTTTTAGCACTTTCCGACATGGGTATGCTCAGTTGTATGAGACCTTGGCGGAGCAGTCGGCGGCGCAGATTCATATTGATGCTTTTATTTCTGGAGTAAAAAAGACTGCTGGTGGCTATCAGCTTAGCGGTGCGGGAACTGATACAGCAGAGTTCGACAAGGTGATTTTTGCTACTCCAGCTCCTACGACGGCATTGCTGCTCAAAAGCATTGATCCAGAAATCAGCGCAGTGCTTAAGAAAATCAAGTTAGCGAGTTCTGTTGTCGTAGGCATGAAGTTTGATTCTGCCGAGGGCTTGCCTGATAACTCGGGAATTCTTGTTGCTGCCGACGAGCCTGGTATAAGAGCAAAAGCGTTCACATTCTCCTCAAAGAAATGGCCGCATATTGCTGCCGCTGTCGACGGTGGTGCCGTGGTGCGTGCATCATTTGGTAGATATGGTGATGACGCTTTAACCCGAGCTGCAGAAGATGATTTGGTCGATTATGCTCTCGACGATCTCCAGAAGGTTACCGGCTTTGATGGTAGAGCTGCTGGGCTTGCTGAGATCTATGTGCAGCGTTGGTTTGGCGGGTTGCCGGTTTATGATTTGCATCATAATGAGATTGTCGCTCAGGTGGAAAAACTTATGGCGGCGCATTCAGATATGGCATTGGTTGGTGCCTGGGTGAATGGTGTGGGAGTACCTGCTGTTATCGCACAAGCGCGCCAAACGGCAGCGAAACTGATGGGGAAATAACGACGAATAAGATCGTGTGATTGAGTTGTGGCTCGCAAACAGTAGAGTGGTGTTTTTTCTACTCTGTGGTTATGATGAGAAATGCTTTTAGGTTTTTCTCAGCTTTGTGTGGTTGAGGGGAATTTGAGAAGTGTTTTTGTTCTTTTTCCTAGGAAGAAATTGAGGAAATATGTTTTTACAACGTTTTGCTAAGCGTGCTGCGGCTGTGGTTGCCGTAAGTATGCTTGGTTCGGGTTTTCTAGCCCCCCCCCCCTCAGTATTAGCCGGTGCCGGCGGTACTGATAACTACCAGGGTGGCGCTGATAATGTTCATGGTGCATGGGGTGGTGCGAACTGTGACACTGGTTCTACCTGTGTGAAGCAAGTGGGGGATGAAACACAGGTTACCTGGCAAGTACAATTGGCATCATTGGTGAGATCCGAGGATCACATCCAAACCTCTCGTGGTGCCCAGATTATGATCCCATCCACTGTCAAAGATGTATCCATCAAACTCACGCATATGCCGATTGAAGGCGCAGATTTTGATGAGAGTTCTATGCCTGCGAAGATGGTGGATTACCAGGTTCCTATTGTTGATTCAATGGAGGAACTAGCAGATAATGACACGTATGGATTGTCGTCGTTTGTGAAGAATCCTGATGGTTCTTTAGCTGATGATAAAACGGGTATATATGGTGTTCAGCCTTCTAGCTTTGAGTATCAGCCTGATTGGGACTTCTACCAAATCGGCTTAAACATACATGGTGTTTATACCTTTGAGGTCACCGGTACTGTGGAAGCAGTCGGTGAGGATACCTACATTCCTATTCGCGCTGAGAACATGTTGTGGAAGTGTTCTTCTGAGAAAGGTGGACCTGGTAGCGCTGAAGAGGGTTGCCAGAGTCTGAAAGATTATGCGTGGGGTCGTACTGATGAACTACCTCCTGTGTCTATCCCAATGATCCCTGAGGATGAATCTGCATCTTCAGCTCGTAAAGTAGAAATCGAGCAGCGTAATAAAGAAAACGCTTTAGAAAATGAGCGTATTGCTAATCTGTATGCTGATCAGGGCACGGTGCATGGTTTGACGAGCGTGGGTTCGTGTGCGGTTACTCGTAATACTGGTCGTTTCGACACGATTGGTAAAGATATTGAAACTGCTGGTGACAAGTATGGTAAGTACGCGCAGACGTTTAATCTTCACTTGAACCCTGCAGTGAATTATTATGGTGCACTCAATGGTGGCGAAGATAACTGTGATCAGGGCTTCCAGCACATTACGTTGTGTCCTGATGAGGAGACTGAGGTTCCACCTAGTGAGGAGCCTGTAGAGTCTGAGGAACCAACGCCTTCCGACGAAGAGGAGGTTGAGCCTGCTAAGCCTTCCAAGGAAACTGAAGAACCACAGGAGTCTGAGGAACCAACTCCAAGTGAGGAAACTCAGGAACCTACTCCTTCTGAGGAGCCTGAGCAGGAGAAACCTGTGAAGCCGACTGAGTGTCCTGAGGAGCGTGAGGAGCCTAAGATTCCTGTTGTTCCACCAACTTTCCCTGACACAGACACTGATTCTGAGGTTGTTACCACAGTGGTAGAACCTGAGGATAAGGAAGAACCTGCTGAGCTTAAGCCAGAATCTAAGCCAGAGCCTAAGACTGTTATCTCTGAAAGTGTGAAGGATAACGTCGCTAAGCAGGCTAAGACTGTTGCGAAGAAAGACCGTCCTAAAGTTACTACTGGCGGACATCTGCGCGTAGCGTAATGATTTGTTTCATGCAAGAGTCCTGGCACCGATGGTGCTAGGACTTTCTTCGCGTCTTAGGATAAGATAAGAAAGATTTTAGGTTTATCTCAGCTTAAAGTTACTTCCTTGCCTGTGTGTAAGAGTTGATTATTTTCCCTAGAAGAGAAAAGAGAAATAATGGTATTGAATCGTTTTGCTCAGCGTGCTGCGGCTGCGGTTGCCGTTGGTGTGCTTGGTGTGGGTTTTCTATCTCCCTCCTCGGTATCAGCTACGGGCGGTAGAACTTACTCTAGTAACGTTTTTACTGATACTGTCCACGGTTTTTGGGGTGGTGCGAACTGTGACACTGGCTCTAGTTGTGTGAAAGAAGTAGGTGATGAAACACAGGTCACCTGGCAGGTCCAATTGTCACCTTTGGTGATGTCTGAGGATCACATCCAAACTACTCGTGGTGCCCAGATTATGATCCCATCCACTGTGAAAGATGTATCCATCAAACTCACTCATATGCCGATTGAAGGCGCAGATTTAGAAGAGAGTCTTGTGCCTGCGAAGATGGTGGATTATCAGGTTCCGATTGTTGATTCAGTGGAGGAACTTACTGACAATGACACGTATAAGGTGTCGTCGTTTGTGAAGAATCCTCATGGTTCTTTAGCTGATGATGAAGGGGCTCTATATGGTGTTGAACCTTCTAGCTTTGAGGAGCAGCCTGAGTGGGATTTCTACCAAATCGGCTTGAATGCGCCGGGCTCATTTACTTTTGAGGTCACCGGTACTGTTGAGGCTGTTGGTGAGGATACCTATGTGCCGATTCGGGCTGAGAATATGTTGTGGAAGTGTGCTCGAGAAGGTGGTGGACCTGGTAGCGCCGAGGAAGGTTGTTTATCTCTGAAAGAGTACGATTGGGCGCGTACTGGTGAATTGCCTCCTGTGACAACTGCTGAGCAGTCTGCAGAAACTCGTAAAGCAATTGTTGATTTGTATGCTGAGCAGGGTACGAAGCATGGTTTAACTGGTGTGGGAACCTGTGCGGCGACGGCGGATATTGGTCGTTTCGATACGATTGGTAGTGATATTGAGTCGCCTGTTGGTGATCGTTATCAGAAATATGCGAAGACGTTTAATATTCACTTGAACCCTGCAGTGAATTATTATGGTGCACTGCTTGGTAGTGAAGATAATTGTGACCAGGGGTTCCAGCATATTACTTTGTGTTCTGATGAGGATGTTGTGTCCTGATGAGGAGCGTGAGAAGTCTAAGACTGTTATCTCTGAAAGCGTAAAGGATAATGTCGCTAAGCAGGCGAAGAAAGACCGTCCTAAAGTTACTACTGGTGGACATCTGCGCGCTGCGTAATGATTTGTTTCATGCAAGAGTCCTGGCACCAATGGTGCTAGGATTTTCTTTATGTCCTGGGTTATGATGAGGGGGCTTTTAGGTTTTTCTCAGCTTTGTGTGGTTGAAGGGAATCTGGAAAGTGCTTTTTGTTCTTTTTCCTAGGAGAGAAATAATGTTGTTAAATCGTTTTGCTAAGCGTGCTGCGGCGGTTGCTGCCGTTGGTATGCTTGGTGTGAGTTTTCTAGCCCCCCCCCCCTTGGTATTAGCCATGGACGGTGGACCACGTGGTTCGTATGGTGGTGTGAACTGTGATACGGGTTCTACTTGTGTGAAGCAAATAGGTGATGATGCACAAGTGACGTGGCAGGTGCAGGTATCGCCATTGGCGATACCAGATGATCATGGTCTAATGTCTGGATATGTGTCTCATCATGCACAGATTATGATTCCATCCACGGTGAAAGATGTGTCTATTAAGCTCACTCATATGCCAGTCAGTGATGATGGACTAAATTTATCTAGTGATGATCCTGACAGTATTTGGCCAGATAAAGAGGTAGATTATCAGGTTCCTATTGTTGATTCGATAGATGATGTTACTGATAGTGGTACTTATGCAGTATCTTCCTTTGTGAAAAATCCGATTAAACCAGATGAAAAAGATGATCTGAGCCTTGAGTATGATGATCCTGATGCTATTCCAGAGGGAGCCCCTGCTCCGAAGGATACTCGTGTGGATATGTCTGAGGTGTACTACCAGTATGGGGTAAAGAAGTCTGCTCTCCCAGAGCAACCTAATTGGGATTTTTATCAGGTTAAGTTGAATCAGTCCGGTATTTTTACTTTCGAGGTGACCGGTACAGTTGAGTCGGTTAGTGAAGATACGTATGTTCCGATTCGCGCAGAAAACATGATAAACCGATGTAGCCCCGTGAACGATGACTATGAACTTAAAGATCGCAAGGAAAATTGTACTTCCTTGAAGATGAATGATACATGGTCATGGGCTTTGACGGATGAATTGCCTCCTGTGATGACGAAAGAACAATCCGACGACGTACGCAAGAAGATTGCTGCAGTGTATGAGGACCAGGGTACTGTTCATGGTTTGACTGGTGTGGGAACCTGTGCAGTAACCCGTAATACAAGTCGGTTTGACACGATTAGTACTGATATTGAGGCCGCTGCTGAGGGTAAGTATGGTGCGTATGCGCGTACGTTTAATCTTAGGTTGAATCCTGGAATGAGTTATTTTGGTTCGTTGCGTGGTAGAGAGGATAATTGTGACCAGGGGTTCCAGCATATTACTCTTTGTCCTGATGAGGAGACTGAGGTTCCACCTAGTGAAGAGCCTGTAGAGTCTAAGGAACCTACTCCTTCTGATGAGCCACAGGAATCTGAAGAACCTACTCCTTCTGAGGAAGAGGAGGTTGAGCCTACTAAGCCTTCTAAAGAAACAGAGGAACCAACTGATTCTGAGGCACCAACCTCTAGCGATGAGCCTGTGGAGTCTGAGGCACCAACACCACGTGAGGAAACTCAGGAGTCTACACCTTCTGATGAACCTGAACAGGTTAAGCCTGTGAAGCCTGGTGAGCGTCCTGAAGAGCGTGAGGAGCCTAAGGTTCCTATGGTTCCGCCAACGTTGCCTGACGCTGAGGTTATCACTACTGTGGTGGAGCCTGAGGACAAATCTGTTGAGATTACCGGCAAGCCTGTGCAGTCTGAACAGGATAAACCCGCTGAGCCTAAGGCTAAAACCGAGTCCAAGATTGACTCTAAGCCTGAGTCTAAAACCGTTATCTCTGAAAGTGTGAAGGATAACGTTGCTAAGCAGGCTAAGACTGTAGCGAAGAAAGATCGTCCTAAAGTTACTACGGGTGGTCACTTGCGCGTAGTGTAATTTTATTTTGCACAATAGTCCTAGCGCCGATGGTGCTAGGACTTTCTTTATGTCTTGGGTTATGATGAGTGTGCTTTTAGGTTTTTCTCAGCTTTGTTTTGAGGGAATCTAGAAAGTGTTTTGTTCTTTTTCCTAGGAGAATAGAGGAAATATGTTTTTACAACGTTTTGCTAAGCGTGCTGCGGCGGTTGCTGCCGTAAGTATGCTTGGTGCGGGTTTTCTAGCCCCCCCCCCTCAGTATTAGCCGCTGGCGCTGATAATGTCCATGGTTATTGGGGTGGTGTGAACTGTGACACGGGTTCTACCTGTGTGAAACAAGTGGGGGATGAAACACAGGTCACGTGGCAGGTACAGTTATCGAAATTATTAACTTCTGAGAATCACATCCAAACCTCTCGTGGTGCGCAGATAGCTATTCCATCCACGGTCAAAGATGTGTCTATCAAGATGACGCATATGCCAACAGAGCAGGTATCTACTGATAGCGCTAACGTATATGCGTGGAAAGATTTGGATGGAAACATTATCGAAACAACCAGATCAGATGATTACGGTTATGGTTCGTTTGTTCCTGCTCAGCAAGTAGATTTTGATGTTCCTATCAAAGATGTCACTAATGTTGAAGATTATCCATATCGCTACGACGATACTGATACAGCAAATGAAGAACGCTATAAGGTAAGTCCTTTCTACAAGAATGCTTATAAGAAGGAGAAGGACTATTTTCTCCAGATAGCTGGTATGGATTATTCGTCTTTTGCGTATCAGCCTGAGTGGGATATCTATGAGATCGGTCTGGTTGCGGCAGGTGTTTATACTTTTGAGGTCACCGGTACTGTTGAAGCAGTCGGTGAGGATACCTACATTCCGATTCGTGCGGATAATATGTTGTGGAAGTGTTCTTCTGAGGGCGGTGGACCTGGTAGCGCTGAGGAGGGGTGTCAGAGTCTGAAAGATTACCCGTGGGGTCGTACGGGTGAATTACCTCCTGTGTCTATTCCAATGATTCCGGAGGATGAGTCTGCATCTTCAGCTCGTAAAGCAGAAATTGTCCAACGCAATAAAGAAATCGCCCTAGAGAATGAGAAGATTGCTGCGTTGTATGCTGAGCAGGGTACTCGCCATGGTTTGACGAGTGTGGGAACCTGTGCAGTTACTCGTAACACTGATCGTTTTGACACGATTAGCAATGATATTGAGGCTGCTGGTCCTAAGTATGAGAAGTACGTGTTGACGTTTAATCTTCACCAGAATCCTGTGGTGAATTTTTATGGTCCGTTGCTTGGAGCTGAGGATAACTGTGATCAGGGATTCCAGCATATTACTCTTTGTCCTGACGAGGAATCTGAGGTTCCACCTAGTGAGGAGCCTGTAGAGTCTGAGGAACCAACGCCTTCTGACGAGCCACAGGAATCTGAAGAACCTACGCCTTCTGACGAAGAGGAAGTTGAGCTTGCTAAGCCTTCTAAGGAAACAGAGGAGCCAACTCCAAGTGAGGAGCCTACTCCTTCTGAGGAGCCTGAGCAGGAGAAACCTGTGAAGCCAGCTGAGCGTCCTGAAGAACGTGAGGAACCAGTTAAGCCTGTTGTTCCACCAACTCTTCCTGACACAGACACAGAGGTTGAGCAGGGTGAGGTTGTTACCACCGTTGTAGAGCCTGAGGGCAATCTTGAACAGCCTGAGCAGGATAAACCTGCCGATTCTAAACCAGAATCCAAGCCTGCACCTAAGACTGTTATCGCTGAAAGTGTAAAGGATAACGTCGCTAAGCAGGCTAAGACTGTAGCGAAGAAAGACCGTCCTAAAGTTACTACTGGCGGACATCTACGCGTAGCGTAATCCTGTTCCTGAGAAATCTAAAAGTCCTGGCACCAACCAGTGCTAGGACTTTTCTCTTACTCGCCTCATCTAACTATTGTCACTACCGACTCATAACTATTGCCGCGTGTGAGCTGCTGTGTTTAACTGATACTACTGTCGTCCAGTATCAAGTATCATTCCCTCATCATAAGTGCAGGCAGAAATGTTGAGAGTAAACCACGTAGAGTACAGTTATCCAGGACATTCCTCAGCTGTAGTGGGAGTTCATTTCCAAGCTGGACGTGGTGAACTCATTGGTATGTTCGGGGAGAACGGCTCGGGAAAGTCCACATTGCTGAAACTATGTGCCGGACTATTAAAGCCTGCCGCGGGTGGTGTGACATGGAATGAACAAAGCACTACTACGTTATCTGCTAAATCGAATCTTCTTTATTTGTCGGGCAATGAGGATCTTCCAGAATATCTGACTGGTCGTGAATTAGTTGCGCTGTATCTGAAGCTATACAAAAAACCTTTTGCGGCTGATGTTTTTGCTCAGTATCTCACGCGCTATGACATGGCAGAGTGGGAAACCAAACTTATCGAGGAATACTCGCATGGAATGAAAAAGAAGATACAGCTTATTACGGCGTTGATGTTGCGTCTTCCTTTTACCATGCTCGATGAAACGCTTAATGGAATTGATCGCCGCTCTATGCTCAGGGCGGGTGAGGATCTTGCGTCTTTGAGCAGGGAAAATCTGGTGATGGTGGTATCGCATGATCCGCAATTATTGGATAGACTCGCCACCCGAGTCATGTGCATACAAGATGGCGCAGTTGTTTATGATGCAGCGCGTGCCGAGCTAGAAAAAGAGTATGGTACTGCAAGCGCCATAGTCGATCGTTTTCTGAATGAGTAAGTCGGTAGAAAAGGGAAATGAGAGAACTATGGGTGGCATAAGAGCACGCAGCAGCATGGTGGTTACGCTCTATCTTTTCTTATTTAAGCACCAAGTTCGGCAGCTATTGTCGGTAGGGGTGCTCAAAGAGAAATGGGCGCGTGTCATGTTGCTGGTAGCCCTTGTGGTTATTGTGTTTTCATCGTCGATAATTTCTTTTCTCTTTTATCAAAAAATTGGGATCAATGAGTCGTCGATTAGGCTTGTCCTTGGGCTTTCTAATTTAGTTATTCCATTGTGGGCAACTATTGGGTTTCTCGTCGCAAAGCTACTGCTCATGCGTACTGGTAGCTTGATGAAACTCACGACTTTCATGCCTATTACTGATTTTCAGCGCAGGATGGCTCTTTTTCTGATGGAGCTTACAATAGCTACATTGTGCGCAACATTCTTCTTGCTTCCGTCCCTTATCTCATTGACATTAGCGTGTGGTTTCAGTTCCCTATCCGAGAGCCTCACGAGCATAGTGTACCCATTTATCCTATTGCTCCTTGCCCTGATCATTGCATATAACCTGTTGGAGAAAGGCGCACGCGTTCTTAGATTGCAGGCAATAAGCAGCCACGTGGCTCTGATTCTAACGGTAGGGGCAGCGTTAGTGATTAGCGCTGATATTACGTATGGCTTATCGACGCTCACCACTGCCTTTAGCAAAGGGGAAAACTATTGGCGATGGTCTAATGTTTTAACAAGAATTTTGGTACATAATGGCATGGTAGTAAGCACCTTGGTGTTCTTTGTCGCCTTTGCTGTGTGTATAACTTTTGCCGTGGTAACACATTCTCCGCTAGGAATAAGCACTCGAATGTATCTTAAGGCGCATTATCCTGGTGTTTCTTTCGCTGGTCTTGTTGCGCAGCAAACATCAGTAGCCAGGAGCGTTGAGATAGCCATAATGATGAGCATTATTCGCTCAAAGGAAACCTGGATTGCGGTATTATTCAGCGTGCTTGGCTATGTGGCAATTCTTAAAAGCAGAATGTTGCCACCTGAGTGTTCATTAGAATTGATTGCGTGCATGGGGATTTATTCTTATTCCACAGTGCGCCCGTTGCGGAAAATGTATAGCAGAGTAATTTCCCCTGCACGGGAGTATTGTTATCTGGTAAAAGCCCTGGTATGGCTGTGTATTCCCATTGCGTTGTTATTCATTTTAGGCTCATTTCTGAGCGGTAATTTTGGGCTGCATACCGTGGTGATATGCCTTGGATGTGTCAGCAGCATACCGCTGACAACAACAGCAGGTATATTGGTTCCAGCTGCGCACGATAATCCAATTTCTGCATTGGTAGGATTAGGAATCCTCATGAGTGTTGTTCTGATGACATCACTGGTAACGTCACTATTTTCTCTTAACACATGGGGTTATGGCGTAGTCTTTGGGGTAGTTGTGGTAGTGGTAGCAGCATGGGGAATCACACTACTGCGTGACCATTCCCGATTACATTAGGAGTCTGATCATGATTAAACGTCTCTCATTATCAGTAATGCTATCGTTCCTTGTTGTGGTGGCGAGTGCGATAGGCACAATCCTTTACCTCATTTTCAGTACCAACGATAAAGAGTTTTATCGCTCAGGTTTGTGGGGGATGGTGTATGCCCATGCCAAGGAGAATGCTGCAGGAAATACTGAGTTGACCTTTGGCATTGCCCACATTCCTATGCTCATCATCGTGGTTGTAGCAGTGGCCGCCGTTTTCTTTCTCATCGGTGGTATCGTGAGCGGTATCTTTGCAAAACCAAAGAAAGACAGTGCTGCCCAATAGTTGCCGTAAACTATATGTCGCGCCTCTGCCTTACAATGGAGTCATGACTGCACATATTTCTCGTTCCCGCGAGCTTTTCGACGCCGCCCAAAACCTTATCCCCGGTGGAGTGAATTCCCCAGTGCGTGCTTTTGGTTCTGTCGGTGGGCAAACGCGGTTTATTAAATCTGCACGCGGTGCCACTTTGTATGACGTCGATGGCAATGAATATGTAGATTTAATGTGTTCGTGGGGTCCTATGCTGCTTGGGCATGCACACCCAGAGATTGTGGAGGCTGTGGCTAAAGCAGCAGCTCAAGGGTTGAGTTTTGGTGCTCCTACTGAGTCTGAGGTGGAGTTAGCTCAGTTGATTGTGAATCGAACCAGCGTGGAAGAAGTCCGCATGGTGAACTCTGGCACTGAGGCTACTATGTCGGCGGTGCGGTTGGCGCGTGGCTATACTGGCAGGTCAAAAATAATTAAGTTTGCTGGTTGCTATCACGGCCATGTGGATGCGTTGCTTGCGTCAGCTGGTTCCGGGGTTGCGACTTTTGCTTTGCCGGATTCACCTGGTGTAACTGGTGCTCAGGCAGGCGATACTATTGTGGTGGATTATAACGATCTTGCAGGGGTAGAGCAGGCCTTTGCTACGTATCCAGATAGTATTGCGTGCATTATTACTGAGGCTGCCGCTGGCAATATGGGTACTGTGGCACCGCAGCATGATTTTAATGCCAAGCTCAAAGAAATCGCCCATGCTCATGGTGCCTTGTTGATTCTCGACGAGGTAATGACCGGGTTCCGCACTTCCTATCAAGGTTGGTTTGGTGTTGATCATGTTGCTGGTGACTTAACCACCTTTGGCAAGGTTGTGTCTGGTGGATTGCCTGCTGCGGCTTTTGGTGGGCGTCGGGAGATTATGGAATATCTAGCGCCAGTAGGGCCGGTATATCAGGCTGGTACTTTGTCTGGTAATCCTGTGGCGATGGCGGCGGGGAAGAAGTCCCTGGAATTGGCTACACCAGAGGTCTATGATGTGATCCGAGCCAATGCTGATAAGGTCGCAGATTTGGCGAGTACGGCGTTAAGCAAAGCAGGGGTGGCACATCATATCCAGCGTGCCGCAACATTTTTCTCTATTCGTTTCGCTGAAGGCGAGGGGCATAACTTTGCGCAGATGAAAGCGGCGGAGACATTCCGTTATGCTCCGTTTTTCCATGCGCTCCTAGACAACGGGGTGTATGCGCCACCGAGTGTATTCGAGACGTGGTTTGTGTCCTCTGCGCTCGGTGACAATGATTTTGAGCGTATCGAAAAAGCACTTGCTCAGGCAGCACCTGCGGCAGCGGCAGCACAGCCGGCGTAACAAGCCATAGGCAGCGTAGAGCAGGCTGCGTGAACGTGCATAATTCTTGCATAATTATTGAGTAGAGTAGAAATAATTATTGACCTCATCTGGTAGAAAGGCACTATGAGTTCTACGACGATTGTCCACCTTGTGCGGCATGGCGAAGTACATAATCCGGAGCGTATTCTTTATGGGCGCTTGCCTGATTACCATTTATCAGCACGGGGTGAATCAATGGCAGCGGCAACTGCTGCCGCTTTTGCTGGGCATGATGTTGCGATATTACGTAGCTCGCCCTTGGAGCGCGCGCAGGAAACCGCAGCGCCTATCGCTCAGGTGACAGGTTTGGACAATAGCATAGACGAGCTGCTCTTAGAGGCTGGTAATCGCTATGAGGGGTTGCGGGTTAAGAGTCTGCGTTCTCAACTGTGGAATCCAGTGCATTGGCCGCTTATGCATAACCCTATGTTGCCTAGTTGGGGTGAGCATTATGAGGATATTTTGACTCGTATGCTTACCGCAATCGAGTCTGCTAGGCGTGAAGCCGAAGGTCACGAGGCAATTCTTGTGAGCCATCAGTTACCTATTGTGTGTGTGCAGCGTTATGCGCAAGGGAAAAAGTTGGCGCATAATCCTGCTGCGCGTCGCTGTGAACTTGCTAGTGTGAGTTCTTTGGTGTTCCATGACCGGGAGCTCGTCGAGTGTATCTATTCAGAACCGGCTCGGGAGATCTAAATGCGTAGTTTGCATAAACAGTTAACAAAAGTATGTGCCCAATTATTATGTGTTGCTGCCCTAGGCGGGATTGTTGCCTGTAGTGATGACAACACCGCAGGTAAAGACGCTGTGGCAATTGGTGGTACTTTTGAGTTTTATTCTCCCGACGGCAAGCAAGAGATTTTCTATCCTGAAGATGAGCGCAGCCCTATTGCAGATTTCTCTGGACCTGCGCTTATGGACGAAAATACTACGATCAAACTCAGCGATTTCGCTGGTCAGGTAGTGGTGCTGAACGCGTGGGGGCAATGGTGTGCGCCATGTCGTAGTGAGTCTGATGATCTCCAAGAAGTGCAAGAGTTTTTGGCAAAGCATAATGGCACAGTCCTAGGAATTAATGTGCGTGACTTTGACCCAGAAACCTCTCGAGATTTTGTGCAGAATAATGGTTTGAGCTACCCGAGTATCTATGACCCACCTTTCAAGACAGCAGCTCAGCTCGGTGGTGTTCCGGCATCTGTGGTTCCTACCACCATTATCCTTGATAAACAACACCGCCCAGCGGCAGTATTCCTGCGCGAAATTACTGCTAAAGATGTGTTAGACGTGGTCAAACCCTTGGTTGAAGCATGAGCGGGGCAAGTATTGGGCAGCATTTTGCCGACCTAGTAGCCACCGGACCACTTGCCTTAGGTGTGTTAGCTGCGGCAGCTGCTGGATTGGTTTCTTTTGCTAGCCCCTGCGTCGTTCCGCTGGTGCCGGGCTATATTTCTTATCTGGCTGGAATCGTGGGAGCAGAAGTTGACTACAGCAAGGATCAGCCCACTGTTGCTCGTGCTGCGCGGTGGCGAGTAGCTGGGGCAGCGGCATTATTCATTGCAGGGTTCAGCATTATTTTTGTGCTTGCTACAGTTTCTGTTTTTGGGGCAATCAGTGTGCTTGCACTGAACTCTCAGCTACTCATGCGCATTGGTGGAGTGGTGACCATCCTCATGGGCTTGGTTTTCATGGGAGCTATTCCTTTTCTGCAGGGTGAACATCGTATTGCGCCTCGACGCTGGTCGACGCGCTTAGGCGCGCTATTACTAGGTGGCGTGTTCGCTTTGGGGTGGACGCCGTGTTTAGGGCCAACATTGGCAGCAATTGTTTCTATTTCTGCTGGTACTCAGGGTATGACTGCGGCGCGTGGCGTGGTGCTTATGCTGGGATATTGTCTTGGATTGGGAATTCCCTTTTTATTGGTGGCATTAGGGTCAGCAAAAGCGATGGGTGCGGTAGGTTTTTTGGCGCGCCATAGTCGCACTATCCAGCGCATAGGTGGGGTGTTGTTGATTGTGGTGGGCGTGGCATTGCTCACCGGTGCGTGGGATATATTTATTACGTGGGTGCGCCAGCTTATTGAGCTTATTGTCGATTTTGGTGTGCCATTAATTTAGAAGATTGGTCAGCGTGAAAACTATGATGAGTGCAATAATTAAAGCGATCAAAAAAGCGTGGCATTGGCTTACCTCGATGCGCACAGCTTTGGTACTGCTTTTTTTGCTCTCACTAGGTGCCATTCCTGGTGCTTTATTGCCACAGCGTTCGCTCAATGAAGGAAAAGTCACTGAGTACATTGAAAATAATGGCAATGTGGCAAAAATCTATGACAAGCTGCAACTATTCGACGTATTCAATTCTTCGTGGTTCCTTGCCATTTTCTTTCTCCTCTTTGTATCTTTGATTGGCTGTATCATTCCGCGCACCATTGACCACTACAAAGCAATGAAAATGCCGCCAGTGCGTGCGCCTAAGAATCTTGAACGCTTGCCGCTGCACGAAGCTGGCAGTGTGGAAAAATCACAGGAGCAGGTAGAAGCAGATATTCGCCGCGCTTTTCGACGCTGGCACTTGGCGGCTTATAGCCCACAAGAAGATCGTGCTGGTGTTCGTTCCTTTGCTGCTGAACGTGGTTATTTGCGGGAGTTTTTTAATTTGTGTTTCCACTTAGGCATTGTGGGAATGCTCATTGCGATTGCCGTCGGCAAGCTCTATAGCTATGAGGGGCAAGTGATTGTGGTTGCCTCTGAAAAAGACAAGATGAACACGCAGTTTTGTAATACTGCCACGGCTAATTATGACTCGTTTAAGGCAGGGCCTACCTTTGACGGAACAGGGTTAAGCCCGTTTTGTTTTGAGGTGCATGACTTTAAGGCAGACTATCTGCCCAATGGGCAAGCAAAGATGTATAGCTCGCGGATTAGTTATGCCCAAGGTGATGAGATTAACACTGATTCTGCAACGTGGAAAGAGTTTAATCTGCGAGTCAATCACCCATTGCGTATTGCTGGTGACCGCGTATATCTCCAGGGTCATGGTTTTGCACCGACCTTCACTATCACCTGGCCTAATGGACAAAAGCGCACCCAAACCGTGCAGTGGCGCCCTGATGATTTGACCTATTTCTTGTCCTCAGGAGCTATGCGCTTTGACCCGCCAGCGGGACTGTACCCGGATCTTTATCAGCGTCGCCAACAGCAATTAGCAATCCAAGGACTATTCGCACCGACCGCCCAATGGTCGGGTGAAAATAATGAATTGCTCAGCTCCCGCTATCCGACAATGACCGACCCCGCAGTGGCCATTGATATTTACCGAGGCGATAATGGTTTGGATACTGGCGTTGGGCAGGGGCTGTTCACCCTGGATAATAGCTTGATTCACTCTGGTCAGTTGCAGCGTTTGGAGCGAGTGAACCTCACTAAAGGCCAGTCGGTGACTTTGGATGATGGCACCATTGTCACCTTCGACGGCGCGGAGGAGTTCGCCAACTACCAAATTTCGCACAACCCTGCCCAAGGCTGGATTCTTGCCTGGACATTGGTGTCCTTAGTGTCCTTGGTTGGGTCATTGATGATCAAGCGGAGAAGAATCTGGGTGCGCATTACCCCATTGGGGGAGCACGCCACCTATGTGGAAACCGCTGGTTTGGCGCGTACTGATCGTGCTGGTTGGGGTGAGGAATACCACAGGATTCATTGCACTATCCTGGGAATTGACTATGAAGAACAAGATTGACCTTGGCTAGTTTTCTTCCCAAGAGTAATGTGGCTATAGGTATTTTTACTATTCGTCTTGATAAAAAATGAGCTGAAAAGAGCATTGTGCGGCTATGAATATCAACACCACTTTGGCGTCACTATCTGACTCGGCGTATGTCTCTGCCTTTGTTATTTATTTCATCGGGTTAGTGCTGTCCATTCTTTACTATGTGCGCAGTAAAGCGCTTGTGGATATGCGTCGGGAGCAAAAATTTTTGGCGGCTAAAACACCAGTTCTTGCTGGCGGCAGCGCTCAAGATACTGAAGAAAAAACTGCCGTGCCAGTAGCTTCTTCCGACGCAGTTGCCAAGAAAGAGAAAGCTGCGGAAAAAGCAGCAGGCATGACCCAAACTATTGTGTGGCTGGGCATTATCGTGCACGCAGTTGCTGTGATTACCCGCGGACTATCCGCCTCCCGCTTTCCCTTCGGCAACCTTTATGAGTACATCCTGGTCATTTCCCTGTTCTGCATGGTAGGCGCTGCGTTATATCTTCAGCGCAAAGAACTAAGGATCATGTGGTCTTGGGTATTGGTGCCGATTTTAGCGTTGCTCTTTTTCGGCGGAACAAAACTCTACACGGATTCTGCGCCGCTGATCCCACAATTGCAGTCAGTATGGTTCCCGATCCACGTATCAACCGTATCTACCGGTGCTTCTATCGGGTTAATCTCTGGAGTTGCGTCGCTATTGTATTTGATTCGTATGGCGCAACCTGCTGGGGAAGAAAGCAATAATTTCTTTGGTGCGTTGGCAAAGCCACTACCTAGCGCAAAAATGCTCGATGCCATTGCCTACCGAACTGCCATCATCACTGTTCCGGTATTTGGTTTAGGAATTATCCTTGGGGCGATATGGGCAGAGTCAGCGTGGGGTCGCCCCTGGGGTTGGGATCCCAAAGAGACTGTCGCCTTTATTACCTGGATTCTTTACGCTGCGTATTTGCACGCACGAGCGACCGCAGGATGGCGTGATTCGCGCTCAGCATGGATCAACATTCTTGCCCTTGCGACGATGATCTTCAACCTTTTCTTCATTAACATGGTGGTTTCTGGGCTACATTCCTACGCTGGGGTCAACTAAGCGCGATTATGCCCCCAGACTAGCGTTCTGGGGAAGTCTCTGGGTCAGTATCCCCAGGTTTGTTGAGCCTGCGCTGCCGTTCTTGCTCTTGGCGCTGGGCTTCTTCCCGCGCCCGACGCTCCTTAAAGCGATTCTTCTCAATTTCCCAGAGGAAGTTCTCATCGTCGTCGGGCCCTTTTATCTCTGGGGTACGAGGCTGCTGATTGCGTTTCCAAGAGTGTGGACCAAAAGCACGCCACACCAATACCAGCGCGGCGACAATGAGGAGCAGGAGCAATAGTCTTCCCATTGTGTATTGTTATCCTTTCACCAAGACCCAAATAAATTAGTTCCAGCCTACCTTTTATGCGGTTGTATGGAATAATCACGATATTGCTAAGCTGGAGAAGATGACTAAGCAGCATAATACCCCTGAAGAAACTTCTGCCAGCCCCATCAGCTCTGATATTGCGGCTGATTCTGCGGCTGGGGCAAAAACTTCCGCACCGCCGCACAAAGACCCCACCGCGGCAGCAAAAGCACGCCGCAGTATTATGCTCTACGGTTTGGCACGCCTAGGTCTGTTTTTACTTCTTACAATTGTTATTCAGGCATTGGCTTTGGCAATTGGTGCGCCTGTTCCGATTCTGATTTCGGCAACATTAGCGCTCATTGTGGCGTTGCCCCTATCTGTTTTTGTGTTCAAGGGATTGCGGGTGCAGGCCACTGGGGCACTGGAACAGTGGCATACGCAGCATAAGGCCTATAAGCAGTGGGTGAAAGAAGAATTAGCTAAGCGCTAATTTTTGATGATGGGCTGTGGCGCTGCTCCCACCCACAGTTTCTATCAATTGATAGAATACTGGTGTTATGTCGAGACACTCGCAAGGACATCACGAGAAAGAATAACACCATGCCCACTAACCCCAGATTGTGGCTACACATCCGCGCCAATGCCATGCTCACCAATTTTGGCAATGGACTCACCGGCGCCATTCTGGTGTTCTACCTGCTAGATGTGACATCACAACATGGAATCGTCCTGCCCTTATTCTTCCTCTCTCTGGGACTATCCCTATCCGTTGCTTTCCTTGCTCCCCTCGTAGACCGCATTGCCCGCCCCCGAATCGCATGGGTGAGCGAACTATGCCGAATGATCGCCACCGCAGCATTAGCCTTCGGCCACAATTACATCCTTATCTGCACTGCATTCTTTATCAACGGCATCATGGCTTGTCTGTATCGACCTGCCGTCTCTGCAATTTGGGCACAATTAACCAACGACGTAGCCCAACGCTCTCAAGTCTTTGCCACCAACGCTATGCTCAGCAGAATTGGCTTAGCGCTCGGCGGTGGTTTAGGCGGCGTTATCGTGACACAGCACAGTTACAGATGTGGTTTCGCAATCGACGTAGTCACATTCCTATGCAGTGCGCTCTTTTGGGCTTACGTCGATCGTAAACACCAAGAACTCCACGGGGTGCACGACCATGGCGAATCTATGCGAACGCTGTTGGGCAATGCGTTGAGAATCGACCGGTCTTTTCAACAATCATGGGCAGTGATTGCGCAAGTACGCTGGTTATCTGCTTATGTTCTTGTTGGCATTATCGCAGCAGTGCCACTGCAAATCGTGAGCACATCAGCACCCATCGTCATGGTCGATACGTTTAGCCCCGCGGTTTTAGGTCTATGGGCGGCACTACCAAGTTGGCTACTACTCCTGGGCAATATCATCACTCGTTTGGTAAAAAACATTCCTATCCCTGGGTTCTTCCTAGCCGGTTCCCAAGTGCTCATGGCTGTGTCCTATATTTTTGCCATGTTCCACCCACTGATCTGGTTTGCCTTAGTGTTTATGTCTCTTGGGCGCGTGACAAACGCACTGGCACAACCAGTATTTAATGCATGGGTGGCTTCTCATTTCCCCGCGGAGCAACGCGGTAAAGCATTTGCATTTGCCGCAGACGCAAACCTCATGCTCGGCCCACTAGGGCTTCTTCTTGCATATCCCATTATCGCGGCTTTCCCAGCACAACACGTAACCATAGTAATGGCAGCCGGTGCGGCTATATGCTACTTGATTCCCCTCCTCATTCCAGGGTTTATCCAGCTCAAGGCGCAGAAAATAACTGAGGAAGAAACCTAGCCTACGCACAATGCCACAGCAGTCAGCAACGCCCACACCAACATAGTGCGCCCAGTCAGCCCTAAGACGGGAATAAGCTCACGACCAGTTTTTCCAGCCACTACTGGACGAGCAGCATACACTGCAAAAATAAGAGCACACAATCCCAAAGCAGCCCACCAGGTACGCAGCAACAACACACAACTGACTACAAAAGGCGTACTGAGCAGTACGTAATAGAGCACACGTGTGCGCGCGTCCCCCAAACGTACCGCAAGGGTGATTTTCCCTGCCTGGCTATCCGTGGGAATATCACGCAAATTATTCACCAGATTCACCCCAGCAGAAATAGCACCTACTCCCACAGCACACGCAACCCCTTCCCAAGTAATGCGACCTAACTGCGTGAATACAGTGCCCAGCACTGCAACCAGACCAAAGAACACAAAAACCGCGACCTCACCAAGACCGCGATACCCATAAGGATTTTTCCCACCGGTATAAAACCACGCGCCAAGAATACATAGTGCACCCACGAGAATGAGCCACCACGCACTGAGCACACTCAAGATGATTCCCGCCGCAGCTGCCACACCAAAAGCGAAAAAAGCAGCGTATTTGACGTGCTGTGCAGCTACCACGCCAGAAGCAGTGAGTCTGAGAGGACCAGTGCGATCTTCATCAGTGCCGCGGATGCCGTCGGAATAGTCATTGGCATAGTTGACCCCGATAATGAGCGCCCATGCCACCACAGCTGCCAGTAGCGCACGTACCCAGTTAAACCCTCCATAAGCAGCCGCAACAGCAGAACCGACAATCACAGGTGCAAAAGCATTAGCCCAGGTGTGTGGGCGTGCGCCGATGAGCCAATGCTCAAAATTAGGTGAAGCCATGCGTGCCATTATGCCATCTTTGTCATGAGCTTTTCGACGCCCACCCGATCCACTTTCCCCGGCCCAATAAGAGGCAACTGCTCCACCTTGAGAATATGCCGTGGCAATTGCCAGCGGGGCAGATCGTCGAGAGCTTCGATAATATCTGTGGGCGCAGCACTGCCAGTATAGGCAGCGGCAATTGCTTGCCCGAGCTTGGAGTCGGGGATACCCACGATACATACACTCTCAATACCAGCCACCTCTGCCAGGCGCTGTTCTAGCACCTCAGGGTGTATTTTTAGCCCACCGGAATTGATGATGGTGTCGATCCTGCCAGTCACCTGCAATATGCCTTGCGCTAAGAAACCTGTGTCATTGCTGGCATACCAACCGTCAATAAAAGAATCTGCGTCTTGGTCACTATTGCGATAACCACGGGCAACCATAGGACCTGCCACATAGATGCGTTCGGACACAATTTTTAGTTCTGCACCTGGAATAGGCGTGCCATCATAAACGCACCCACCAGCAGTTTCGGAACTGCCATAGGTGCTTATCACGGTGATACCCAATTCCTTTGCTGCCCGACGATCCTCCGCGCGCAAAGGTGCGCCACCAACCAGAATGGCGTCGAAAAGCCGCAATGCCTCAATGCCTTGTAGCGTGTCCATAGCTTTAAGTAGCTGTAGGGGAGTTAAGGCAGTGTAGCAACGTGTGGACTCAGCGCGTAATTGTGCAGCGGCATAGGCGAAATCACTGACATGAAAACCAGTGCTTACGTCGATAGATACTGGGTTGGTTCCCGCCACTAAAGAACGAATAAGCACCTGCATACCAGCGATGTGATAGGCAGGCATAGCCAGCAGCCACGTGCCGGCGCCGCCTAAGAATTGATGAGTGGCGTCGGCAGAGGCAACGAGATTGGTGGGGCTAAGCAGTGCCCCTTTAGGTGTGCCAGTGGTACCAGAGGTGGACATGACCAGGGCAATGTCGCTGTCAATGGGTTCGCCAATACGATGTGTGCGTTGTAGTAATTGGGCGCGATTGCGGTCATTGTGCGGTAAGGGGACAAAGCTGCGCTCACCGGCGATAGCTGTCTCTAACACGTCGAGTGCGTGATCGATGCCTGTGGGGGAAGGGTCGATTATGAGGGGTTCTAATCGGTGCACAGAAATCAGTGTAGAGCGTTGGCGACATAATGCGGTGATATGAGTGAGTTTTTATAGCCAAAAAGTTACTGAGTGATAACAATTGGCTAACTGTTTTTCGCATTTCCCCAGCAATATGCATTTTGCACGCCGGAATGAAGGTGCGTCGCGCGATAGTTTTTGTACTCTTAAAAGGTTCTTATAACGCGACAGAAAGTTTATCTCGTGAGTAAACACCTAGCAGCTTCGCCCGTGAGTAAAGAGAAAAAACGCGGCTTGAAGTCTGACCCAGTAATTTTTCTTGGCGCATTAGGATTTATCGTTGCCTTTATCGTCGCAACGATTCTTCTTGGCGACACCGCCACTAACTTTTTCTCCACCATTGCCGGGTGGATGCTGCGCAACGTCGGATGGCTCTATATAGGTGGCGTATCGCTGATCTTCATTTTTCTCATTGGCGTATTCGTTTCTCGTTTCGGACGACTACGCCTTGGCGATGACGACGAGGAACCAGAACATTCCCTAATCGCCTGGTTTTGTATGCTCTTTGCCGGTGGTATCGGTGCAGTGCTGATGTTCTGGGGTGTGGCAGAACCACTCAACCATGCCGTGAATGTGCCTCAGCAAAATGCGGCTCCGATGAGCGAAAACGCCATTCTAGAAGCGTTTGGTTTTACGTTCTATCACTTTGGTCTGCATATGTGGGCTATTTCAGCACTGCCTGGTCTAGCATTAGGGTACTTCATTTATAAACGTAAACTACCACCACGTGTTTCCAGTGTTTTTGCGCCTGTTCTTGGGGCAAAAATATATGAGCTACCTGGTAAGTTGATTGACATTTTGTCTATTATCGCTACCACCTTTGGTATTGGTGTGTCCGTGGGGCTGGGGGTATTGCAGATCAATGCCGGTATGAACTATTTGTGGGGTGTGCCAGAAATCAGTTGGGTAAAGCTACTGATTATTGTGGTCATTACTGTTGCCGCGAGTTTTTCGGTGGCCAGTGGTCTTGATAAGGGCATTAAGTTTTTAAGTAACCTCAATATCCTTTTTGCCGTACTCCTCATGCTTTTTGTGGTAGTCACTGGTCCCACGCTTGCCTTGTTGCGTTTTAGTGTGGAAAGTTTTGGTATTTACGCCGATAAACTCCCAGAGGTCATGTTCTGGGCAGATTCTTTCGATAATAACCCTGGTTGGCAGGGTAAATGGACAGTGTTCTACTGGGCATGGACAATATGTTGGTCGCCTTTTGTAGGAATGTTCGTTGCAAAAATTTCTCGTGGACGCAGCGTACGCGAATACATTGGTGGTGTCTTGCTTTTGCCCACTATCTTCAGTGTTATTTGGTTTGGTATTTTCGGGCGTGCTGGTATCGACATTGAGCTTAACAATCCAGGGGCGTTAGCTACTGAGGTGGTCGAAAACGGTAATGTTCCTTTTGCGCTTTTTGGTTTCCTAGAGCATTTCCCATGGACAACGGTAATGAGTGTATTTGCACTGGTGATCGTGGTGCTGTTCTTCATCACCTCAATTGATTCCGCAGGCATGATTAATGATATGCTCGCTACCGGGGAAGAAGAGTTCAGCCCAACGTGGTACCGGGTGCTATGGGCAGTAGCAATTGGGGCAGTAGCTGGAGCGTTGCTGATTGCAAGCCCTAACTCCGGAATTAGTACCTTGCAGGAAGTTGTCATTATTGTGGCGTTCCCATTCTTCCTCACCCAATTTGTCATGATGTATTCCCTCATCAAGGGCATGAATGATGACTCTGCCGCTGAACAACGCATCGTTACTCGTCAATGGGAAAAAACTGATACCGCAGAAAAGCTCGAAGCACATGAAGCAGAGCCTGCCCCTGGATACGACGAGGACGGTAATGAATTACCAGTTATTGCCTTAGAACACGACGAGGATGGAAATATCGTTATCCCAGGCAATGTTGTCATCGCCGGTGACCTGGGTATCACAGGCGATGTAGTAGATACTGCAGAAACCGCGGAAGATAATCAGTAGTAGTAGGGGAAAGGCGACCAATCGGGGTCGCGTTTTTCCAGAAAAGCATTCTTACCTTCGACGGCTTCATCGGTCATATAAGCCAAACGAGTGGCCTCACCAGCAAAAACCTGTTGGCCCATGAGTCCGTCGTCGGTAAGGTTAAACGCAAACTTCAACATACGCTGTGCCGTTGGAGACTTGCCATTGATTTCTCTGGCTACCTGGATTGCTTCATCTTCTAATTCCGCGTGATCCGCAACGATATTCACCGCCCCCATGCGCTGCATAGTCTCAGCATCATAGGTTCTGCCGAGAAAGAAAATCTCGCGCGCAAATTTTTGCCCCACCATTTTTGCCAGATAAGCAGAGCCATAACCAGCGTCAAAAGAGCCAACATCAGCGTCGGTTTGCTTGAACCGTGCCTCTTGACGAGACGCAATGGTCATATCACAGACCACATGGAGAGAGTGTCCACCCCCGGCTGCCCACCCATTGACCACAGCAATGACAACTTTAGGCATGGTACGAATCAGGCGCTGCACCTCAAGAATATGCAGCCTACCCCCCTCAGCTTTGGTTCGTTGCTCGTCGACGGTATCTGCTGTTTCCCCCTCAGCGTAACGGTAGCCAGAACGACCACGGATACGCTGATCACCACCCGAGCAAAAAGCCCATCCACCATCTTTACTGCTTGGGCCGTTGCCAGTGAGCAAAACTGTGCCAATGTCAGGGCTACGTCGCGCGTGGTCGAGTGCCTGGTAAAGCTCGTCGACGGTATGTGGACGAAAAGCATTACGCACCTGGGGGCGATTAAATGCAATACGCACAATGCCGTATTCTCGGCCCTGACCACGATGACGGTGATAGCTAATATCACTGAAATGCTCAAAACCTGCCACAGGCTGCCAAAGATGAGCGCGGAATGGATTATCGGTACTTGGGGTAGGTGTTGTCATTATTCCAATGATAGTGGCTGTCTAGGCAAGTAAGCCCATAACGTGCGCGATGAGTACCACCGCGATACCAAAAGCCCACGCAATAGGGAACGTAAATTTGATATGGCGACCAATGTTTGTTTTTGATAAACCAATTGCCAACCATAATGCTGGGGAAAATGGGCTGACGAAAGTGCCAATGATATTGCCCAAAATCAGTGCAGATGCTGCACCTGTACCAGAGATGCCAAAACCAGACACTGTTTCTTGAACCACAGGTAACAAGGAGAAATAGTAAGCATCAGTAGAGGTGAGTAGATCAAGCGGCACACCAAGTAATCCAACAGCAACGTGAATCCACGGACCAAAAGACGTAGGAAGTACAGCCAACAGGCTTAATGCAATATGCTCTAACATTCCTGATTCTTTTAACACCCCAAGGAACATAGCGGCAGCCAAAATAACACCAGCCATTGATAATGCGCTGGGGGCATGGCGGGTTAGTGTTTGGGCTTGTTGTGCTGAATCAGAGAAATTGATCAGCAGAGCTACTGCAGTAGCAATCATAAAGGCTGCTGCTGGTGGCAAAATACCAGACATGAGCACTCCCAAGAGCAACAGTGACAGGATCACATTTGCCGCGAAAACCCCTTTGCTGCGCCTGTAGCTGACATTTTCTTTTTCTTGTTCCTCTTTTTGGGTTTGCTCGAAGCTACGCGCAAGGTCATGAACATCAACTGCTGCGCGACCAACAAACTCAGGCGAGCGCCTTAACACGGCGATACGTTTTGACTCTCGTAGCCCCAAAAAGAAAGCAATGATAAATACGACCACAATACTCATGAGCTGTACTGGCAAAATATGCTGCCAGAGGTCGATGGGGTCTTGGGAAATAACCGAGGATGCACGTCCGAGTGGACCAGCCCACGGCATCATATTCATGACTGCTGCTGCCAAAGAGACAATAGCCAAAAGCACATATCGGCTCATATGCAGGGCATGATACAACGGCAATAGTGCGGGGAGAGTGATGAGGAATGTGGTGGCACCGGCGCCATCAAGATGAGCCACAATGGCGATTGCCGCAGTGCCCAGGGCAACCAAAATAACATTGCCGCGAGTGGCAATGATGAGGGTTTTAACCAATGGAGTAAATAACCCCACATCAGACATAATGCCAAAGTAAATAATGGCAAAAATGAACATAACTGAAACATTGATAACGGACTCTAGACCGGCGCTAAAAAATTCGGTCACCCCGCTAAAACCAAAGCCGGCAACGAGTGCTCCCAAGGTAGGAATAAGACTCATAGCGACAATGGGATGTACTTTGCCACGCATCAATATGGCAACTGTGCTGATGATAATGCACAGTCCGATTATGGTAAGCGCAAGAGGAGTTTGCATAATTTGCATATAAAGAAACTAATATATTGTGGCGCCAATCACTAAAACGGGGTAGGGGGATGGGTGAATACACCAGTCGTGACAAGCGTAAGCGCCAAAGAAGTGCCAGCTCATACCCGATTAGCTAAGAAAAATTTACGACGCGTCGTCGCAAACTTATAAGATAAAACAATGCTTTTGGAACATCTGCCCGAGCTACCATCGCTAGAAGAAATCAGCCAACGTGCTCACGTAGTGGCATTACCCATGCGAGTTCGTTTTCGCGGTATCACAATGCGCGAAGCCCTACTTATCGAAGGGCCAGCTGGATGGGGAGAATTTTCTCCTTTCATAGAATACGATGCACCCGAAGCAGCATGGTGGCTTGCCAGTGGACTAGAAATGGCATATGTGGCGCCACCAGCTCCGAGAAGAGAAAAAATCGAGGTCAATGCCACAATCCCTGCAGTGGAACCCTCGGAAGTTGCAGAGATATTGGCAGGCTATCCAGGGGTCAAAACTGTCAAAGTAAAAGTAGCAGAACCAGGGCAGAACCTTGCCCAGGACTGTGCCAGAGTCGCCGCAGTACGCGACTACGACCCCCACCTCAAAATCAGAGTCGACGCCAATGGTGGGTGGTCGCCAGCCCAAGCACTTGCAGCTGCGCACGCCCTGGGGCAGCTCGGACAGCTTGATTATCTCGAACAACCCTGTGCCACTGTGGCAGAACTCCAACACTTACGCAGCGAACTAGCCGCACAAGGAATAACAGCACGTATCGCTGCTGATGAATCCATCCGACGCGCGCTTGACCCCTACCATGTCGCCAAACAACAAGCAGCCGATGTCGCCATTGTCAAAGCCGCGCCCTTGGGTGGCGTGCGCCGCCTACTAGAGATCGGCTCATTCATGCGCCAACGTGGGTTAGCGATTACCGTCGCAAGTGCTCTTGATACCGGAGTGGGCATGAATGCAGGGATAGCAGCAGTGGCAGCTCTGCCAGAACCTCCCGCCGCCGCTGGTCTTGCCACACAACAATTATTTGTTGAAGACATTACCCCTGCTCGCCCGCTTATCGACGGTCACCTCAGCACTGTCATGCTTGCTCCAGAACCCGAGCGCCTAGCAGCATTAGCGGCATCTGGCTCGCGCAAAGATTGGTGGTTGGATCGACTTGCCCAAGCATGGGAAGTGCTCAAAGCAGGCTATGTAGGCCATGAAAGTGCGAGGTAGAATAACAGCCATGATGTCTTCGTCCGAACTCGCCCGCTATATCGCTGCTGAACTTGCCCGCCACTTAACTGACATTGTTATCTGCCCAGGTTCACGCAATTCTGCGCTCTCTCTCGCCTTATTGGCACGCTCGGATATTCGAGTACACACGCGCATTGATGAACGCAGCGCAGCATTTTTTGCCCTCGGCATGAGCAGACAGCACCACAAAGACCACCGACCACGCCAAGTCGCAGTGCTCACTACTTCGGGAACAGCGGTAGCTAATTGCTTACCTGCGCTCATAGAAGCACAGTACGCGCATATCCCGTTGGCAATTATCTCTGCGGATCGTCCTCAACAGTTGCATGGTTGTGGGGCAAACCAAACTATCGAACAACAAGGATTATTTGGCGCTCGAATACCCCACACACATATCGAGCAAAGCCACATCACCACGCAAGCAGCTATTACAGAGCGTATCGCTGCAACATTCCAGCACCCACAAGTACATCTCAACATTGCTTTCGACACCCCTTTGGTCGAGCATTCATTGAGCGAGAACATTACAGAGCGTGCCACCACAACGCGCCCGGTTTTCCCACAGGTAGATCATGGGGAAATACGTGTTGATCTATCGCAAAATACTCTGGTGATTGCAGGTGATGAAGCATGGGAGATTGAGCAGCTCCAAGAGGTTCCCACCATTGCGGAACCAACTGCACCCGCACCTTATCGTCCAGTTCACCCACTGGCAGCCGGTATCTTCGCCACCGAACAAATAAGTGGGCAAGGCTATGTCGTAGAGACAAAACCGCAGCAGGTGATCGTCGTAGGGCATCCGACGCTACACCGTGACGTATTAGCGCTCATGAGTGATCCTGACATTAAGGTTTTTGTGCTCAGCCGTACTGAAGTGATTACCGACCCTGCGCACAATGCGCATGCTGTGGGCAGTCGGATCACAACTACAGGTGAGCCTAGCGCCCAATGGTTGAAAATATGCGAGGCAGCAAGTCAATTAGGTGTGCAAGCAGTGCGCGAGGTTTTAGAAGATCCCACGTATGAGTTCAGCGGATTACACGTGCTTGCTGCAGTCGGTGACACACTCGCCACTGGCGATTGGCTCTTTCTCGGCGCATCCAACCCAATTCGTGACGCATCCTTAATCGGTTTGCCTTTCGACGCTATCCCAACGCTTAGTCCGCGTGGCACCGCCGGGATAGATGGATGCGTATCGCAAAGTATGGGCATGGCAACAGCTGTGCAGGCTGCACACCCAGATCAGATACGTGCTCCGCGCAGCGTTGCTGTCCTTGGCGATGTGACATTCTTACATGATGTTGGTGGTTTGCTCATTCCACACGACTCTGCGCGCCCGGAAAACTTAACCATTGTGGTTGCTAATGATAATGGCGGCGGTATTTTCTCCACTCTGGAAGTAGGAGATTCTGCGTATCGCAGCGGTTTCGAGCGAGCATTTGGCACGCCACATGGGGTGCATATTGAGGATATCGCTGCTGCCTATGAGATAGATTATCAACAGGTTACGTCCACACAAGAGCTCATCGAGGCGCTCATCGACGCCACTGATGTGCCAGGGCTGCGGATTATCGAAGCAGTGACATCGAGGAATACGCGTCGACAGATGCATGAAGCATTAGCAGCGAAAGTTACTATGCACCATGAGTGATGGCAGGAAAAGCAGTGCATTGCGTATCCCTCGCATAGGAATGCTACCTAAGTTTCCTAAGCGCCTGTGGCAGTATGCAGTAGAACACGAGCCGCGAATTCGCCATAGATTACGCCAACTTCTGCTTTTTCTTTATGCCTGCGTGGTATTGGGTTGTTTCACTATGGTCATAGGTCCTTTCCTTAACGATCAAGTAATCAATGAAGATCCTGGTAGAGGACTTGCCACGGTTATAGATACTGGTAGGTTTCGCACGAGCGTGGAATATCAGGACGAGCAGGGGAAATATCATCTACCGGAAAAAGGCTTGCTCTATCCCACCGGTTTAGGCCAAGGGCAGCGCGTATGGGTGACATATGCCAAAACACAACCAGATTTAGTGAAAGTAGAAGGTCGAACCTGGACACTATCATTTATTCCAGCTGGAAGTTGTTTGGTAGTGAGTACGATTGTGTTTGCACTTCTCTGGTGGCTTATTGATGTGTGTATGGCATTGCTACTGCGTCGGCGTAAGCATTAGTCTCTTCATGCTTGTTTACTTTTCTGTAAATATCTTTTTAGAGTAGTTTTAGGGAAAAGAAACATAAGCGCCAGAGCACATAATTATGATGGGCGCCATGCGAGTAGCTATTGTTGCCGAATCATTTTTACCCAACGTCAATGGCGTGACCAACTCCGTACTGCGTATCGTCGAGTACGCCCAAGAACATGGTCATGAAGTATTGATTATCGCTCCTGGTGGTCGCAGCTTAGAGGAAGAAATTTTTAGCTACCGAGGCGCACGTATTGTTCGTGTTCCTACAGTTATGGTGCCACGGATCAACTCCCTACCTATTGGGGTTCCGGGAATTAGGGTTGCAGAAGCAATAGCCCAATTCGCGCCCGATGTTATTCACCTTGCATCGCCTTTTGTGTTGGGTGCAGCGGGCGCATTCGTAGCAAATCGCCAGCACATTCCAGCAGTAGCTGTGTACCAAACAGACGTTGCCGGTTTTGCGCAACGCTATAAATTAGCGCCACTAGCAGCAGCTAGTTGGGAGTGGACACGCATTATTCACAATATGTGCCAATGCACTCTCGCGCCTAGTTCAGCCGCTATCGACGCACTGAAAATCCACGGCATCAATAATATCTATCGCTGGGCACGCGGAGTGGACTCAGTGCGGTTCCATCCAGATAAGCGCAGTATGGCTTTGCGTGCTGCATGGGATCCTAGCGGGAAGAAAAAAATTGTTGGTTTTGTCGGTAGGCTTGCTGCTGAAAAAGGTGTGCATCGTTTAGCTGCGCTTAATAAGCGCCGTGACTTGCAGGTTGTCATTGTTGGTGATGGGCCTGAGCGGGCAGATTTGGAGAATAAACTGCCCAATGCGCGGTTCCTTGGTGCCCTCGGTGGTGAAGAACTAGCACGTGCCTATGCGAGTTTTGATGTGTTTGTGCACCCTGGCGAGTTTGAGACTTTCTGCCAGACCATTCAAGAGGCTCAAGCTAGTGGTGTTCCTACCATTGCGCCACGTGCAGGTGGCCCTATGGATTTGATTACCCAAGGTCAGAATGGATTTTTGCTTGATGTTGCTTCTTTTGAGAAAGATCTTGAGGCAAGCGTCGATAAGCTCTTGGGGGCACAACACGCGACTTTCCGACGACAAGCTCGGGAGGGAATCAGCCAACGCACCTGGGAAGCATTGTGTGCGCAACTCTTTAAGCATTATGAACGTGTGATTATGCAGAACGAGCAGCGTGCTCCGCTGTCGAAGTGGGCGCAGAAGATGCTGGGTGTGAGCTAGTGCGTTGGCGTTGAGCTCTGCGAGTATGGGGCGCTAGAATGGGACACCGTGGCTAAAGCAACCCTGGAAAAACAACCGCATGATGTTGCCCGTATGTTTGATACGGTGGGCGAAAAATACGACATCACCAATACTATTTTAAGTTTGGGGCAGGATCGTCTATGGCGTAAGCGCACTCGTGAGCGATTGGCGCTTAAGCCGGGGGAAAAGGTGCTTGACTTGGCGGCGGGAACGGCAGTTTCTACAGTTGAGTTGGCAAAGTCAGGCGCATGGTGCGTCGCGTGTGATTTTTCGCAGGGAATGTTGGCTGCGGGTCACAAACGTGATGTTCCTAAAGTAGTGGGCGACGCTATGCGATTGCCGTTTGCCGATAATACTTTCGACGCTGTGACCATATCGTATGGGCTGCGTAATATCCATGATTACCGTGCTGGTTTGCGGGAGATGGCTCGGGTGACTAAGCCTGGTGGCAGATTAACTGTAGCTGAGTTTTCTACTCCGGTAGTGCCTGTTTTTGGCAGAGTATATAAAGAATATCTCATGCGTGCGTTGCCTGCGGTGGCTAAAGTTGTTTCTTCTAATCCGGAATCTTATGAGTATCTTGCTGACTCTATTCGTGCTTGGCCAGATCAAGAGCAGTTGGCGAGGGCGATCAATGAGAATGGCTGGGAGCAATGCGGCTGGCAGAATCTCACTTTTGGGATTGTGGCGTTGCATTCGGCTGTTAAGCGATAACCTCTAACTATTGAGGTTCTGGGTCTAGTTATCTCAATTATTTTTGCTAAACTAACTAGCGGTGAATTATCTTTAATTCCTTCTCTGGCGGGCGGGTTCGCTAACTCCTCGCTTGGGTTGAATCACCCGCCCCTGTTCGCCAGGGGAAAGCACAAGCCGAGAGGAGCCAATCATGGCTACTAAAGGTGAGGAACCACATGGTGAGAAGCCTGTTACCAGTGACAAAGCAAAAGACTCCAACGCTAGCAAAATGGAAAAAATACAACTAGCGACTGGAGTCATCAAACTTGTTACTGCTCTAGTTAAGTTCTTGGAGGAACTTTTTAACTAGAGAGGCAACTCACTAACTCTAGGGAACGGCAATTCCCTAGGGTTCAACTTCAATAATAAACAACTCAATACTGCCGTGCAAGAGAAACTAATAGAAACGTAACTCATCGCATTCAGTAAGAGGCATTAGCGCGCTATGGAGTGCGTATGCGCCTTGGCAATATGATCGCCAGTGTGTACTACGCCATAGTTGCCTTCAATGGTGTTGATAGCTTTCTTCTCACTGATCACAATTGGTGTGGTCAGGTCGATATTGTGCTTGCGGAGCAAAGCAATATCAACACGCAAGAGCGGTTGCCCAGCTTGTACCTCTTGCCCTTTTTCGACGAGCAACTCAAAACCTTCGCCGCCTAACTTGACTGTTTCTAATCCAAAGTGAATCAGGACTGAGAGGTTTTCTTCACCTTGGATCGCAAGAGCGTGCTTAGTCTTGAGAATAGTGCTTATTCTACCTGCAAGTGGTGCATGAACAATGAGAGAATCCTGCTGCGTACTTGGTTGCACAGCAACACCGACTCCGGCGATTTCCTTGGCGAATACTTCGTCGGCTACCTCACTCAATGGGATGGCGGTGCCGTCGAAAGGCGAGAGGAGAGTGAGAGCTGGAAGGTTGCTGGGTTGGTCGGTGGTAGTGGTGAGTTGTCGCTGTGCTTCGTCGTAAATTGTTTGCACTTGAGGGCCGATGACAATTTGTACAGCCTTTTGGGATGGGCGAATAATCCCTGCGACACCAGCTTTTTTAATTTCTTTCTCATTGACTTTGAGATAGTCGCTCACGGTGACACGCAGTCGTGTAGCACAGTGGTCAAAGTTGGTGATGTTTTCGGCTCCACCTAATCCTGCGATAATGCGGCGGGCAATGTCGGAGGTAGGAGCGTCGGAAGTAATTGTTTCTTGAGCGTCATTGTCCTCGGATTCTTCTTCACGCCCTGGGGTGCGCAACTTGAAAATGCCAATGAGGTAGTAGAACACCACAAAGTACACCACGCTGTAGATGAGCCCTAGGATAATGAGCATCCACCACTGATGAGCCAATGGGTTGCGTCCGGAAAGCAACATATCGACCAATCCTGCGGAGAAACCAAAACCTGCTGTCCAGTGCAATGAGGCAGCAATGAACATGGATAGTCCGGTGAGGAGGGCGTGCACTACATAAAGCAATGGAGCCACAAACATGAAGGAGAACTCAAGCGGCTCGGTGACACCAGTGAAGAAAGAGGCAAGAGCACCAGCAAACATGAGTGAGCCGACTACTTTTCGACGCGCAGGAGTCGATCGTAAATAAATAGCAAGCGCAGCACCTGGTAGGCCAAACATCATGATGGGGAAGAAACCAGCCTGATAACGTCCGATATATCCAGTTACCTCGCAAGTACGGGTGGTTTGATCCCAGATGCCTGGGCAGGTAGCTGCTGAGGTTGCTTGTGTTGCATCTGCAATGGTGCTACCGCCAGCGAGGAATTTTCCAATGTCGTTGATGCCGACTACGTCAAACCAGAAGATAGAGTTAAGGGCGTGGTGGAGTCCAGTTGGGATGAGCAAACGGTTGATAAAACCATAGATACCGGCACCAAGGGCACCCATGCTTTGGATCCACTGACCGAAGTTGAATAGTCCGCTGTAGAGAATGGGCCAGAGCAGGTAGAGCACACCGGCAAGGGCAATGGACAATAGTGCGGTCAGGATTGGTACGAGCCTGCGTCCGGAGAAGAAGGCGAGGAAGTCAGGCAGTGTGGTGGTGTGGAAGCGGTTATAGCACCATGCAGCCAAGATACCTACGAGGATGCCGATAAAAACATTTTTGTCGTTGATGGCTGCCCAACCTTGTGCTGCCCAATCGACGGCTGCATCACCACTGAGGGAATCGGGGTCGATGCCTTTGTATGAGGCGACAGTATCTGGGCCGATAAGTTTGGTTACTGTGGCATAGCCGATGAACCCAGAAAGGACTGCGGCGCCATTGCTATCTTTTGCTAAGCCGAAAGATAGCGCAATGGCAAAAATCCAGCCCAGGTTGTCGAGGATTGCTGAACCTGAGTTAATGAGTATCGAAGCAACGACATTATCTGCACCCCAACCTGTGGGATCTATCCAATATCCGATACCCATGAGAATTGCGGCGACAGGCATTACTGCCACTGCACCCATGAGTGCTTTGCCTAGCTTTTGTAGCCCAGACACGATTGCATCTTTCATAGCAATCCTTTCTTAATAAAGAATCCGCTGACACCCTGGTATTCCAGTTGTTAGTGTTATATAACCGTGTGATGAGCTACTATGGCAATCTTCGTGCCTATCTAGCCAGAAATTAGCTCCATAATGGGGTATTCCCGCGGAGTTTTCCAATGGTTTTCGCACTCAAGCGCCATGCTCTAGCGACGATATCCTTGTCGTGTTCGCTCACTAGGTTACCCATCAGTCGTGCTGCTGCTGGCATGAGCAAGGAGCCGAAGGGCTTGCCTAAGGCAAGTGGTCCAACCACGGGTAAAAACTGGGGATAGGTGAGTAACCTGGCCGCAGTTCGAGCTAATAAAAATGCTTCACCATAGTGGTCACGTAAGGTTTGCCCCCAGATGAATGTGAGGTCTTTATGCTCCCCAAGCAGTTCGACGCCCAACCGGGCTGTTTCTAGTCCATAGTCAATTCCTTCGCCATTGAGCGGGTTGACGCAGGCGGCGGCGTCGCCAATGAGTAACCAATTAGCACCTGCGACATTGCTGACAGCACCCCCCATAGGCAAAAGGGCAGAAGTGACCTGTTGTGGGGTACCAAAATGCCACTGGTCACTTGTTTGGGATACATAGTGCGCGAGTAGCTTTTTGGTGTTAATTTTTGCTGGTCTTTTTGCCGTCGATAGTGCGCCACAGCCAACATTAGCCGTGCCATTGTGGGCACCTAAAGGGAAAATCCAGCCATAACCAGGCTGAACGCTATTATCTGGGGCGCGTAGTTCTAGATGAGAATGAATCCACGGCTCATCTGCATAGGGGGTAGTGCAGTAGGAGCGTGCGGCAATGCCATATACTTCGCCTCGGTGCCATGTGCGCCCTAAAAGTTTGCCAAATGTGGAGCGTACTCCATCTGCGACAATCACAAAGCGAGGGAAGATACGGGTGCCGTCGGCAAGCTCTACGCTACGAATATGACCTTCTAGCTCTACTTTTACTGCTGCGCTTCCGGTGAGTGGCTGTACTTCGGGCATGGAGCACGCGCGATCAAAGAGGAGTTGGTCGAATTGCACTCGGGGCATTGCTGAGCCAATGGTGCCATAGGTTGAGTCATGCCACGGGGCAGTAACGCTTCCGCCAAAGCCATGCAGTTTCAATCCCTGAGAGGTGTATGCGTCAGTAATGGTGCGGGCAAGCCCTAGTTGAGCGAGTTCGCTGATTGCGCGCGGGGTAAGACCATCGCCACACGTTTTATCTCGTGGAAAATTTGCCATATCGACGAGTACCGTATGAAAACCACGCTGAGCGCTATGAATCGCTGCAGCGCTACCGGCAGGACCTGCTCCGACAATCAGGACATCTGTGGTGATATGCGACTGCGTGGTTTGCTTTTCTGTTGCGGTTGCGTTCCTTGTGTTTTCAGTGGTGGTGCTCTGGTTTTGCTTACTCACACTACTCATTGTGTCAGGTTATCTTTTCTCATTGCTAATACTGCTGATGATTTTGTACTCATTAAACTTATTAAAAAGCTCATCGTGATGTTAAGTTAGGTAGTTGATAATAGTCATGTCGTTAAATATGAATGAGGGCTTGAATAAGCATGAGTAATGGCGCAGTCGGGGCAAGAGTTGATCTTGGTGATAGTGAACTCAATGCGCGCATTAATCAGGGGCTTGGTGAGGTAGAAGAACTACTCTACCGAGAGCTCAATAAAGGCGCAGATTTTATTACGGATAAGGTGTTGCACCTTGCTCAAGCAGGCGGGAAACGTTTTCGCCCGATGTTTGCTCTGCTCGCGTCCAACTATGGCACAAAACCATTGTGCGAGGATGTTATCAAAGCTGCTGCCGTGGTAGAGATGACTCATCTTGCCACGCTCTATCATGACGATGTCATGGATGAGGCTGATCGACGCCGTGGCGTCGAGAGTGCAAATGCTAGGTGGGATAATTCTGTTGCGATTCTTGCCGGGGATATTTTGCTTGCCCATGCCTCTCGTCTGATGGGGGAGCTGGGTATTCCTACTGTGCTGCATTTTGCTGAGACATTTGGTGTTTTGGTTACCGGCCAAATGCGAGAAACTATCGGTGCTGGTGAGAGCAACTCTGTTGCGCATTATATGAAAGTCATTGAAGAGAAAACGGGTGTGCTTATCGCTTCGGCCGGGTATCTCGGCAGCCTTCACTCAGGTGCTTCTCAGGAGCATATCGACGCATTGCGTGGCTATGGTGCGGCAATTGGTATGGTTTTCCAGATTGTTGATGATTTTATTGATATTTTCTCTCATAGCGCTGAGTCGGGAAAAATACCTGGAACTGATTTGCGCGAAGGCGTGTTTACCTTGCCTGTGCTCTATGCTCTGGAAGAGGATTCCCCTATTGGCGAGCAATTGCGTGAGATTCTCACTGGTCCAATTCATGATGAGCGCACGGTTAGCCATGTGATTGATTTGCTCTCGCAGTCTTCTGGTAAGCAACGCGCGCTCGACGACGTTCATCACTATCTTGGTGTTGCTGAGCAACATCTGAAAAAACTTCCTGATAATGCCACGACCCAAGCATTGCGTTCTTTGGCGCAATTTACTGTTAGCCGAGTGGGGTGAAATAGGGGAGAAAACTAGCTGTTTTCATGCTGATTTGCATTTATGCTAGGGGTTCGTAGTACAGTATGTATCGCAGCGGAGCATAATTATTTATGCCATGTTGTTGCCAGGTTGCCCGAGCGGCCAAAGGGAGCGGACTGTAAATCCGTCGGCATTGCCTACAGAAGTTCGAATCTTCTACCTGGCACCAGAAGCGTGATGATGAAGATCATCACGCTTTTTGTTTAGCTCTGGTTTGCTCCTTGACCCTATTACCCCTTGTCTGTCGGGTGAGGCTGCTAGAGTTTTAGCCATGACGGAAAAACCTTTGGTTCTTGCCATTACTGCTTGTCCGACGGGTATCGCACATACGTATATGGCAGCAGAAAAACTTGAGGCAGCAGCACAAGACGCTGGTGTCGAGTTGAAAATTGAGACGCATGGCTCTATTGGTGTTGAGGGAGCGTTTAGCTCGGCAGATATAGAACGAGCTGCAGCTGTGCTCATAGCCGCTGATGTTGTTATTGCTAAGGATCGGTTTATTGCTAAACCGGTATTAACGGTGAGCGTCGATGAGGCAATTAAACGTCCACAGCAGTTACTTGAGCAGGCATTAGAAGCTCCAGTTTTGGCTGGTGTCGGGGGTGCTGGAGTTGGTGCGCAGGCTGATTCTGCTCATGCGGTAGCCGGCGGGGGTACTGCTGGTGGGATGTCGATTCGTGCAGTGGGGCATAATACCTATCAAGCGCTGATGAATGGTGTGTCGTATATGATTCCATTCGTTGTGACAGGCGGATTGTTACTGGCATTCGCGCTTTCTCTGGGTGGTGAACCGACGGCACAGGGATTGGTGGTGCCTGAGGGCTCTTTTTGGTCGACAATTGAGCAACTAGGGGTGTTGGCGTTTAGCCTTATGGTGCCAGTTCTCTCGGCGTATATTTCAGTTGGTATTGCTGATCGCCCTGGTCTTGCTCCTGGTTTTATTACAGGCATGGTGGCAGTGACAGGCTCGCTTTATGATTCCGAGGCGGGTACTGGGTTTATTGGCGGCATTATTGCTGGTGTGCTTTCTGGGTATGTGGCTCTGGGCATCCGAAAAATACCGGTCAATAAGTTTATTGCACCAATTATGCCCATTATCATTATTCCGATCTTCACCACGTTGATTGTGGGCTTATTGTTCATTTTTGTTATTGGGCATCCGGTGGCGGCACTCTTTGAGTCGCTTACTCAGGCACTGAAAACTCTCGACGGTGGCTCAGTGGTCATCCTTGGCGCTGTACTCGGTGCCATGATTGCTTTTGACATGGGTGGACCATTCAATAAAACTGCGTTTCTCTTTGGTGGGGGGCTCATTGCCGCTGGTAATCCACACCCTATGGGTATGGTTGCGGCAGCTATTTCTGTTCCGCCTCTGGCGCTAGGATTGGCAACCTTTATTCGTCGTCAGTGGTTTAATGAGTCGGAGCGTAATGCTGGAACTGCTGCGTTGCTCATGGGATTTTTCGGTCTGACCGAGGGGGCGATTCCTCTTGCTGCGGCTAGACCACTGCAAGCTATTCCTGCCAACGTGCTTGGTGGTGCCGTAGCAGGTGCGGTCGCTGGCGTGTTGGGCGTGGGCGATAATGTCATGCATGGGGGTCCTATTGTTGCCGTGGTCGGCGCTGTGGATGGGGTAGTGCAATTTTTCCTTGCTCTCGCAGCAGGTGTTGCCACTACTGTGGCAGTTATGCTGGTTGGTATTGCTTTTAGCCGCGGCAAAGAGGATAAAGAAAACAAAGAGCAAGATGAGCGATTATTACGTGAACAAACAGTGCTCTTGGATTTAGAAGAATCTGATCGAGATGGTGTATTGCGTGCGCTTATCGACGCCAGCGCTGATCGTGTGCGCGATAAAAACCAGGTACTTAGTGCCGCGGTGGAGCGTGAAGCAAAGTTCAGCACTGCCGTTGGCGACGGTGTTGCAATTCCACACGCTAAGACAGCTGCGGTAACGCATCCAGTTCTCGCTGTGGCTCGCTTGCGTGAACCAATTGATTGGGCGGCTCCAGATGAGAAACCAGTCAATCTTGTCTTTTTCATTGCAGTGCCAGATAGTGCGGCTAAGCAGCACTTAAAAATTCTGGCAAAGTTGGCTGCTGCGCTCACGAAAACTGACTTCCGAGAACGTGTATTAGCAGCACAGAGTGCTAGTGATGTGGTTGCTTGCGTATCTGAGGTGACATCTGTTGAGCGTGCTGCACATACTTCTGAGAGTGTTTAAGCCGTAGGGTGTTGAGTGTTTCCCGAATGAAAATAAGTGTTATGCAGGCGATTTGTATTCTTGCTTTCATTCGGGGTAATCTTTTGGAGGTTTTCAAGGAAAGTCTTAGGCAGTTTTTGCTTGAGTCTGGTGTGAAACTTCGCCCCCTTAGCTCAGTCGGCAGAGCGTTTCCATGGTAAGGAAAAGGTCGACAGTTCGATTCTGTCAGGGGGCTCTGTTGTTTTAACAGGTCGTTCTAACAACTTTGGCGGTGTAGCTCAGTGGTAGAGCAAGCGACTCATAATCGCTGTGTCGCGAGTTCAATTCTCGCCATCGCTACGAGGAAATTTTTTTCTTCTGTACCATAGGGGCGTAGTTCAATTGGTAGAGCAACGGTCTCCAAAACCGTAGGTTGCAGGTTCGAGTCCTGTCGCCCCTGCCAGGTATTAATGCTGGTCATATCCTTGCTATATGGGAGATGGCCGGCATTTTGCATATGCAGGATTGGGCAGTATGTCGCTTTTTGCTATAGTTGTCATGTTGTCCTATTTTAGAAATCTCAATTATTTAAGGGTTTAGGAGTGCCATGTCGGAAGAACAGCAAGTCAAAAGTGCTGCACGTCCAACAGGTAAGCGTCAGCTTGCGGGTGTAAGCACCACTTCCACTGCTGACATGGAAGCTAAACGCGTGAGCGTTAGCGGTAGTGCGGATTCAGAGAAGAAGAATAGCATTGCTCATTTCTTCCCTGAGGTAGGCAAAGAGATGCGCAAGGTCATTTGGCCTACTGGTCGCCAAATGGTCAATTACACTCTCATTACCTTTGGTTTTCTTATCGCTATGACCGCATTAGTCTCCGGTGTGGATTTCCTTGCCGGGCTTGGAGTTGAGAAGATATTTACCCCATAGCTATTATGGGTACATAACGTTATTATCCCGTCGTATTTTCCTAGTTCATCTAGTGAAACGGCGGGATAATTCATTGAATCTAACCAGAACATAAGCGTGATATGCACATGGTAGTGTCGTATATGCCTAATGAATGAAAAATGAAAAAGGAGTAGCACAATGAGCGAGAATGAAGCACAAGGCAGTTTTGCCGCAGTCTTTAGTGAAGCTGCTAAAGAGACGCTAGAGCAAGAAAGCCAAGAAGAAGCCCAGCAATTTGAGCAAGAGGCATCGGAATTGGAAGTCGTCGAGCAGCCTGTTCAAGAAGCAGACGTAGAAATAGCTGAGGCTGAATCTGAAAGCGAAGAAACGCCTGATGCTCAGTATCGTGCTCGGTTGCGTAAATATATCCGCGACCTAAAGAAACTACCTGGTCAATGGTACATTATTCAGTGTTATTCCGGATATGAGAATAAAGTAAAAACCAATCTCGATATGCGTGCGCAGACTCTTGAGGTTGAGGAATCTATCTACGATGTTGTCGTGCCAGTGGAGCAAGCTGTAGAAATTCGCGACGGCAAGCGCAAGTTAGTAAAACGCAAGTTACTACCGGGTTATGTTTTGGTGCGTATGGATCTCGACGACAGAGTGCGTTCCGTGGTGCGAGACACTCCTGGCGTGACCAGTTTCGTTGGTAACGAAGGTACAGCTACTCCAGTTTCTCATCGTGACGTTGCAAAGTTCCTCATGCCACAAGAGAACGTGGAAGAAACCGAAGGCAAGGCAACTACCAATGCCGAAGGTGAGAAGATCGTGGCAATGCCTACGGAAAGCATGAAGCCACAGGTTGCTGTGGACTACCAGCCAGGTGAAGCGGTTACCATTTTGACTGGTGCGCTTGCAGGTGTTTCTGCGACGATCTCTGACATAGATCAAGAAAATGCCAAGATTCAAGCACTGGTGTCTATCTTCGGACGCGAAACTCCAGTGGAATTGACCTTTGACCAAGTGGAGAAAGTGAACTAATTGCCCTGGTTGCGTGCTTGCAGTTGTGTGGGCATTTGGGCAGCACATAGCGTTTTTGCTTAGTGCTTGTCTTTAGGGTAAGGTTTAACCTCGCGTGTTTTGCGCAGTTAAGCATATATTTTCCCGGTGGCTTAAGTCCTTGAGCATGGTTTTTGTGCAGAGGATGAGGCATCCGGACGGGTCATGTCTTGGAACCATCAATAATGGCATGGCCTGTTACCAAGGAAGTAGGTATAACGATGGCTCCAAAGAAGAAAAAAGTTACTGGTCTGATTAAACTCCAGATCGAAGCTGGTGCTGCTAACCCAGCTCCTCCAGTAGGTCCAGCGCTTGGTGCTCATGGTGTTAACATCATGGAGTTCTGTAAGGCATACAACGCTGCTACTGAAGGTCAGCGCGGCAATGTTGTGCCAGTGGAGATCACTGTTTATGAAGATCGTTCATTCGAGTTCAAGCTCAAGACTCCACCTGCAGCAAAAATGCTACTCAAAGCTGCTGGTATCCAAAAAGGTTCTGGTGTTCCTCACACCCAAAAAGTTGGTAAAGTAACCATCGCTCAGGTACGTGAGATTGCACAGACCAAACTTGAGGATCTCAACGCTAATGACCTTGAGAGCGCATCACGCATTATTGCAGGTACTGCACGCTCAATGGGTATTGACGTTGTTGAATAAGATTGATTAAGAATCAAAAATATCGTTGTTGCTTTGTGCTCTGAGGAGTTTCTACCCACAGGGTGCATGGCAACGAGAATTTGTGGCAGGATCAGCTTCGATCCGAACCACACTCCTAATGTTTTAAGGAATAACTAATGAGCAAGAAATCTAAGGCTTATAGAGCTGCAGCTGAGAAGATCGATAAGGATCGTCTCTACAGCCCACTTCAGGCTGCTGAATTGGCAAAAGAAACATCAACCAAGAACTATGACGCAACTATCGACGTTGCTATCCGTCTTGGTGTTGATCCACGTAAAGCTGACCAGTTGGTTCGCGGTACCGTATCTCTTCCAAATGGTACTGGTAAAACCGTTCGCGTTGCTGTATTTGCAGAAGGTGAAAAAGCAACTGAGGCTGAGGCAGCTGGCGCAGATATTGTTGGTACCTCAGAATTGATCGAGCAGATTAACGCAGGCACCATTGATTTTGACGTAGCTATTGCTACTCCAGATCAGATGGCTAAAGTTGGTCGTGTTGCTCGTGTTCTTGGTCCACGTGGTCTTATGCCTAACCCTAAGACCGGTACCGTTACCACCGACGTAGCAAAAGCTATTTCTGAGGTTAAGGGCGGTAAAATTGCTTTCCGCGTTGACAAGGCTTCTAACTTGCACGCAATCTTGGGTAAAGCATCTTTCGACGCCAAGGCTCTTGCTGAGAACTACGGCGCATTGATTGATGAGCTTAACCGCATTAAGCCTTCTTCCTCTAAGGGTGTATACATCAAGAAGGTAACCATTGCTTCTACCACTGGTCCTGGTGTTCCTGTGGATCCTAGCGTTCAGAAGAACTACACCCAAGCATAATATGCAGTAAATTTTAGCACTGTCATAATGCCCCGCTTTCCTGGTGAAAGCGGGGCATTTGCGTTACCTGCCTTTGCTTTTTTCGAGGGAAGTGTATCCAAAAAGGACAACATTTTATAAAAATATATACATTTTATCCATGCGTATAAGCATCTTGTAGCTCATTATCATTGTTTTTCATCGTGCTTGATAAGTCAGATCACCGAGCAAATGAGATTCATGAAAGGACTTACAGATGCACAGCAGGTATAAGAATTTTGTTGACAATCAATTTGTTACTGCTCATAGTACGCACACATTGGAATTGGTCAGTCCCGTTAATGAGCAAGTCATTGGTGTGAGTCCTATCTCCAATGAAGAAGATGTCAATCTTGCGGTGGCAGCAGCGAAAACAGCCTGGCGCACATGGCGCAATAGCACCCCGTCGCAACGGCAAAAGTGTTTGCTGAAGTTAGCTGAGTTGTTAGAAGAAAATGCTCGTGATATTGCCGTAGCGCAAAGCAAAGAAACAGGTCAGATCATCAACTTTGTTGAAACAGAAGAATGCCTAGTAGGTGCTGATCAATTGCGTTTCTTTGCAAGTGCAGCCCGTATTCTTAGTGGCTTATCGACGGGGGAATACATGGAGGGGTTTAGCTCTAGTATTCGTCGAGAGCCAGTGGGAGTTATTGCGCAAGTGGCTCCGTGGAATTATCCACTGATGATGGCTTTGTGGAAAATTGCTCCTGCAGTTGCGGCCGGCAATACGGTAGTGTTTAAGCCTTCCGACACGACACCAGGATCTTCCTTAAAACTTGCAGAGCTTATTGCACAGTGCTTTCCACCAGGAGTGATCAACATAGTTCTTGGTGATGCTACAACTGGTACTTACCTAACTAAGCATCCAGATGTGGATATGGTATCCATTACTGGCTCTGTTTCTGCTGGACGTGCTGTTGGAAAAGTAGCAGGTGAAAATCTTAAGCGGTCGCATTTGGAATTGGGTGGAAAAGCCCCAGTTATTGTGTGTGCCGATGCTGATCTTGTTAAAGCAGCAGAAGGAATTGCTGCTGCAGGTCTTTTTAATGCGGGTCAGGATTGCACAGCGGCTACTCGTGTCCTTGTTGAAGAAGAAATTGCACAAAAGTTTATTGATGGTTTGGTTTCTGAGGTTGAGAAAATACGACCTGGTCAGCCAGAAGATGCAGAAGCCTTTTATGGATCGCTGAATAACAAGAAGCATTTTGACAAGGTAATGAAAGTGTTAGCTGAATTACCAGATCATGCTCACGTTTTAACAGGTGGTAAGCGTTGGGGTGAAGTTGGATATTATGTTGAGCCTACTGTTATCGCAGGTCTGAAGCAGAATGATTCCGAAATTCAAGAGGAAATTTTTGGACCCATAATCACCGTGCAGACTTTTAGTAATTTCGACCACGCACTTGAACTTGCCAATGATGTGAAATATGGATTGGCTTCTTCGGTGTGGAGCAGTAATAACGAAAAAGTCCAGCGAGCAAGCCGAGAATTAGATTTTGGTTGTGTCTGGGCAAACGCACATATTCCATTGGTTGCCGAGATGCCACACGGTGGTTTTAAGGAATCTGGTTATGGCAAAGATCTATCCGTGTATGCCGTCGAAGAATATACGCGGATTAAGCACGTGATGATTGCACATTAATGCATGAAGTATAAGCCACAAAGCAGAAACAATGAGGAGATGAAATGCATAGTGATGTAGTAGTTATTGGCGCAGGACCTGCAGGTTTGAGTGCTGCCTATAGATTGCAGAAAGCTGGGCATACTGCTGTTGTTCTTGAAGCACGCGACCGAGTTGGTGGCAGAACTCGGTCAGATGTTATGAACGGGGCATGGTACGAAATTGGTGGTCAATGGGTGTCACCTGATCAGACCGAGTTGAAGGCATTACTAGCTGAACTTGACCTAGGAACATATCAGCGTTATCGCCAAGGTGACGGTCTTTATCTTGGTTTCGATGGCAAAGTGCAGCGCTATTCAGGTGAGGTATTCCCTTGTGCCGAGAAAACTCAGCAAGAAATGTTGCGCATGATTTCTCATATCGACGACATAGTTGCGCAGATTGATCCAGAGAATCCGTGGGACTATCCGCAGGCAAGAGAACTCGATACTATCTCTTTTCATCATTGGTTAGAACAACTCAGTGATGATGCCGAAGCACGAGCAAACATTGGTCTATTTATTGCAGGTGGAATGCTTACAAAACCCGCTCATTCTTTTTCTGCACTGCAAGCATTGCATATGGCTGCGTCGGCAGGTAGTTTCTCTCATCTTGTCGACGAGGATTTTATTCTCGACGAGCGGGTGATTGGTGGAATGCAGTCAGTATCTATTCGCTTAGCTCAGCGCATTGGTGAGGAAAACATTATCCTTAATTCTCCAGTGCGCACGATTGAATATGATCACTCGGGTGTCCACGTATATGCGGATGGTAATAAGGAAATAACAGCTCGGTATGCAATTCTTGCTATACCGCCAAATCTATATCACCGCATTTCTTATCGCCCTGAGATGCCGCGATTGCAGCACGTGATGCATCAACATCAGTCAATGGGGTTGGTTATTAAAGTCCATGCCACATATGAGCAGCCATTTTGGCGAGAAAAAGGGCTATCAGGTACGTGCTTTTCACCTAATCATCTTGTCCAAGAGATCTACGATAACACCAACTATGGAGATCAACGTGGTACCCTCGTAGGCTTCGTTTCTGATGAAAAGGCTGAGGCATTATTCCAGCTCACAGCGCAAGAGCGCAAAGAAAAAATCTTATCAGCTATGGCAGATTTTCTTGGTCCGGAAACCAAAGAACCATGTTCCTACTATGAGTCAGATTGGGGCGCAGAGGAATGGACAAGGGGAGCGTATGCCTGTTCGTATGATTTAGGCGGATTATCTCGGTGGGGACGGTTTAACACCCAGCCGGTCGGTGCAATTCATTTCGCTTGTTCAGATATAGCTGGCGTCGGGTATCAGCATGTAGATGGTGCTATCCGCATGGGGCATAAGGTCGCTCAAACTATCGACGAGTTACTTCAACAAACGTAATCCCACACGATGAAAGAGCGGGAGAAGAATGATGAAATTAGTCATCGGCTATCAGGCAACTCCGCAAGGTATTGATGCCCTTGCATTAGGGGTGGATTTAGCGCGAATCCTTAATGCGGAGTTAGAGATCATTATTGTACTGCGACGTTCTGATAATTTCTCTTATGAATATCCACCCACAGGAACTAGCGAAGATATCTTACTTAATCAGGCTTTTTCTTGGTTACATGGCGCCATCGAACAGATACCTCATGATGTGAAAGCTAGTGGAAAAGTATTTTCCGATACCAATACTGCTCAGGGGCTAGAACGAGCCGCTGGGCAATTAGGTGCTTCACTCATTGTGGTAGGTGGTTCTTCTGCGAGTCCCTTAAAACGACATAGGTTAGGAACAATTGCGCACGACTTATTATTTGGGGCGCATTTTCCTATCGCGCTAGCACCACGAGGTTATAGCTCTACACCGATACAACGTCTCAACTGTGCAGTAGGGCTACGGCCTGGAGCTGGCAGTCTTGTTGGCTTAGGAGTACGACTTTCTCGACGTGCAAATCTTCCGTTGAGATTCATTGCATTTCTTGGCAAAGAATCAGAGGGCAATTCAGATACTGTTCTTCATGCTCGGGAAAATGTGCAGAAATTATTAACAGAAGAACAGGAATCTTCCACAGGAAAAGACCTGGTTATCGTCGAAAAGCTAGAAAAAGCTACCTGGGAACAAGGCGACATCGTTTTCATTGGATCATCACGAGTAGCAGAGAAGAATTCTGTGTTTGCGGGTTCTTTTGCCATGCGACTATTGCGTGAATTGACGTTACCGCTGATTGTGGTGCCGAGGGGTGAGTAATCATGGAAAGTGGGCAACAGTCAAAGGGCTTACAAGCGGGCAGTGTGGGGTTAATCGGTGCCGTGGTGATCGGGCTAAGCTGTATTGCCCCAGCATATACGCTTTCTGGTGGGCTTGGTCCGACAGTTAGTGCCGTCGGAGAGCATATGCCAGCTATTTTTCTAGTGAGTTTTATCCCGATGCTTTTGGTCGCGTTAGGCTATAAGGAACTCAACGAGGATATGCCCGATTCTGGAACAACTTTTACGTGGGTGACCAGAGCTTTTGGTCCCGTCATGGGTTGGCTTGGCGGGTGGGGACTACTGGCAGCAACGATTCTCGTTTTATCTAATCTGGCTGGAATTGGCGTAGATTTTTTCTACCTACTTCTTGCGCAACTCTGTCACAAACCACAACTGGCGCAGTTGAGTGATAATACAGCAGTCAATATCGCTACGTGTTTTGTATTCATGGCTCTAGCTACGTTGATCTCTTACCGAGGCGTGGATACCACGAAAACTGTGCAATTCATTTTGGTCAGTTTCCAGGTCATAGCATTGGTACTCTTTGGTGCAATGGCGTTATGGCGAGTGCATAGGGGTGAGGCGTTTGATCCGACTCCTATCTCCTTGCAGTGGTTCAATCCTTTTGGCGTAAGTAGTTTCTCAGCTTTTGCTGCTGGAGTATCATTATCGGTTTTTATTTACTGGGGCTGGGATGTCGTACTCACCCTTAGCGAAGAAACCAAAGGTACACACGCTACTCCAGGTAAAGCCGCAACTGTGACCATTGTGGTTATCGTCGTGCTCTACCAATTTGTTGCCATTTCTGCACTGAGCTTTTCTGGAACTTCGACGGGGGAATTTGGGCTAGGAAATGCAGATATACAAGAAAATATCTTTGCGGCTTTAGCCACTCCTGTGATGGGACCTGCGGCAATTCTCATTTCACTTACAGTTTTGGTGTCTTGTGCTGCGTCGCTGCAATCTACGATTATCGGTCCTGCACGAACCATGCTTGCCATGGGTTTTTATGGTGCGCTGCCAAAGAGATTTGCGCATATTTCACCTCGCTATCAATCACCGGGCTTTGCGACGATTGCTGCAACAAGTATTTCTTTCCTTTTCTATGCAGTGATGCGCGTGGTGAGTGAAGCAGCTTTATGGGACACAATTACCGCACTGGGCATGATGGTGTGTTTTTACTATGGCATTACTGCTTTTGCCTGTGTGTGGTACTTCCGAAATCATGCTTTTGATTCTCTCAAACACAGTGTCACTAGATTTTTCGCTCCGCTCATTGGCGGCACACTGTTATTGATTTTCTTTATCCAAACCTCTTACGACTCTATGGACCCAAGTTATGGGTCAGGCAGTCAGATCTTTGGCGTTAGTTTGGTCTTCATTTTGGGTATGACAGTGCTTGGTTCTGGTGTGATCGTCATGTTGATTACCAGGTGGAAATCGCCGGAGTTCTTTCGCAGTCAAACCTTGTGTAAAGCCACACCAGCTAGTCCTTTGACCAGAATCGACGCACACCAGACCCTAGAGCCAGAGCACAGTAATAATTCTCAACTTCTCGATTTTTAAGGAACCCCTATGACAACACGCAACACTACACAAGAAACTCAAGCAGTATCCGAAGCACCAGCGCTAACGGTGGTGCAAGGTGTCTCGCTTATCTTTGGTACGAATATCGGCGCTGGTATTTTGAGTTTGCCTTATGCAGCTCGCCATGGTGGGTTTCTTGCATTGTGCTTGGCGCTCATCATTGCTGGAGTGCTCACCACGTTTTCTATGATGTATGTGGCGGAGGTGTCTGGGCGCACGAGGGAGCCATTGCAGCTATCGGGTTTGGCACAGAAATATCTAGGCAATTGGGGAAAATGGTTGGTTTTTGTTGCCATTATGATCAATAGTGTGGGTGCTCTTGTCGCTTATGCGGCTGGTTCCGGGACACTGTTGGCAAATTTGTTGCATATTCCGGAGTTGTTGGGAACGCTGTTGTTTTTTGCTCTGGGTAGTTTTGTGATGTGGAAAGGATTACACGCGACGGGGTTCTTAGAGGGCGTGATTACGTGTGGCATGGCTGCGATCATTATCATTTTGAGCGCGTGGACGCTGCTTGGTCCTGGTATTGATCTCAGTAATCTGCTTGTGTTTCATCCTTTTTATGTGGTGCCGATTATGAACTTGGCGGTTTTTACTTTCATGGCTCAGTATGTGGTCCCAGAGTTGGTTCGTGGTATGGATCCGGCACAGAAGAAAGCGATTCCGCAGTCAATAATTGCTGGTATGTCTATTACTGGTTTTACCTTGGCTTTGGTTCCTTTTGTGGCCTTGGGACTATTGGGCACTGATGTGAGTGAGGTGGTGACGCTTTCTTGGGGTGAGTCTTTGGGTTCTGCCGCATTTTACTTGGCGAATATCTTTGCGTTGTGTGCCATGTTCACCTCGTTTATTGCTATTGGTTATACTGCGATGCGCAATGTGTTGGATACGTTCCATTGGCATCATAGTGGGCTGCAGCGTGTGTATGCGTTGGTGGTGACCGTCGTTCCGCCATTGGTGATTTCTCTTGCTGGTTTGGGTGGCTTTGCCGACGCACTGGGATACGCTGGTGGTTTCTCGGGTTTGATTATGTCTGTTGTTCCTGTGTTGCTCTTGCACGCGGCTCGACGTACTGGAGAAGTTGAACCATTGTGGCAGGTGAGTTGGCAGGGGCATAGGAGTGTTCAGGTGGTGCTGATTGTGGTGTATGTTGCTGCTTTTGGGTATTCTCTAGCGTCGCTATTCCATATTTTGCCTAGTGGTTGGGCATAGTTTTGTATTCTGCATAGTCCTATGCTAAGTTTCCTAGAGAAGTTTGATGAAAGTGCTTTTCTTAAAAAGCCTGTACTCAAGTTTCACCGAAGACCGTCGGTTAGCTTTTTAGCTCGAAGGTATCCAAGAAATTGGATCAGCCCACGCAGGAGTCACTTAGAGTTCACCTCCTTTCGGAGATGTGTGCCCTGTGCTCTTGCACGGGGTTTTTGTTATGTATAAGCATTGCAGAAGCCTCGGCGGATCAATATCCGAACGTACATGAGGAAGGAGGCGAAGTAATGGCAAATCCGAAGAACGAATCATCTTTGGCTGAGCTTAAGCAGCGTTTCGCAGAGACTAATGCTTTTCTGCTCACCGAATACCGTGGTTTGACTGTAGCTCAGACTACTGAGTTGCGTCGTGCTCTCGGTGCTGATGTCCAGTACTCCGTCGCCAAGAACACTCTTCTTAAGCTGGCTGCAAAAGATGCTGGCGTAGAAGGTCTTGATGAGCTCCTTACCGGTCCTACTGCTGTTGCTTTCGTTAAGGGCGAGGCTGTAGATGCCGCTAAAGCAATGAAGAAGTTTGCTTCTGAAAACAAGGCTTTCGTTATTAAGGGTGGCTACATGGACGGCAATGCGCTGACCACCGCTCAGGTTGAGGCGATTGCTGAACTAGACAACCGCGAGACTACTCTTGCGAAGTTGGCTGGTGCCATGAAGGGCAACTTGGCAAAGGCTGCAGGCCTATTCAACGCTCCTGCTTCTCAGGTTGCACGCCTTGCGGCTGCACTTCAAGAGAAGAAAGAAGCATAAGATTCTTTTTCTTCCTTTGGCTATGCCAAGGGCTTAAAAGGAAACTTAAAAATTAAAAATATTTTCTGAATTGAGCCGCAACGAGGTTCAATTTATAACCGAAAGGAAAACCATTATGGCTAAGCTCACTAAAGACGAGCTCATCGAGGCTTTCAAGGAAATGACCCTTATCGAACTTTCTGAGTTCGTTAAAGAGTTCGAAGAGGTATTCGAGGTTACCGCTGCTGCTCCAGTTGCTGTTGCTGCTGCAGGCGCTGCTGGTGGCGAAGCTGCTGCTGCAGAAGAGAAGGACGAGTTCGACGTTGTTCTTGAGGATGCAGGTGCAAAGAAGATTGGCGTAATTAAGGCTGTTCGTGAGATCGTTTCCGGTCTTGGTCTTAAAGAAGCTAAGGAACTCGTTGAGGGTGCTCCTAAGGCTATCCTCGAGGGTGCATCTAAGGATGACGCTGAGGCTGCTAAGGCTAAGCTTGAAGAAGCTGGTGCAAAGGTTACCCTTAAGTAATTCTTGCCGTACGGCTTTTTATCTCATCACTCCCGTTTCCCGCGTTATGCGGGGGCGGGAGTTTTGCTTTAACCTACTCAAGGATTTCATGAGGGATTCTGGGTGCATAACTTCGGCGGTTCCGGCCAAGGCGATAGGAGAAAAGAAAAAACCGCTCATTCCTGAGCGGTTTTTGGTACCCCGTACGGGATTCGAACCCGTGTTACCGGCGTGAGAGGCCGGCGTCCTAGGCCTCTAGACGAACGGGGCATAGGACGCAATGCAGTGCATAATCTTATGCAATGAATCGCTGCTGGCCTACCAGGACTCGAACCTAGAATGACGGTACCAGAAACCGTAGTGTTGCCAATTACACCATAGGCCAAAAAGCTTTGCAGCACATAACTACAGAACACTGTTAACACAGTATGCGCGCTAAGCAACGGGAATAACTATAACCCTAACCAACTCTAATAACCAAATCGCAAGTATAACCACTTGTTCAGTGCAGTTTTAGCTGAGCGTCGTTAAGCTCGTTTAGCTAAGCGCTGCTTACTGAGGAACTCCCAAATGTACTCTGTTTCTCCGGCGTATTGTGGCCATTCGTGCTTCCCGCCAATGATTTTGAGTAGAGCAGTGTCATGTTGGCAGCCGTCGTACGTGAACGCTATATCTCGCTCGTTGAGTTTTTCTTGCCAAAACTCATCCATGCGGCACTTATTGCGTTCGGCATACATATCAGCAATCTCCTCAACCGAGAAGTAATCGTCGCCGTGACGTCTGCCGCCATTGTAATGAATGACGTCATCGTCTGTGCCATGCACTGCTAACGCTGGTATGCCTTCAGGGGTGCAATCGGCAGGATTGTACTGATAATATGCGGCAGAGACGGTGGCTATTGCGGCAAAAGTTTGCGTATCGCGGCAACCAAGCTGTGCCACTAAGCCACCACCATTAGACAAGCCAGCTGCATAAATGCGCTCATTATCCACGTTATATTCGCCAGCTAATTGACTCAGAATTTGGTGTAGAAAAGAAATATCCTCATCGACGGTGGTGACAGAATAAGGCGCACTTGCCCACGACTCATCAATTCCAAGGGGCAGAACAATCAAGGCCTCTTGTCCGGCATTTCCCTTAAAAATATCGCCCTCGACGAAAGTCTTTGGGGTTGACTTCCAGCCATGAAGGACAAAAAATACTGGGGTTTTCTTAGGGGAGTGCAGATCATAATGGGTAGGGACTGATACGTAGTATTGTCGCTCGGTACCAGTTGCTGTCACTAAAGATAACTGCCGCATTTCCCCTGGCAGAACTGAAGGGTTAGGCGGGAACTTCCGAGCCTGTGTCGTGGCGTTGCCATTATCATGTTCCTGAGAACTCTGCGCAGTAGTTGATGCCGAGCGAGACGCGCTAATCGTCTCAAAGAGAATCAAAGACACTGAAGCGCTAAGAATACCTATGAACAGTGCATAGAGACGATAACGGCGTGGCTTAGTCCGACGATACGGGCTAGGGTGCCTACGCCTACGCTTGTGCAACGTGGCCTTGGACGTTTTAATGACCTACTCCTTTTAATCCGATTCTCTCAAAGGCTATTCAGCGCTAAAAGGAGTCTGTGCCAAAGCAGCTTTGAGGCGAGCCAGTGTTGATTCACGCCCCAATAATTCCATCGACTCGAATAGTGGTGGGGAAATAGCTTGCCCAGAAATACCCACGCGCAGTGCGCCATAGGCAAGACGTGGTTTGAGCTCAAGATCATGAATAAGCGCTTGCGATAATGCAGCTTCAATCGACGCAGTATCCCAGGTTTCGAGTTTTTCCAGGGTCGCAATTCCTACTTCTAGCGGCTGGATAGCACTCTCTTTGAGATTTTTCCGTGCTGATTTTTCGTCGAGAGTAAGCTCGTCGTCCTCAGTGACTAAGAACGCAAGCAGATCCCATGCCTCGGACAAAGTTTTAATGCGAGTTTGGACCAATTCGGCAGCAAAAGCAAACTTATCTTCTGGATAATCTGCAGGGAACTCAGTGTACTGCGTTAAATACTCGCGCAACCGGGTGCAGAACTCTTGGGGGTCGAGCAGACGGATATGATCTGCGTTAATCGCCTCTAGTTTCTTTTGGTCAAAGCGCGCTGGATTAGCAAGAACATTGACCACATCGAAATGGGAAACAAGCTCGGCAACAGAGAAAATATCCTTTTCAGACGATAATGACCAGCCCAATAAAGCGAGGTAGTTGAGCATTCCTTCTGGAATGATTCCCTTGTCGCGGTGGTGGAAGAGATTGGACTGTGGGTCACGCTTGGATAATTTTTTATTTCCCTCGCCCATCACGAAAGGCAAGTGCCCGAACTCGGGAGTGTGCTTAGCTACTCCAATAGCTTTAAGAGCCTCATAGAGTGCTAATTGACGTGGGGTAGAAGGCAGCAGATCCTCACCGCGTAGCACATGGGTAATACCCATGAGTGCGTCATCGACTGGATTGACCAAGGTATACAGAGGTGCGCCGTTAGAACGCGCGACGACGAAATCTGGTTGGGTGCTTGCCTTAAACTCAATGTCGCCTCGAACAAGGTCTGTCCACTTCCAGTCATGGTCAGGCATACGCAAACGCCATACCGGGGTGCGTCCTTGCGCCTCAAAAGCTGCAATTTGCTCTGGGCTAAGGTCACGGTCATAGTTGTCATACCCAAGTTTAGGGTCGCGTCCTGCGGCTTTGTGGCGTTCTTCTACTTCTTGTGCGGTGGAGTAAGCAGGGTAAACATATCCGCCTGCTTTGAGTTTTTCTAATACATCCGCATAAATATCCATGCGTTGGCTTTGGCGGTAAGGCTCATGTGGTCCGCCTTTGACAACACCCTCATCCCAATCCATACCGAGCCATACGAGTGAGTCAATAATTGCTTGATAGGATTCTTCCGAGTCGCGTGCTGCGTCGGTATCTTCAATGCGGAAAATGAGTTTTCCGCCAGTGTGGCGGGCGTATGCCCAGTTGAACAGGGCAGTGCGAACCATACCGACGTGTGGGGTTCCGGTTGGGGAAGGGCAAAAACGAACTCGTACTTCAGACATAGGTTCTATGGTAAACCACTCCTTGCTTTTGGGTGCGATTACTCTCCCTAATTGCTCCTAGGTTCATCAACTGTTAGAATTTCTAAGGTTTAGCGTTGTTTATTGATAAATTGGAATCCTATGTCTCATTATCGTCCTGATTCGGCTCCTGACTTTCTCCTGTCACGTGCGCATGGATCAGTTCGTACTCAAGGCGCTAAAGAAACTTTCGACGACCTCGACGCTGCTATTAAGAAACTTCATGATAATCCAGAAGAGATGGTCGTCGGCGCGCTGCCTTTTCGCAGAGATCATAAACCAGCACTGACTGTTCCCCAATCCATTATTCGGGAACCAGGGGCATTAGAGCCACACTCATATTATCGTGTGGGGGCGGGAGCGCAGCTCAATGCGTCTTTGCTGTCTCTTGATCCTTCTCTGGAGGAGCATACGGACAGGATTGCGGCTGCAATTGGTACCATTGAAGATTCCCAACTGAAAAAGGTGGTTCTTGCCCGCTCGGTAGAAATTGGTTTTGATCCTGCGGTTGATCCGCGTTTGATTGCTGCGAAACTTATTGATCTTTCTGCTGCTAGAGATGGTTTTATTGCTGACCTTAGCCCTGCTGGAGAAGATTTTGTGGGAGCAATGCTCGTGGGTTCTTCCCCAGAGGTATTGGTTCGCAAGCAAGGTGCCACGATTAGGAGTTTTCCGCTTGCCGGTTCCGCTGCCCGGCACAGCGATCCGCATCTTGACCAGGCTCAAGCTGAGTTATTGCTTAACAGTAGCAAAGATAATGATGAGCATGCTTTTGTGGTGGATCATCTCGAACGCCTGCTGCGACCATTGTGTTCCACTCTCGAGATTCCGGCACAACCGCAGTTGATTCGGACAAATGAGGTGTGGCATTTGGCAACCCCGATCGTCGGCAAGCTCAAAAATGAACACACAACTGCACTCGAATTAGCTGCATGGTTACACCCGACGCCTGCTATTTGCGGTACGCCTACCGACGCCGCGGAGGAGGTTATCGCTCTTGCAGAAGGCGATCGACGCTTCTATGCTGGCGCTGTTGGATGGGCAGATGGGCAAGGTAATGGCGAGTATATGGTGGCGATTCGCTGTGCTGAGGTATCGGCTTGTGGTACGAAAGCGCGAGCCTGGGCAGGCGGTGGAATCGTAGCGCAATCCCGCCCTGAAGATGAAGTTGCCGAGACTTCTGCAAAATTAAAAACAATCATGACTGCATTGGGGCTCTAAGGTGTAGAGTAGGCTCATGCCTTCATATCGTTTTCACCCTGAAATTAAATTAAAGCATTGGCTGATAGTGCTTGGCGCTGTAGTCGTTGCTTTTGCGCTGCCAGCAGTGATTAATCCTTTTGTTCCTGTGATTGCAGGGAAAAACGAAGCGGTGATGTACCGGGATAGCCTAAGCGGTTGGGAATTTCCCATTGAGGACAGAAACGGAAAGGCTTTAGAATGCACCGCTACGTTAAGTTTGAGCATAGGTAAGCAATATGATTGCCCTGGTGCGTATATTACGCTTACGGCTTTGGGGGATGTAGAAGATGCAGAGCGTAGTCTGGTGAGGATGTTACGGGCGGAGGGGGTGCCCGCTGATAGTGCGAGGGAAAACATTGTGAATAGTGGGGATATTTATTTCACGATTCCGACTCGCAAAGTTATTGGTTTGCTCCTGGAAAATCAAGATAAATATGAGGGAAATGCTGTTTTTGCTGTGATAAGGGCCAAAGGGAAAGCAAATAAAAAGGCAGTTCAGGCTTTGTTTTCAGTCTATGATAGTTTCCTTAAAGAGGCAGGCGAATCAATACCTGTCGCAACAGAGCTTGATGAGGAGTTGCTCATTACTTCTTTAGCGGGCGCATATCGCGAGTGTGGCTGTGGGGCACAATTAGAAGACACACAATACCCGCAAGAATTAGAAGAATTAACAGATCAACAGCGAAACTTTGAGGAAGAACTCCGCCATCTCGACGAGGTCCTAGGGTATCGCGATGAGCAGGAACAGGAGTACGAAAGTGTCTAATCCTATTAACTCTCCTAGTAATCCTCCTATTGCCCCGCATATGACCTATTCTGATTTTTCGCTTTATTCTGCAGCACCTGCTGTTTTTAGGACACAGCGAAAAAGCATAGCTACACAAGTGATCATGTGGACTTTCATTGTCATAGGAGTGCTTGTGTGTATTCCTGCCGTGGGCTTTAGTTTTATTCCTGTGCCAAGCACTTTTTTGCTCAGTATGCTATTTGCCGTGGTACTCTTTGCTGCCATTTTTTGCATTCTGAGATTCTCTAGGCTGTGGCCGAAAGGGAAAGGGCGGGGTTGGCTTTTTGCGGCACTACTATGGGGTGGGGCGTTTAGCACGGTAGTCCCACTTTTTATTGCTCAACCGATTATAGATTTGTGCGCAAAGACGAGGTTATTTGCGTTAGCTGCTTCTTTTGGCGGCGCATATCCTGAGGAGATTCTTAAAGGTATGGGCGTGCTTTTCATATTATGGCTATTCCGATACCTTGATAGACCTTGGCATGGTTTTGTGGTAGGCGCACTTGTCGGTTTGGGTTTTGAGGTGGTCGAGAACATTCTCTATGGAGCTCAGGGAGCTTTATTTGATCCCAATAGTGATATTGCAGGAGTAACTCAATCCTGGTTTACTCGAACTATTTTTGGCTTCGGCTTGCATCCTATTTTTACTGGTTGTACTGGTTATGGACTAGGACACGCTCTTTTGCGTGCAGGATGGTCCAAGAAGAAACGAATACTAATCGCCACGTCGTGGTTTATGCTTGGTTTTGGGCTGCACTTTGCGTGGAATATCGCTTTGGATAGTGAAGTCATGATGATTGTGGTACATATTGTGCTTTTAGTTCTTGCCTATGCAATTTTCCTTTATTGCTATATTCGTAGCCATCTGGCAGCAAAGAACGCCCCAGGGGTAATCCACACGGCTGTACCATTACGTGCTGCAGATCAACTACTATCTGCACCTCCAACCCCTCATGGAGTACCCATGGTATCTGTGTATAATCATCAACCTGAGCAGGTGTGATAGCAGACTGGAGGATTGCGCTCATGCGTGGTCTGCTGTGTTTGATCCTGGGGATAAGCTAATGATAATTAGTGATTCAGCTTTGGTTGACATCTGGGTTGTGGTAGCCGCGGCTTTTGGCAGTAGCAATCCAGGTATGTTCATCATAAAAATGGCATATCAGTTCGCGCAGTGTGTGCTGCGCATCAAGGCAAGCCCTGGAACCTAAAACCTGGATTTGATATTGCATTTCATACAAAAATACTTCTAAATCTGGAGTTAACTCCGCATGATTTCTGGCTTTATCGAATAACGCATCCACTTCTTTGCTCCCCAAGGGTTTAGCTAATTCTTTCTTCTCCAATTCTTTTGATAATGCCACTGAGGAGGAGTGCGTCTGCTGTTTTTGGTATATTCGCTGAGTCATGCTGGTGAGATGAAAATCTTTACAAGCATGGCATTTGTATATCCGAACTGGCATTTTTCTTCTGCCAGCTACAATAGGAGACACAGCTTTAATCCGCGACATAATCGTCATGGCAGAAATCCAATTCGCATAACGACGCTTACCAGTAGCTTCACATATCCCATGTGTTTTGCTGAGACTAGACACCTGTTTATTTCCTTTGCGCTGTACTTTTATTCCTACTTTGTTTGTAGCGAGCAGTATAAAAGATAGTGGCGACATGGAAGATTATAGATGGTTTAAGCATTCTAGCTGTGGTTTTTCATCTTATGGGTGCGGAACACGATTATCCCCCTTTGTTCATAAAGTTCATAAAATAAACAAATTACATAAACTACATAAATTAAATAGCGATACACAAGTGCTTTGATTACACTGAGTGCATGGAGAGAATGCGTAATCCGTTTAGAGCTACTTTTGGTACCACACCACCATTATTGGTAGGACGTGATGTCCTTATTAAGGATTTCGGTTTTGCTCTCGATAATGGTCCTGGCACTCATGAACGTACCTCATTAATTATTGGTGCGCGCGGAATCGGAAAGACAGTGCTCCTCAATGCATTTAAGGACTGCGCTGAGCAACGTGGTTGGCGCATTATTGATGAGACTGCAACACCAGGTTTTGTAGATCGCATTCGGGATCGAATCATCAAAATTTTGGCTTCTGATAAGAAGACACTTACTGGCTTAAATCTTACGATTTTTAATCTAGGTTTGGGGCTTAATTGGGAAACACGTGCATTGCACGAAACTACATATACCTTGCGAGATGCTATAGAAGATTTGTTGGTATATCAGCACAGTATTGATAAGAAAATGAAACAAGAACCCACCGGATTGCTGATTACTCTCGACGAAATACATCATCTACGCAGGGATGAGGTATTTGACTTTAGTACAACTATTCAGCATATTATGCGTAGAGAAGGCGAAATTGCAGTAGCAATGGCTGGGATACCCTCTGCAATCAGACCATTGTTGGCTAGTGATAATGATGCAAACCCAGTTACTTTTTTGCGCAGAGCCAATCGCATTGTTTTGGAAAAAGTTTCCGATGCGGAAGTTCGTGTTGCGTTAAATGATCCTGTAAAAGAATTGGGAGTGGAATGGGATCAAACCGCACTTAAATATGCGGTGAAAGCGTGCGCAGGATATCCATTCATGATTCAACTTGTTGGACAAGCGGCGTTTCATATGCGGGAAAACCAGAGCATATCGGTGGAAGCTGCTGAGCAAAGTATCCAGAGGGCGCGTCGTAAGTTGGGGCAACTTGTGCACGAGCCAGCGTTATCGGATCTTTCGTATACTGACCGTGCTTTTTTAGCGTGCATGGCACAAGATGATGGTCCATCACAGCTCACAGATATTGCGCAGAGGTTAGGGAAAACTGCTCAGTACATCAGTAACTACCGTCGTCGCCTGATCAATGCTGAGATGATAACGCCAACCGCAAATAAAGGAGAGATCGACTTTAGCTTGCCTTATTTACGAGATTATCTTCGTGAATATGCTGTCGATCTCTGAGTATAAAACCTACTTATACTCCACGCCTTTTTCGTCCAGAATCTTCTTGAGCTTGGATGGATAATCAGTGATAATGCCGTCGACACCAGCGTCGATCTGCTCTCGCATTGTTGCTTCATCATTGATTGTCCACGGGATTACTCGCAAGCCAGCCTCGTGCGCTTTGCGCATAAACTCTGGTGTCGCCACAGGGTGATAGTCTTTATCGCCGGCGGCTGCGTCATAAGGAACCGCAAAACCAGGGGACAGGATCTGTACGTCGAGCTGCTTGGCGGCTGCAATGACATCGCCTTTTACAGCGTCATAATCTACGGAACCGGTCCATGCGGAACCAGACTTCCAGGTGGTTTCGTCCCAGAGTAGTGCCAATGGAATCTCAGGGGCTTGTTCACGGAAGAGCGGGAAAATGCTCCAGTCGAAGGACTGAATTGTGGTGCGATCTGCCATACCAGACGCATTGATCGCGCCCAGCATTGCGCTAACAATTTCTGGGTTTGGTTTGTTGGTGCCTGGTTTTTCCACGGCTACCTTTGCCTCGACATTAAAATACGCGTCGGTACCAGCATAGATGTCATAGAGCTCACTGAGCTGAATGAGCTTTGTGCCCTGTTCATGTTTTGCTTCTGGGAACTTCTCGAGTGCTTTGTTGCAGTCGAGGGTTTGCAATTGTGCCCAAGACAGATCTTTAATGAGCTTGCCGACGTATGGGAACTCGGGGTCTTGCGGGGTGGCAGGTGCGGTATCTGCGCATTTTTCTGCCTGAATGTCCTCATCGTGCCATACCACTGGTACTCCGTCTTCGGAGACAAGAATGTCAAGCTCAATGGTGGTAACGCCGACATTCTTGACATTCTCAAAAGAGGTGCGTGAGTTTTCGGTCCACTCGCCTCGACCACCACGGTGTGCTTGCAAATCGAAAGTGGTAGGTAGCTTGGCGCTTGCAGCTGCGTTGCTATTGGCTGCCAGTGGTGTAGGAGCCTGGGACGTGTTCGCTGCGCTTGCTGCGGCGCTGGTTTTTTCGGCGGTGCTGTCGCTTTCACTATTGCTGCAACCACTGAGCATAAGTGCGCTGACTAGGGTTGCTGCGAGCATAGCCCGTGCTGGCAGATATTTTTTCATAGTAAGTGTTATCTTTCGCGTTAAGAATTGAAGGAAACAAAACCAAAACACTAAAAAGATACCGACTGTTTTCTTTATGCGCTCGACGGAATCCAGGTTTTCATCTTTGGTTAATGTTCTGTTTGATAAGTGGTTACACCAGCATGGGGTATAGGTTTGGAAAGGGGACGTAGAGTACTGGGTGCTTTAGGGAGAAGTCCTATTATGGTGGAAAATTATGTTGTTTGGGTTATGATGAGGGGGCTTTTAGGTTTTTCTCAGCTTTGTTTGGTTGAGGATGGCTTGGAAAGTGCTTTTTTGTTCTTTTTCCTAGGAAGAAATTGAGGAAATATGTTTTTACAACGTTTTGCTAAGCGTGCTGCGGCAGTAGTTGCCGTAAGTATGCTTGGTTCGGGTTTTCTAGCCCCCCCCCCTCAGTATTAGCCGCTAACGAAGGGGGAGGTGCTGATAATGTTCGTGGTTCGTGGGGTGGTGCGAACTGTGATACAGGTTCTACCTGTGTAAAACAGGTGGGGGATGAAACACAGGTCACGTGGCAGGTGCAGTTATCACCGTTGGCGATGTCTGAGGATCACATCCAAACCTCTCGTGGTGCGCAGATTATGATCCCATCTACGGTGAAAGATGTGTCGATTAGGTTGACGCATATGCCGGCGCAAAAATACTACTCTTCTGATAATTTTAGCTGGAGCTATGTTCCTGCAAAGATGGTGGATTACCAGGTTCCTATTGTTGATTCAATGGAGGAACTAAAGGATAACGAGACATATCATGTGTCGTCGTTTGTGAAGAATCCTGCCGGTTCGCTCGAAACTTCTGCTTCTCAAAAAGATGATGTTGATGTTTCGGCGAGAGACCCATATGGTGTTGAGTCTTCTAGTTTTGAGTATCAGCCTGATTGGGATTTCTATCAAATCGGCTTGTATGCGTTGGGTGTATTCACTTTTGAGGTCACCGGTACTGTTGAAGCAGTTGGTGAGGATACCTACATTCCGATTCGTGCGGATAATATGTTGTGGAAGTGTTCTGCTGAGGGTGGTGGACCTGGTAGTGCTGAGGAGGGGTGCCAGAATCTGAAAAATTACCCGTGGGCGCGTTCTGCTGAGTTACCTCCTGTCTCTATCCCAATGATTCCTGAGGATGAGTCTGCGTCTGAAGCTCGTAAAGCAGAAATTGTTCAGCGCAACAAAGAAATCGCCCTAGAGAATGAGAAGATTGCTGCGTTGTATGCTGAGCAAGGTACAAAGCATGGTTTGACTGGTGTAGGAACCTGTGCAGTTACTCGTGATACTGGTCGTTTTGACACGATTAGCAATGATATTGAGTCTGGTGGTGATCGCTACCGGCAGTATGCGGAGACATTTAACCTTGACTGGAATCCTGCCGTGAATTATTATGGTTCACTGCTTGGAGCTGAGGATAACTGTGATCAGGGGTTCCAGCATATTACTCTTTGTCCTGATGAGGAGACTGAGGTGCCTCCTAGTGAGGAACCTGTAGAGTCTGAGGAACCAACGCCTTCCGACGAAGAGGAGGTTGGTCCTGCTAAGCCTTCTAAGGAAACAGAGGAACCAACTCCGAGTGAGGAAACTCAGGAGCCTACTCCTTCTGAAGAACCACAGGAACCTGAGCAGGAGAAACCTGTGAAGCCGGTTGAGCGTCCTGAAGAACGTGAGGAACCGGTTAAGCCTGTTGTTCCACCGACTGTACCTGACACAGATGTTGAGGCTGAGCAGGGTGAGGTTGTTACTACAGTCGTAGAGCCTGAGGATAAGGAAGAAAAACCTGAGGACAAACCTGCCGATTCTAAACCAGAATCTAAGCCTGAACCTAAGACCGCTATCTCTGAAAGTGTGAAGGATAACGTCGCTAAGCAGGCTAAGACTGTAGCGAAGAAAGACCGTCCTAAAGTAACTACGGGTGGTCACTTGCGCGCAGCGTAATTTTTGTTTCTTAGAAATCTAAAAGTCCTAGCACCAACCAGTGCTAGGACTTTTATTTTTTGGGGATCCTGTGATTAGGATAACGCCCATGAATACAACAAAGCGGCTCATAACATTGCTGGCTAGTGCGGAGTTATGGAGTGCGCTGGGCGTGCAGCTCATTCTTTTTGCGGCTCCTCTTGCCGCAATTGCGGTTTTTGATGCCTCGGCTATGCAGGTAGCCGCCCTCAATTTAACGGAGTCGGCAGCTGCTTTGTTTTTTTGGTCTTGTGATTGCGGGTTTCGTCGACAAGCTTGGTGGTGCGCGTGCTATTACTTTTGCCAATGCTATTCGCTTATTGAGTGCAGCGATTCTGGCGTTATCTCTTGCACTGCAACCGTCTTTGCCCGTGCTTTATACGTGCTTATTCATCTTGGGTTTTTCTTCTCTGCTGGGTGAGGCGGGTGTTAATAGCGCTATTGTGGAGATCGTTGGTCGTGATGATCGCTCGCTTAACCGAGCTAATTCTTTGTTACGCAGTGCTGGGATATTGTCTGAGCTGGGCGGATTGGGGTTCGGCGGAATCTTGGTCAGTATTTTTTAGCTTTGCGACGACCATGCTCATCGGTTCTTTCAATTTTGCCTTAGCGGTCTTATGCTCTGCGATTGTGTGGTTTTCTTGGAGAAGGTCTGGGCAGAAAGAGGGGGCGACTGCCGTATCTGAGTCATATGAGCCTGGAGTGGTGCGGCAATCATTTAAGGGTTTCCGCTTTATCTTGGGGCATGACTTCCTTAAGCGCCTCACCTTCACTTCGTTCCACTTTAATTTCTTTAGCTCTATTTTCCAGGCGGGTTTTGTGGTTTATTGTGTTCGGGTTTTGGGTTTTGGTGGTTGGGAGATGGGGGTCGTCGGGGTGCTCGGTGCGCTGGGCGGGTTGCTTGGCGCAGTTGTTGCTGCCACGGAATTTGCGGTTCAGAATGCAAAGAATCTTTATATGGCAGCTATCACTGCACCTGCTTTGAGTGTGTTCATTATGCTTTTGGCTCAGCTCGCTAGCGCTGACTAACGCGTATTGCTTTGGTGGCTGTGCCTGAGTTTCTCTTTGGTCTGTGCAATCTGCTCTTGCTTGCGCAATAGTGGGTATTGCTTTTTCTGCACTGTGGATGGTGCGCCTAAAAAGTTGGCCTACTCAGGAGTGAAAATTGGGGATAGAACACCTTGGTGGGGGTGATGAGTATGGTGTGCATACGCACTTTATGGTTATGATAAGGAGGCTTTTAGGTTTTTCTCAGCCTGATGGTGCTCTCTGGTCGGGGAATACCAAGAGAGCGTAGTTTAAGAAAGAAAAGAGAAGAATGATGGTTATGCAACGCTTTGCCAAGCGCGCAGCAGCCGTGGCTGCCGCAACGGCACTTGGTGCGGGAGTTCTACTCCCCCCCCCCTCGGTATTAGCTGTGGAATCAGAAAATGTATTCGGTTCATGGGGTGGCGCGAACTGCGATAGTGGTTCCACCTGTGTAAAAGAAGTTGGTGACGACGCGGAAGTCACCTGGCAGGTGCAGATAGCACCATTGGTTCACTCGGAAGATCACATCCAGACAACTAAATCCGCGCAGATTCTACTTCCTGCAACAGTGAATGTGACGTCAATCCGTCTCACCCATATGCCTGCAGAAGCCGTTCATATTGGTGAAGCTCCCACCGCAGATATTGACTCTGTTCCAGCTAAAGAAGTGGATTATGAAGTCCCCCTCAAAGAGGCTGCTGAGCTAGACACTGCCAATGTAGAACGTGACGAAGTTACTGGCATCACCCCTTTCTATAAGTTCACCAGTGGAGACACTCTCACTTTTGAGCAAATGGGAGTAACTCCTTCTTCTTTGGATAACCAACCTGAGTGGAACTCTTACCGCATTAGCTTGGGGAATAAGCCTGGAGTCTACACTTTTGAGGTCAAAGGTACAGTTAAATCCCTTGGCGAGGACACTTATGCGCCAATCCGCGTGGAAAATATGCTGTGGAAATGCAACAATGAAAACGCATTCGGCAGTGCGGCTGAAGAGTGTACGTCCCTGAAAGAACCGAATGATATGTGGGAAAACCCGGTTTGGGCTAACACGGGAGAACTTCCTCCAGTAATGACCGAAGAACAAACTCCAGAACAACGTAAAGCGATTGTTGAGTTTTATAAGACGAATGGAATTGAGGAAGGCTCTGGACAAGGTGTCAAAGCGGGTCTCTGCGCCATAACAGAAAACACTGGCCGCTTTGACACTATCGGTCAGGATACCGAAGCTACAAGCGACCGCTATGGACAATACGTTAAAGCTTTTAACCTTGACTTGGATTCTGCCACGAATTTTTACGGTGCCCTTAATGGTGCTGAGGACAACTGTGACCAAGGCTTCCAGCACATTACCATTTGTCCTCCTGAAACCACAGTTCCGCCAACCACAGTTCCAGAAACCACAGTTCCAGAAACCACAGTTTCGGAAACAACTACAGCTGTTAGCGAAGAGTCAACCCCTAGCAAGGAAACACCTGCTAGTGATAAGCCAAATAATTCAGATCAGTCAACTACTGTGGAACCAAGCTCTAAGGTAACTACGCCTAAGCAACCTGTCCAAAGTACTGAGAATGAAAAACCAGAAGTCTCTGAGACACCTCAGCCTGAGCCTGAGGAAAGCGCGAAAAACATTGTGACGGTTATTCCAGACAATCCTGTTGTGAAGAAAGAAACTGTCGAAGCTGATAAGCCACAGCCGCAGTCACAGCCTAAGCCTCAAGGTTCTGCCACTGTTATTGCTCAAACCGTTAAGGAAAACGTCGAAAAGCATAGCAAGCAGGAAGAGAAATCTAAGGGCACTGTGAAGAAAGCACGTCCGAAGGTGACCACTGGTGGTCATTTGCGTTCTGCATAGTATGACGTAAACAAGCGTAATCCCTTATGTCCCGTTCTTGGGGGATAAGGGATTTTTGCTATTTGTGCCATGTGGGGGTATGTATTGTGCGTGGTTGTGGGTATTGTAAATATCACTTTACTTTCTTTTAGAAGTGGTATATGCTAGTCAATTGCGCTGAGGAAAGTATCCAGCTAATTTTTTGACCTTGATCGCCGTGCAAAAACGCGGATTTGACAAGGTCACTTAGTGTTATCTGGGAAAACTACCTCATAGCAGACTGGAAAATAGACAATTACCAGCGGTTTTGGTGGTCAATATTGCGGGGCCATCATCCGCGTGAGGTGCTGGAAGGACCCATCTTGGCAGTCTCCCGCCAGACCAAGGCCGATATCCCTGGGGCTCCAAAACGTAAATCGTTTGCCAAAATCACGGAACCAATCGAGGTCCCGGGGCTTCTTGATATTCAATTAGAATCATTCGCTTGGCTTATCGGTACCCCTGAGTGGCGTGCCCGTAAGCAAGAAGAGCTAGGTGAGGGCGTTCGCGTCACTAGCGGTCTCGAGGATATTCTCGAGGAGCTTTCACCTATCCAAGATTATTCTGGAAATATGTCTCTGTCGTTGTCGGAGCCACGCTTCGAGGACATGAAGAACACTATCGACGAGGCAAAAGACAAAGATATTAATTACTCTGCACCACTCTATGTGACAGCCGAGTTTATTAATAACGACACCCAGGAAATCAAGTCACAGACAGTTTTCATTGGTGATTTCCCAATGATGACAGACAAAGGCACGTTCATTGTTAATGGTACTGAGCGTGTTGTTGTGTCTCAGCTTGTGCGTTCTCCTGGCGTGTACTTTGACCAGACAATCGACAAATCAACTGAGCGTCCATTACATTCAGCGAAGGTCATTCCTTCCCGTGGTGCATGGCTAGAGTTTGACATTGACAAGCGCGATACCGTCGGAGTACGTATCGACCGCAAACGTCGTCAGCCAGTAACCGTGTTCCTACGTGCATTGGGCTGGACAACCCAGCAGATCCAGGAACGCTTCGGGTTCTCTGGCATCATGATGCAGACTCTGGAAGATGACGGTTTCGAGAAAATCGATCCAGCTGAGCGTACCGACGCCGCTCTCTTAGAAATCTATCGCAAGCAGCGTCCAGGCGAGCAACCAACTCGTGATCTGGCTCGCTCCTTGCTGGATAACTCATTCTTCAAGGCAAAGCGCTATGATCTCGCTAAAGTTGGTCGCTACAAGGTAAACCGCAAGCTCGGTTTAGGTGGCGACAATGAAGGTCTAATGACTCTTACCGAAGAAGATATTGCCACCACACTGGAATACCTTGTGCGTTTGCATGAAGGTGAGCAGACCATGACCTCCCCAATTGGTCGTGAGATCCCAGTTGAGGTTGATGATATTGACCACTTTGGTAATCGTCGTTTGCGTACCGTCGGTGAGCTTATCCAAAACCAGGTTCGTGTAGGTCTGTCTCGTATGGAGCGTGTGGTTCGCGAGCGCATGACCACTCAGGACGCTGAGTCGATCACACCAACCTCGTTGATTAACGTGCGCCCAGTTTCTGCTGCCATTCGTGAGTTCTTCGGTACTTCACAGATGTCGCAGTTCATGGATCAAAACAACTCACTTTCTGGTTTGACCAACAAGCGTCGTCTCTCTGCGCTTGGTCCTGGTGGTTTGTCCCGTGAACGCGCTGGTATTGAGGTTCGAGACGTTCACGCTTCTCACTATGGTCGTATGTGTCCAATTGAGACTCCCGAAGGTCCAAACATTGGTCTGATCGGTGCTTTGGCATCTTATGCTCGCGTGAACCCATTTGGGTTTATTGAAACCCCATACCGCAAGGTAGAAAATGGTCGCCTTACCGACCAAATCGACTACCTCACCGCTGATGAAGAAGACCGTTATGCAGTGGCTCAGGCGAAAACTGCAGTAGATAAAGACGGCTACATTCTTGACGACCGCGTCACCGTTCGCATGAAGAACGGTGAGGTAGCCGTGGTCAAGAATACTGAGATTGACTACATGGACGTCTCACCTCGTCAGATGGTGTCGGTTGCAACCGCAATGATTCCATTCCTCGAGCACGACGACGCTAACCGTGCCCTCATGGGTGCAAATATGCAGCGCCAGGCAGTGCCACTTGTGCGTGCTGAAGCACCATTTGTTGGTACCGGTATGGAACTTCGTGCAGCTTACGACGCAGGTGATCTTGTGATTAACAAGAAAGCCGGTGTCGTTGAAGACCTGTCTGCTGACTTCATCACCGTGATGGACGATGAAGGTATCCGTGATACCTACCGCTTGCGCAAGTTTGAGCGCACTAACCAGGGCACAAGCTATAACCAAAAACCATTGGTCAACATTGGTGACCGCGTAGAAGCTGGTCAAGTTATCGCTGATGGTCCAGGTACTCACAATGGTGAAATGGCATTGGGACGCAACTTGCTTGTTGCGTTCATGCCTTGGGAAGGTCACAACTACGAGGACGCTATCATCTTGAACCAGCGTCTCGTGGAAGAAGACATCCTGACCTCCATCCACATTGAAGAACACGAAATTGATGCGCGTGACACCAAACTCGGTGCCGAGGAAATCACTCGTGAAATTCCAAATGTGAGCGAGGACGTGCTCAAAGATCTCGACGAGCGCGGTATTGTTCGCATCGGTGCAGATGTTCGTGACGGCGATATCCTCGTCGGTAAGGTCACCCCGAAGGGTGAAACAGAGCTGACCCCAGAAGAGCGCCTCCTGCGTGCTATTTTCGGTGAGAAAGCTCGTGAGGTTCGCGATACCTCCATGAAGGTGCCACACGGTGAGACTGGTAAAGTTATCGGTGTTCGTCGTTTCTCTCGTGAAGACGATGATGATCTCGCACCAGGCGTAAACGAAATGATCCGCGTGTACGTCGCTCAAAAGCGTAAGATCCAAGACGGTGATAAGCTCGCTGGTCGCCACGGTAACAAGGGTGTGGTTGGTAAGATTTTGCCAGCTGAAGATATGCCATTCTTGCCAGACGGTACTCCAGTAGACATCATCTTGAACACTCACGGTGTGCCACGTCGTATGAACATCGGTCAGGTGCTCGAGGTTCACCTCGGCTGGTTGGCTGCTGCTGGTTGGAAGATTGACACAGACAACCCAGATAACGCTGAGTTGATGAAGCTCCTCCCAGAAGAACTTTACGACGTTCCTGCAGGATCTTTGACCGCAACCCCAGTATTCGACGGTGCATCCAACGAAGAACTAGCTGGTTTGCTTGCTAATTCTCGTCCAAATCGTGACGGTGACGTCATGGTAGACGCCAATGGTAAAGCGCAGCTATTCGACGGACGCTCAGGTGAACCATTCCATGATCCAGTATCTGTTGGTTACATGTACATCCTGAAGCTGCACCACCTGGTTGATGAGAAGATTCACGCACGTTCCACGGGTCCTTACTCCATGATTACCCAGCAGCCTCTGGGTGGTAAGGCACAGTTCGGTGGCCAGCGCTTCGGTGAAATGGAAGTGTGGGCAATGCAGGCATATGGTGCCGCTTACACCCTCCAGGAGCTATTGACCATTAAGTCCGATGACGTGGTTGGTCGTGTCAAAGTCTATGAGGCAATCGTCAAAGGCGAGAACATTCCAGACCCAGGTATTCCTGAGTCATTCAAGGTGTTGCTCAAAGAATTGCAATCCCTCTGTCTCAACGTGGAAGTTCTCTCCGCAGACGGTACCCCAATGGAACTATCCGGCTCAGAGGACGATGAGTTCGATCAAGCTGGCGCTTCCCTTGGCATTAACTTGTCTCGTGATGAACGCTCCGACGCTGACATCGCTTAATACCCCAGGTCTGGCTGCTAGTTCGCTCATTACAAGGGAACTAGCAGGCAGGCGGAAACTAACATCACAATTGGAACCACTATCATCTCTTGGAATTAGTCCGAGGGGAAAGGCAGTGACGTGTTAGACGTCAATTTCTTCGATGAGCTCCGCATCGGCCTGGCTACAGCCGACGACATCCGTCGTTGGTCTAAAGGCGAGGTCAAGAAGCCGGAGACCATTAACTACCGTACTCTTAAGCCAGAGAAGGACGGCTTGTTCTGTGAGCGCATCTTCGGTCCAACCCGCGACTGGGAATGTGCTTGTGGTAAATACAAGCGTGTCCGCTACAAGGGCATTATCTGTGAACGCTGTGGCGTTGAAGTAACCAAGTCCAAGGTGCGCCGTGAGCGTATGGGACACATTGAACTTGCTGCACCAGTAACACACATCTGGTACTTCAAGGGTGTGCCATCACGCCTAGGCTACTTATTGGATCTACCTCCAAAAGACCTCGAGCGTATCATTTACTTCGCCGCTAACATCATCACCAGCGTTGATGAAGAAGCGCGTCACAATGATATGAGCACCCTTGAAATGGAAATGCTGCTCGAAAAGAAAGACGTTGAGGCAGATGCCGAGTCTGAAATTGCTGAGCGCGCGCAAAAGCTAGAAGAAGATCTAGCTGAACTTGAGGCAGCTGGTGCCAAAGCAGATGCACGTCGTAAAGTGCAAAATGCTGCAGAAAAGGAAATGAGCAGCATTCGCCAACGCGCTGAGCTGGAAATCGACCGCTTGGAGGAGATTTGGCAAACATTCGTCAAACTCTCGCCAAAGCAGATGATCATCGACGACTCTATCTATGAAGAGCTTGTTGATCGCTTCGAGGACTACTTCACCGGTGGCATGGGTGCGGAAGCAATCCAGACCCTCATCCGTAACTTTGACCTCGACAAAGAGGCAGAGGAACTACGCGAAATCATCAAGAATGGTAAAGGTCAGAAAAAGACCCGTGCCCTCAAGCGCCTCAAAGTTGTTGCAGCTTTCCAGCGCTCCGGTAATGATCCAGCAGGAATGGTTCTTGACTGCATTCCAGTCATTCCACCAGAGTTGCGCCCAATGGTGCAGCTAGACGGTGGTCGCTTTGCGACCTCCGACCTCAACGACCTTTACCGTCGTGTGATTAACCGCAATAACCGCCTCAAGCGCATGATTGATCTTGGCGCACCTGAGATCATCGTGAACAACGAAAAGCGTATGCTACAAGAATCTGTGGATGCGCTCTTCGACAATGGTCGTCGCGGTCGCCCAGTGAACGGTCCAGGAAACCGACCACTGAAGTCCTTGAGCGATCTGCTCAAGGGTAAGCAAGGACGTTTCCGTCAGAACCTCTTGGGTAAGCGTGTTGACTACTCTGGTCGTTCCGTTATTATCGTCGGTCCGCAGCTCAAACTGCATGAATGTGGTTTGCCAAAACTGATGGCTTTGGAGCTGTTCAAGCCATTCGTGATGAAGCGTTTGGTGGAAAACGATTATGCGCAAAACATCAAGTCCGCAAAGCGCATGGTGGAGCGCCAGCGCCCAGAGGTGTGGGACGTTCTCGAAGAGGCTATTGCCGAGCACCCAGTGATGCTCAACCGTGCACCAACCCTGCACCGTCTAGGTATTCAGGCATTCGAGCCTAAGCTGATCGAAGGTAAAGCAATCCAGCTCCACCCACTAGCGTGTGAGGCATTCAACGCTGACTTCGACGGTGACCAGATGGCTGTGCACCTGCCACTATCCGCAGAGGCACAAGCTGAGGCTCGCGTATTGATGCTTGCGTCGAACAACATTCTATCCCCAGCGTCTGGTAAGCCATTGGCTATGCCTCGTCTGGACATGGTGACTGGTTTGTACTTCCTCACCATGAACAAGACCAATGGGGAATTTGGTTCCCAGGGAGCCTATGCACCTGCGACCGAAAATGGTCCAGCAACGGGTGTATATTCTTCCTACGCAGAAGCCATCATGGCATATGACCGTGGTGTGCTTGGGCTACAGGCGAAAATCAAGGTACGGATTAGCCACTTGCGCCCACCAGCTGATATTGAAGCTGAACTCTTCCCAGAAGGCTGGGAGCAAGGACAATCCTGGTTGGCTGACACCACCCTCGGTCGAGTAATGTTCAACGAGCTCTTGCCGTGGAACTACCCATACCTTGAAGGCGTGATGGTTCGTAAAGGTGGCGGCAGTGACAAACTCATGCTTGGCGACGTCATCAATGACCTTGCAGCTAAATACCCAATGATCACTGTGGCTCAGACCATGGATAAGATGAAAGACGCCGGTTTCTACTGGGCAACTCGCTCTGGCGTTACCATCACCATGTCTGACGTGCTTGTCTTGCCAAACAAAGACGAAATCCTTGACTCCTACGAGAGCGAGGCACGCAAGATCGAGCGCAAATACTGGGAGCAGGGTGCTCTTACTGAGCGCGAACGCTATGACCGTCTCGTTGAACTCTGGAAAGATGCAACTGACACTGTGGGTAACGCAGTCGAAGCACTCTACCCAGATGACAACCCAATCCCAATGATCGTGAAGTCCGGTGCTGCCGGTAACATGCGTCAGATCTGGACCCTTGCTGGTATGAAGGGTATGGTTGTGAACTCAAAGGGTGACTACATCACCCGCCCAATTAAGACCTCCTTCCGTGAAGGTCTGTCGGTGCTCGAGTACTTCAACAACTCCCACGGTTCCCGTAAAGGTCTTGCCGATACCGCGTTGCGTACTGCTGACTCTGGTTACCTCACCCGTCGTCTGGTGGACGTGGCTCAGGATGTTATCGTTCGCGAAGACGACTGTGGCACCCGCCAAGGTATCCGCGTTCCAGTGGCAGTAGAAGTAAAAGATGCTCAAGGCGAAGTCACCGGTTACCGCGCCCATGACCTCATCGAAACCAGTGTGTCTGGTCGTGTTGTCGCAACCGACGTAACTGTCAATGATGAAACAATCGTTTCCGCAGGTGAAAATCTCACTGAAGAAATCATTGCGAAACTCGTCGACGCTGGTATTACCCGTGTGAAAGTACGCTCCGTACTAACCTGCCAGACTGCAACAGGTGTGTGTGCTAAGTGCTATGGCAAGTCCATGGCATCTGGTCAGCTCGTGGATATCGGCGAAGCCGTTGGTATTGTGGCAGCGCAGTCCATTGGTGAGCCAGGTACCCAGTTGACAATGCGTACCTTCCACCAAGGTGGTGTTGGTGGCGATATTACCGGTGGTTTGCCACGTGTTCAGGAACTCTTCGAGGCACGTGTACCAAAGAACCGCGCACCTATCGCCTCCGTAGCCGGTACCGTCAGCTTGACTGATGAGGGTAATTTCTACACTCTCACCATCACTCCCGACGATGGCTCCGATGATGTCATCTACGAGAAGCTATCCAAGCGTCAGGGTCTAGCATCAATCCGCGTGCCAATGGAGAACAACCCAGGTGCATTCATCGAGCGCACTCTGCGTGAAGGCGACCACGTTGAAGTTGGTGAACGACTCCTCCGCGGACCTGCTGATCCACACGACGTTCTTGAAGTGCTCGGACGACGTGGCGTCGAACAGCACCTCGTTGATGAAGTACAAGCTGTGTACCGTGCACAGGGTGTGGCAATTCACGATAAGCACATTGAGATTATTATTCGCCAAATGTTGCGTCGTGGAACAGTGATTGAATCAGGATCTACCGAGTTCCTACCAGGTACTCTCGTGGATCTCTCCGAGGCAAAAGCAGCAAATGCTGAGGCAGTTGCCGCAGGTAAGCAGCCAGCGGAATTGCGCTCTGAGATCATGGGTATCACCAAGGCTTCCTTGGCTACCGAATCATGGCTCTCTGCTGCTTCCTTCCAGGAGACAACCCGTGTGCTTACCGACGCTGCCATTAACAAGCGTTCCGATAAGCTCATCGGTCTGAAAGAAAACGTCATTATCGGTAAACTCATCCCAGCTGGTACCGGTATTGCTCGTTACCGCAACATTGCAGTGAAACCAACTGAGGCTGCACGCAATGCTGCATACTCCATCCCAACCTATGGTGACTCCATCTACGGTGACGATGGATACGGTGAATTCACCGGCGCATCCATTCCATTGGATGACGCATTCAACTCCTAAAACATAGGAAAACCATAAGAACCCGTCGGGACGCTAAAAATATGAGCGCCGACGGGTTTCTTAGTATGCAAAGACAGACGAGAATACGCCAAAAGTGGTTCATGCTATGGTTATGCCATGAAGAATGTTTGGGGAAGTCATAGTGCTCATATGCGCATTGCTCTTTCTATAGTGAGCATTGCGTTGGGGGTCACGCTGAGTGCTTGTGGAGCACAAGGTGAGAAAACGCCAAGTATTGTCACGCAAACAGTAACCGCTACAGAAGCTCCACCTACAGAAAGTGCTGAAGATACAGCAGATGGAGAAGTAGCGACGGAGGAAGAGCATAACGAAGTCGCAGAGGAGGAAGGGGATACAGAACCAGAGATTGTAGCGCCTCAACCAACTCGGGGAGTTATACCTCAGCAACCAGTGCGGCAAATAGAACCTGCACAACCCGCGCAGCCTGCTCAACCGGCCCAGGAGGCTTTTCCACAACCACCTGCTGGAACCCTAGGTCAGGGCTTTGAGTGGGCAAAGATGGGACCATATCAATCAACGTGGACGTGTGAACAAACACGTAATCAATGGCCAACAAGGAGCAGCGATTGCTTCATGTACCAAGGCAGAGCCTATTTTTGGGGTGCGCGTCAAGCATAATGGTCAAGCTCAAAGTAGCGTCGTAATGCTAAAAACCGTCTACTCGTATTGCGGAGTAGACGGTTTTGGTATGTTTTCACTGTTACTTGCGATCTGAGAGTTCCTTCCAGACATAGCCTCCGATGATTAAACAAAGAGCAACGATCAGTAGCCAAGCGATGATATTCCAGCCCCTGTTGAATGAAAAAATGATCATTGCCATTATCAGAAGCACATTGCTCACCGATGATAACCAAGGTAATGGACGGAAAACATGGATAATGGCTACGACTAGGGCAAGCACACCCATTGCACTTACGAGAGCATTGCCATTCATGAAAGCTAAAACGGTGAACGAGATATACATCAACAGAGAACCATATTTTTCTAGCGCATTCTCCACTGTGTCTGCCATAAAAATTCCTCCATTTTTGATTGTGATTAAGGTGTATGAGCTGCTGAATATCACTTTGTCCATGCCCGCGTACCACTTATCCTAGTTGCGCAATAGGGGGGGGCAAGGAGATGGTATGAAAATGATGTGTACTTGTTATCGCTTAGAGATGTAGCCCAATAGGTGATCGGAAGTAAAATGGCATAAGAAAAATCCCAGACACTACCGGGAAAGTATGAGTCTGGGATTCTCGTTGCGCGAGCACAGAGACAATGTGCTCACATTTTAGCTGCGGACAATCTGCTCAGCAGTATTTGCGTGACCACCTACAGTAAGATGCAGTGGCAAGTTGCGTACTACTGGAAGATCAACAACACCAGAGATCCAACGATCCTGGTCAGGGGCACAGATGCCGTGAGCAGCAGAACTTGGTTTAATGTCTACGAATTGAGTACCGGTAGCATTAGCGGTATCGCGCTGCATATTTTGCACGAGCTGCTCGATTTCATTCATCACAGGCATGAAAGTGCGATCAGATGCATTGCCGCCAACATGGACGAGGCAAACGAAGTCACCATCGGTGATTTGGTTATAACCTATGGTCTTGATTGTTGCTTGTGGAGCAGCAGCCTTGATGCGGTTGATCTGAGCACTCATCTCACCAACGTAGCGTGCACGAATATCGGCAGCTGAGAGGGTTTTGTTGATGTAGTGTGGGTAGGTGTCGTTGAATCCTGCCATGATGCTAACAACTTTGGTGCCAGCGTTGAGCTTGCCGTCGGCAATAGCTTTATCGACCTGAGCGCTAATGTGCTGACCGCCAGTAAAAGCACTAGCACCGGCACAGGAGTAGTCCGCAAGATCAAGATTAAGGCGAGCAGCTGCTTGTGCAGCAAAACCATTAGGGTTAGTAGCACAATTGAGATTGTTTTTTCCTGGTGCATTGACTGCTTTGCTGATTTTATCGTTGAGATAATCGCCCGGAGTTGGGTCAGCTGGGATGGAATCACCGAAGCTAACAAAGTTTCCCTCTGCAGCGTGAGCTGGAATGACGGCAAGGCTCAAAGCGCTCATGCACGCAAAAGCACCAGCGATCATTTTAGAACGTAAACCCATGAAAAATCCTCTCGAATTTATTGATAAGCGTATAGACAGCTACCAAATTATTTCCCAATCCTAACAGAAGTACGAGGATCGAGGAAACTATTATCCATGTTTTGCTATCGACGAAGAACCCAAGAACATTACACTCTTGAGGAAAAGCATGGCGAAAGGGTGTAAAGCGAGAACAAGAAACTCTAGAATATACAGAGGAAATGTATAGGAAGGCGGGAAAGAGATGTCTTTTAATACTGATAGCACTAACCATACAGACAGTGGTTTTGCACCGGCGCAAAATTCTGCAGCATATTCTCCGTATTCTCCATATTCTCCACGGCCTAGCGTGCCCCGCATTATTGGTTTGAGCCTGGCTACCGCAGCTATAACTGCATTGATAGGCGTCGGTAGTGCTGTTATTGTGCAGGCTGTTCAAGGGGAGCACAAGCAAGAACCTACAGATCAAGAACAGATTGTGACCTCTGTTGTAGACCCTGTCGAGACTGGTGCACCAATTCATTCTGAACAGACTGAGACGGAACCGGCAGTAATAACTGAGCAAGGGGTACAAGGGGCATAGGTGTTTTTGCCCCAGAAATGCACAGGAAAGAACTGTGGCATCTGGGAGATAGCAGTGATACGCTCAAAGAAAACTTATTAGCTACCAGCAAAAAGAAAAGAGATAGACGGGTGACCAACAACTTTCCCCAAGGATCAGGTTTCGGCGGTGGAACTCATAATTCCAGCAATGCTCAATGGGTAGATTCCTCTCAAGCACCTGCTACCGGTTACAACGCCACTGGTTACAATGCCACGCATAGCAGCGTGCCAGTACGTTTTGTCTCTGGACCCTGGGCGCCAGTGATTATTGCAGCAGTATGTGCCTTCCTGGGGCTATGTATTGGTTTAGGAGTGCTCATCAGTCCTCTTAATGCTACCGACAGCGCCTATGTGGCTATTGCCAGCGTGGGATGGCTTCTTTGCGGAGTCATTTCCTTTGTGGTGCTGGGAATATACCTGATGAAAGACAATGCTATTCGTGCTGCAAACCCTTACATCGGTAACGGCACTCAGGTGCTGCTCTATCGGCTTAGTATTGCAGCAGGGTTACTTGGTGTGCTGATTACTGGTTGTGAAATAGCACTGTGGTTCTCAAAGCTATAGGGAAAATGAAGTGGTAGAGCTGAAAGAAACACACGTGATGGCAAATAGAGAAATGACACAGAGAAAAGAAGTCAAGACACAACAAGGGAATAAAGAGTACACAGTGGGAATAGCTGGTAGAAAACTCAAAAAAATTGGTGCGAGTGTTATCGCTGGTGCGTTGGCATTTGGTTGCTCGTTAGCGACGTTGGGGCTGGGTTCAGCCTCTGCCCAAGCTCAACAAGCACCGCAGGCACAGCCGGCAGAGCAACAAGAATCCTCTGCAATGAGTGATTTTGCCGCGTGCATGGCTGGCTCCCAGCGTGGAGATTTGCTCATTGTGATGGATCAGTCAGCCTCTTTGGTTGATGAGTTCGACGGTATCCCAGCCACAGATCCCAAAGCATTGCGCGTCGATGCTGCTTCTGACTTTGTGAAAGAACTCGCTCGCTATGGTCAGGAAACCGGGGTGGATATTCGCGTTCGTACTGCTGGCTTTGGCGAGGGATATTACAATGACGAGCCTAACTATGGCAGCTGGTCTGCTCTTTCCGATGATCGTGGTGTGGGTGAGGTCGTCGGGCAATTAAAGAAGTTCCAAGAGCGTACCAAAGATAATTTCACCCAATACCCAGACGCATTCCAAGGAGCACTTGCTACTGCTGGTGCCAGTGATGCGCCATGTCGGGCAGTCATGATTTTCAGTGACGGCAAAATGACCATGAAAGATCAAGATGCCGACGCTGCTCGCACAGATTTATGTGCAGCACAAGGCCCAGTGGCAGCATTACGACGCAGCGGTATCCACATTTTCTCTGTCGGGCTCACCGCGGGTGGTCGCCAAGATATGAGCCTGCTTAAAGACATATCAGAGTCTGATATGCAATGTGGCAATGGAGAAACCGCTAATGGTCAATTCTTTGCTGGTGCTGACGCTGCCGGACTCATGGCTGCGTTTAGATCCGCTCTTCCTGCAGGTGGTAGCTATTCACGCGCCGGGATGAACATCAACGAACCATTTGAGTTTGTGCTTGATAATAGTGTAAGTCCTATTCGCCTTTCCGGTTTGCCGGAAAAAGACCTGAATGTGCCCGCTGATAAAGCACCTATTCCTTATCTTATTGCCCCAGGTGGTCAGCCAGTGGAGTTGCAGCCAGGGCAGAGCACTATTGGCTCAGCGACGGTCACGACCCAATTTAATGAATCAGTACCAGGCATGGTTGATGTGTATATGGAGCGTACTGGTGATTGGGCAGGTCAATGGGTATTTGGGTATCGTGCCCCTGATATTGCTGATGCCACGTACCGGGCACAGATGCTTATTCGCCCAGGGCTAAAAATAGCTGTTGATGGTGCTGGCGAGAATACGCTCAGCCACCTTAATGCCGAACCTCTCTCAGTGGCTCTGGTGGATAGTTCAGGTGAACCTGTTGCTCTAGACGGAGATGCCACATTAAGCGCTGTGCTTGAAAACATTGACGGCACAGAAACTCCGCTGGCCCACGACATTTCCATTAAAGATGGGGCTTTCGTCGAGGTGCCATTAGAGGCAATTACTCAACCTACCAGTGGGGTAGTGAAACTCCGTGCGGATATTACTACCGCTGCCAGCGGCGATAAGCCCGGCACTAAGTTAGCCCCTATCACCTATGAAACCCCGGTGTCGATCACCCTTGAGTCTTTGCCTTCATTGCCGGGAACTATTGATCTTGGTCAGATCACCGAGAAAGAGCACACTGTCGAGGTGCCTGTGTCTGGTCCTGGAAAAATATGGCTGGAAGACACCATTATGCTGGGGGATCCAACCTTGCCGCGCGGTTTAGATCCTGCTGATTTCGCCGTAGAGACAGAACATAGTAGTGCCGACCGAGCGCTTGTCCTCGAGCGTGGTGAGCAAGCAACATTCCCACTTACTATTCGTAGCCAAGAGCTTGCCGACGGTCCTGTCAGCGGTTACCTCACGGTGCACTTTAGTGATGAACAAGGTAATGACGCTGGTGAGACTACTATTCCAGTGCGCGGTGCGATGAGTGCGCCAGTTAATGCGGTAACTTTTACCGCTGTGATGTTTGTGGTGCTCGTCGCGGCGCTGGCAATTCCACTGTTGATTTTGTACCTCATGAAGTACGTCGCTGGAAAAATGCCATCAAAGCCACGAGTTTATGCGTACCGGGTGCCGATTACTCAGAAAGGCGCTGGTATTTACCGAGCCGATACTGGGCAGCCATTCAACATTGATTATGCCGAGTTGATTTCGCAGAACGCATATTCATTGGATAGTCGTTCAGCCTCAGCTGCGGGGTATCAACTCAATGTAGTACTTGGGCTCAACCCATTTACCCCAGCTCATGTTGTGGTCAATGATCCTTTGTCGATTGCGGACGACGGTGCCCAACGCAATAACCAGGCACAATTGCCACTTGCGGTGCATAACCATTGGTTCCTCACGATGAATCCAAATAATGAAGAAGATATCACTTTGGTTATGCTTGCTGACGAGAATATCCAAGACGCATATCTTGCCGATATTGTGGCGTCGATCAATGCTAAGGCAGTTGAACGCATTGGGGCGCTGCGCCAAAGTAGATTGTCGGTGCTAGAGAACACCACAGCGAAGCCGAATCCTAAGCAGACGCGCCGAGCAGGTCGCGGTGCTAAGAAAGCCGGGAACACGGGGAATGCTGTGCAGTCCACGCCACAACAAGCAAGTGCTGGTGTCGCTGGTCAACAAGGTTTTTCCAGTGATTCTTCCCCAGCTTTCGACGCTTCCCAAGGCTTCAACCCCGATGGCGGCTTCAACCCCGGTGGTGGATTTACTGCTCAAGGCTTTAACCCACAAGCCGAGACTCCTGTTGGCGGCTTTGGCCAAGGCGGTTTTGGTGCTGATAATTCTGCACAGTGGGCTAACCCAGGTCAGGGAGCTTTCGATACTCCCAAGACGCAGAATGAGGATGAACCACCGAGTTTTGGCAACTAAAACTCGAAATTATGAGGAAAAATCTCAAAAATAGTTCTGAAATGAACGTGAGCAGTAGCGCGTTGGGGCAAAGTCGTTAGGATTGAAGTAAAAGCGTAACTGAGTAGGCGATCTATGTAACACGCTCAATGGCTCAGCTCAGTGACTCAAAGGAGAAAACAAGAAGTGAAGAAGTTTTTAGTAGTAGGTTGTGGTGGATCAGGTGCTGCTACCCAGGCCTATATGATGGACCAACTCAAAGCGTTCCTAAAAACTATTGATCCTCATCGGACTAAGCTGCCGGAATCCTGGCAGTTCGTTACTGTTGATGTTCCTATTGTGCCTGAAGCTGGTCCTCAGGGATTGCCCAATGTTACTGATGCTGGTGGTACCTATGTCTCTGTAGGAGCAAGCCAGAATTATGCTGCTTTTGATAAGGGCTTGTCGCAAGTGCTTGGTAGTAAAAAAGCTCTTGGCGAGATTGCTACCTGGGCAAGTCGTTCCCCAGAGACTCGGGACACTCCTATTTCTGCGGGTGCTGGTCAGTTCCGCGGTATTGGTCGTATGCTAACCATCCAGTCTTTGCCCAAGGTGCGTGCTCAGCTCGAAGAAGCCTTGCAGCGTATTAAAAATGGTAGTCGTGAGCTGCAAGAACTAAATATCCAATACAATAATGACTCCACCCCCATGGATAATGAGAAACCACTGATCTTTGTGATTTCCTCTATGGCTGGTGGTGCGGGTGCCTCCATGTTCTTGGATATTTGCCGCCTTCTGACCACTATTGATGGCGTCGAGCCTACAGAAACAGTGGCGTTCATGTATACCCCAGAGGTGTTCGAGTCTTTAGCCAAAGACCAATCCATCGGGCAGTGGCCTAATGCTTTGGCAGTATTCGGCGAGGCAATTGCAGCACAATTTGGTACTGCTGTGGAACACGATGCGCGCCTATTTCGTGCACTGGGCATTGGTGGTAGCCCACAGCGTTCTTCCATTGGGCGCATGATTCCTATCGGTTCGCGCATGGGTGGGCAAGGCACTGCCTTTGGCGACGGCAGCGCAGATTCTGTGTACCGCGGTCTTGGTCGCGCCTTGGCCGCTTTGATGAGCTCGGAAAAGGCGTCTCGTTCCTTTAAGTCTTATACCCTAGCCAACACTGGTGTTATTGCCTCTGACCGTGGACTACACGGTTGGGGTGATCCGCATGATCCAAGTGCTGACTTTATCCCGTGGGGTTCGATGGGGTATGCGCAATTATCTATGGGCCGTGATCGCTATGCTGAATACTCAGCACAACGTCTTTCTCGTTCTGCCTTTGAGCGCCTGCTGCACGGGCATATTGACGCTGATAGTGATGCCACTGGTACTGAGCAGCTCGACGCCAAACTACGCGATTACTACCCATTATTCCTCAAAGATACTGGGTTACCTGAGGGACTGTACCGCTCACAATTATCCCAGGGCGAAGTAGATAACTGGATCTTTAACATCTTTGGTAAAGAAGGCAATGAAGCTATTGCGCGCATGAATGCAGTTATGCGTGAGAGCATTCCTAATGGTGATGGTCTGAAATCTCGTGATTGGCACGATACTATCCTGGCGCGCATTAACGACCCTCGCCTTGATCGAGAAATGCACGCTATCGTCGAAGATGTCGCTTATCGTGCCGTACATCGCTATGCCGATGTGCTTGCTAATACCTTTGTTGCCAATATCGAGCAGCAGATTGCGCGTTTTGGTGTGCCTTATACTGAGAAACTCGTCGATAGGCTCAGAGAGGCTATTCAGGAAAACTTGGTGGAGTTTGTCAATAAGCGCGGTGAATCTGTGCAGAATATGCGGGTTACTGCGCAACCAGCTGAGTTGAGTGCGCATTTGCAGCCGCTCAATGGTAAGGGCACGGTCAATAATAGTGCGCAGCTGGTCAGCGCCATGATTGATGCATATCGCAATCAGTTTACGCATTTTGTTGCTGGTGCTTTTGCCCGGAAGTTAGCGCCAGTGTTGCAGGATTTTGCGGTGTCGGCACTTGCGCCATTGCAGAAGTCGTTGAGTAATATCCATGCTGATCTCAATGCAGCAGAGGCGAAGGTTAAGACTCCGTCCAAGTTTGCTGATGTCACCACTTATGAGCCTAAGGATTGGCCTCGTGACGATGATGAGCGCGTCGATAAGCGCTTCTTTGGTTCGGCAAATGAAATTGTTATTTCTAAAGTGGAGAATTTTGGGCATGATTATGAGGCGCATATTATGTCCACGCAAAATGAGAAATATACAGCTGATGCGATTCGTTCTGCGATTAAAGAAATTATTTTGGGCAAGTGGGAGACTGAGTCAGCAGTTAAGGCACCTAATGATACGCTTGCGCCGCAACTACCAGCTGATGCGGTAGTGGGTAACCGCATGGGGTGGGTGTCTCGTTCTCTGGTTGAACCTATTGGTGGGGTTGGGGAGCGTCGAGAGACGCGTAAAGCGACCTTTGAGATTCGCTTGCGTCCACATGATTTGCTTGATCGTGCACGGTTGTGGATTCAGCGACCCAATAAGCCATTCTCTGATTTCATCGAGCTGGACTTGCGCACCTATCTCAGTCGCGATAATGCTGCTAATGACGCTGATTTCTCTCATCGAATTGCACGCTTGCGCGCTGCGTTTAGTGAGGCGATCGAAAAGGCGCGTCCGTTGGCGGCTGTCTCAACAGATATGGTGGCGCGCGCTTATAAAGGGCAAGCACAAGTGCAGTACCGTTATAGTTTCTCTGAAATCCCATTCGAGGCGACAGAAACTGGCGATATTTTGCGAGAAGTCCTCAAAGGTGATAGCAATATCGACGCAACGACAAAAACCACGTTCGACGATGCCCAAACGCAGTCACGCAAGATACGTTCCATTGAAGTTTTTGGTGCTTATCCTGCCTATACTCCGCTGGTATTTTCTTCTTTGTTGCCGCATATTGCCCATGACTGGAATAGTCGTTCTAATAAAGAATCCTTCTGGGAATTGCGTCGCTCACGACCACTACCAGCAGCATTGCCACTGACCAACAAAGAGCGTGAAGCTATGGTTGCTGGTTGGCTCATTGGTATGGCGCTCAAGCGTATCTACATTGATAATCCTGGTACTGAACAAGCGTGTGCCTATATTTGGGATGAGGAAAATACTCGGTGGTTGAGTTTCCCGAAGCAATTGCTGACCCCACCTCGTTATTTCCGCAAGTCCTATGATTGGATGCCAGCGATTCTCGAATCTGTGCTTTTGGCCTATGCCAATAGTCATGATGTGCCGCCTGGGGGTGCCATTGCAGATTCTATGCGCCCATATCATGTGCTGCGTGGACTCTACGACAACGGCATCGAAGGACCAACCACCGGTGATATCAACCGCTCTGTGGTCAGTGTCCTTGCTGCGTGGTTGCGTACTGGTCAACAGCCACCTTTAGGAACAGATAATCCTGCTCCGGCAACCTTGGAAGAACGCTACGAAGCAGCACTGTCGTATTTTAAGAAGTATGAAAAACTCTCGTTGGACTTTATTCCAACTACCGACGGTGCCTTTGTGCCTGGTACTGGCAGTACCCAAAAACCTTTTGCTGATGTGACTGATCGTAACGTCGCAAAGATGATGCCGCTTTTCCACGATGTAGCTCCCGATACCTTTAAGATGGCGCGTGAGCTACAGCAGTGGTTGGCAGAAGCGAAAGTGAAGGCGAGCCAACCAGAGCAGAGCTTTAGCCCAAGTGCTACCCCTGTGCAGCATAATGACTCTAGTTTGCCGCAATTGCCAGATTTTGGTGATTCAGAGGGTGATTTCCTATGAGCGCAGCGACGACCCTTATCCTCGGCAGCGGTAGTGATGCTCGCAAAGTGCGCAGCAGTCTTGTCGATCTGCAAGCATTGGGTATGACCCGCAAATTCTTGTGGGCAGACTTAGACAATATGGATAGCGTCGACAACATTGATACTGATACTGAGGGGAACTTGCGTATTCGCAAGCAGTCGCTTTCTCAAGGTTGGCGTGAGTCGGTTGCAGATAACTATTTCATTATCTATCTGGAACTTGCCGGGGATACGGTAACTAACTCCGCCTACCGCAATTACGACGACATTATGCGTCGGGTCAGTGATTGGCGGGCTGAATGCAGCAGAATCTTAAACCAAGATATTCCTGTAGTACGTCTCGTAGTGCCAAATCTTGAACAGCCGGCATCTATCCAGGAATTCCAAGGGCATACGCTGATTGTGTCGCCCGAGGATTCAGAGACGCCATTATCGCCAAAAGATGATGTTACTTATCTCAATGCCCCGCATACTGCCACAGCAATCGCAAACCTGGCTGGTTTGTGGAATACTGCCGATTGCGCACCTTATCTGGAATACATCAAAAACAGTGGTACCGTGTCTTCTGCAGAACACGCCCGTTTAGTGCGAACATACCATCAGTATGTGGATGCCTCAGCAGTAGAAAATGAAATCTACCAGCAAGTATTCGACCTAGATCATAATTTGCCCTATCCTGCTCTGACCAATGGGCAGCACATTGTTAATGTCGATGACGACGACAGAGCCACCCAATTTATGTCTGAGACACTCATGCATAACAATGCAGCTCAGTTCGTGCTACCACGCACCCCGGCAGCATATGCGCAAAATATCCAGGTGCGCGGCTTTGAGATGCTCAAACAATTTTTTAAGTTCTTCTTCCAGGCAGTCATTGGCAGCCCAACCTCATGGATTCAGAGTTTCTCGGCAACTGTTACCCAAAAAACGGCGGAGCATATTCAGAACCTGCTCTATGGTGGCGATTCTAATATTGAGGTGATCGTCGGGAAGCATTCTGGTCGCCGCAAATCAACAATCCAAGAGCTCAACGACGCCTCCACAAAAGTCAACGCAGCGATTAAAAATAATCACATTGAGCTGGCACAACAAGATTCGCTCAGTGGTTTCTGGCGCGCCTATACCGACACAGCCAAAACACTGGTTGATGGCAAAGAGCGCTTTGACTCTGATCTCCGCCTGACCTTAAACCAAATTCCAGCGATCGTATCCGATGCGCGTTTTTCTGTCCCCGCCTACACCGAGGCTTTCGACGGCTACCACCCAACATTGAGCAATGTGCTCGGCGGTAGTTTGCCCGAAACCAAAATCTATGGTTTTGACCCCGAAGGTGCCAAGCGCTACCAAGAGGCAATCAACTATGCTGCCAGCCACACCACTGACGCTGGGGTGCAAAAATTGCGCCAAGATTTTGGGCACTGGCAAAACCAAGCTGTGCGTAGTTTCGCTTGGAAAATTGGCGAGAAAATCACTACCAAAGTAGAAGAAGCCAGGGTGAAAGCCCAGGCGTGTAGTGATGACTTGCGCAGCATAAGGCAGCACCTAGAACAATTGCCGGACATTGCGGCAAAGGTCAAAGAACTGGCAAGAAAATTGCGAATCATAGAAATTATCTGGTTCGTGGGTATGGTTTTGCTGGGCTATCTCTGCGCGTCCTGTTATAACGCTGAGCAATCATGGGCGTTGAGTAATGAGTTCTTTACCTGGCAGCGCACCTTACTCTTTGGCATTGTTTTTTCTGTCTTGATGTTGCTGTGGCAGATTATTGTTTTTGCCAAAGCTAACCAAGGAATTTTTAGCGTCATTGAGGCGAAAAAAGTGCTCAGTGAAAATGAACGGATCGTTACCGAAGACCTCAAGCGCGCTATAGCGGAGGTGCAGAAAACTTCGGGTGCCTATGCGCAATTCTTTGCGTGGTCGGCTATTTTGAGCAGGGTGCTTACGCAGCCTTTTGGTCGTCAAGACCACAAGCGTAGTTTGAGCCGCGTGGCACAATCAGGGTTACCACGCAATACCCACATCAGCACTAGCAAGGCGAGTGCAGAAGAAATAAATAATGCGGTCGAGCACATTCGTGCCAAGATTTATCCTATTGGCTGGGTTGAACAAGCCTATGACACTATCATTAGCCAGGCGTTAGAGCAGTCGATGAAGCGGGCAAATTATGGTGGAGAAAACGTTACGCTCTATGGGCAATCAGGGCACAATTCGCAATTAGAAGCAGTTGCACAGGCGTGTCTTGAAGATACTGGCGTATTTGGGCATGAGCGTGGTATGCAAGCATGGCAGTATGGGTTGAATTTCTTGCGTACGCATAATTCCAGTTATGAGCAGAAAATATCCCATAGTGCGCTCAATACCGATATGGTGCGCTTAGAAACAGGCAAACTCAACAGCAGTTTTAACCATAAGATCATCACCAGCGACGGGGTGAACAATGGTGCTGCTGAGGTAGATCCGCATATCCGAGTATTAGCTCGCCATAATGTTGGCGATTCTCTCTCTGAGTCGTTAACCGTGGTGGAATATGGTGCCTTCACCGACTTGGGATATTTCCAGCTTGCAGCTGAGCAACACACTGATCATTCTCGTGCAGCCACAGCGCTAGAGTTGCCGTCATTGGAGGCAACTACCCAGAATGAGCAGAGTGAATCTGCGGCAACGGCGTCGCCAGTATCGGCACAATTCCAGACACCCTTGCCAGATATTGCCGATGATTTTGATGGCTTGATTTAACCCCCGCAAGCACTCGTAGCCTTAGCGCACAAATATGCAAATAAAGGAAAGACGCTTATGAACTCGACATTGCACCTTCGCTTATCGCAATTAGATCAAGTCACGCTAGAGCGAATTATGCGTGCGCCGCAGTTGGATGAGCAAGAATTAGCGCAACTATTGGGGGAAGAGCATAGCGATCTTATTCCTGAGATAATGCGTAAACGGCAGCAAGCTGCCCCCGAGCATTTGCTGACAGCTGCTCAGGATTCTGGAGCTGCCCCTGGAACAACTGCAACGTCGGAAGCGGAACCTGAAGAAGCCATCGTGGCAGCAGAGGCAGCGGAAGTCGCACAAGCAGCGGATCAGATCATCACTGGTTTAGAGTTTAGCGCCTATGATTATGGTGCAGATGTGGCTGGGGCACCAGGGATTAATACCTATGATCTGAATTATCGTCGGGAGAATGCAGATAGCCAAGCGCGCACGGAAATCGTTTGGGAACCCATCCACGGCTATGACACTGTGCTCTACCGCGTCATGCGCACTGACTATCTCACAGAAGAACCCTCACCTGATGACGCAGAAGAACTGGTGGTGACCACTGACACCACCTTTGAGGATCCTGTCCCGGATCATCATGCCTATATGGAATACCAAGTGTGGGCATATGTAGGCAAAGACATCGCAGACGCTAGACGCGCCCAACCCATTTTCATTGGTCGCCAACTGTGCATTTTCCCGCCGTGCGATATTCAGATTAGCGAAGCCCAAGGAGTCATTGAGGGCACCTGGCCAGCTATTAGTGGGCTACATAAAATGCGCGTGTATGTCATGGAGGGGGGTCGTGGACGCATTGACCGCCCCGAAAATGAGCTTTTCGACGGCGTGACAAAGCGTTCTTTCCGTTATCGCACGCACAACCGTGGCGTGAGTGTCAAAGTCGCCTTTTGTGCTGGGGTGCTCGACGCGTCAGGCAATGAAAACTATGGTCCTACCAGCAAAGAATATATTGTCAATGTCGATGGTGAGCTGGAAAAAGTACCGTTTGAGTTGGTGGATAAGATACAAGATGATGTCACCGCAAGCACTCAGATTTATGTGAATTGGTATGCGCCACCGGTAGGTAAAGTGCGCGTATATCTGAGCAATCAACGCCCTAATGAAGACCTCACGTGGGAAGAAGTACCAATTGAGGCATTAGAGAACGACGGGGTGCTCAGCAATGCCATTATCTACCGCGATTTTGACGACTACGCACCAGGTGAGTCTGTGGATCATTATTTCATGTGGCCAGATGGTGAAGATGAAGTATATGTCACCCCGGTAAATATCTTGGGAGAGAAAGCCATTGTGGGGCAGTCGAGTGCGCTGCAACGAGTGGGCGATATACAGCAGGCGCAATTACGCGAAAATGTTGGGTTCCAACTTATTTCCTTCGACTGGCCACTAGGCGCAAGCACTGTTTTAGTAGAAAAAACCTCTACCGGTGGTTATCACAACGGTTTAGAGCGGACAAAAATTGGTGAGATTACCCAGAAGAATTATCGCCGTAATGGTGGTATCAGACTGAACCTGAACGCTAATGGTGAAGATATTGTGCTCACCCCGCAGAGCATGGACGCCGGCAGAATTGAGAGTGCCCAAAATCCCACTGTGGTGAATTATCCAGGATTATGGCGCTATCTTTACACAATTCAGGCGGTAGCGGGCAATAACCCAGGGTTGATCATTAAAGTGTGGCGCGATGGTGCGCGTGACCCTAACCCACCGCGATTCCGTATCGTCCACAATGCGGATCGACTGCCGCTTTTCTCACAGGATTATGCGCAACGACATCGTGTGGAATTAAGCGCACAACGATGGGACAATGCGCACGCTGATTCCATTGGTGGTCCCATTTTGACCACTGAGGAGCTTGGTGCTGATGAGCAGGGCGCAACCACATGGTTTATTCCTGGTAAAGAAATAACTCGTCCGGGCTTTATTCGGCTATTCATGGTGCATGAGGATATTCATGCTGCTGGGGTGCGCAAAATTTTAACTGATGAGCGTAATGAATTGACGTTTATCAATAAGGATCATGTTGCAGTATTCCAGAGCAACAGTGCCCATGCTGCTGCTCCAGCTGGTGTACCTGGGGCAGGAGGATCTGGTGCTGTGGCGCAACCTGGTGCCTCGTCGTATGCAGATCCAGGGTTAGGTACTGGCTACCAGCCTGGTAATGGGCATAGTGAATATACCCGTGTTGTCGAAACAGTCCGGCCACTAGAGCAACCACAACAGCCGCAACCGATGCAACCAGCACAACCAGCACAACCAGCGCAGCAAAAACCCAAAAAACGCGGTTGGTTTTCGCGCTAGACAAGTCGCAATAGAGCTTTAAGGAGGTGGGAAATGTCCTGGGAAGAAGAAAAAGCCAGCATGGCAAGTATTCTTCATGATGCTTATCAGCAATCTGAGTCACAGACCCAGCGCCAGTGGGAACAGCAGGTACAAGGCACAGCGTCGGAAGCTCAGACGCATAACGACGCTGGGCAAAGGATTGAGCCTGAAGCACAGACTATTTGCAGTGATGGTGCGCTTACCTATGCCTCTTTTGCCGCAGCAACATCGTCACGCAAACGAGCTGGTTGGCAGATCGGCACCTGCATTGGGCAGATGAGTGAAGAAGAAAAAAGCTCAGTGATTAGCAAAATCCCTACCCACCTGGCTAGTCAAACACCTATTCCGCTCTATGCCTCTGCCAAGGACAGACAGCAATTTGTGCGTCGAACAGCATGGCTGTCTTTAGCGCCACATCGCGCCAAGGTGCTCATTCATTCTGTTCCCGCTGGAAAAGACTCCGCGAACCGCGCAGGTAATGTTTTTTCCACGGCACATATTTTTCGCTATTCCCACGCGAGCGAGTCTGAGCTAACTTTTTATCCGGCTAGTTTCATCGCTGCACCAGAACTTGCTGAACCATTCAACAATGAAATTGATTCTGTGCAGCTTAGCTCTACGCAGTTGAGCACTCGTCCTGATTCTGACCCTCGTGCCCTTGCTAATCCGCAGCAAGTTATGCGAGAGCTGTTTGCCCAGGAACCTGCACAGCTTGTTACTCTTGGGGTCATTGTCGATGCGCTTGCTAGTGGGGAAAAAAGAATTATTCTTGGTGTTGATCATCAGCAGGCGGCATTGTGGATTGCTGCCATCGGGTATTGTTTTTCTCCTGAAACCGCACAAGAACTATACTTTTCCACTTTTGAGCGAGAGAATACTCTTGCCAAGGTTTCTCGAGCACGCTTGGTTGCGATTCCGCGTAGTGATGTTGCACAGGTGCGGGAGAATGAGCAAGAAACAGAGTCAATAGTTATTGACATTGCTGCTGGTGTGGATTACGACAGCTCAGAGACACTGTCCTATGTACGCAGTGGCGAGTATATGCGCCAGATTCAGAAAACAGCTAAGTCGAAGAAACTACTTGAGTATGGTGCGCAGTTATGGACTGACCCAACAGCACTTGCCATTGTGGTTGCGCTAGACGCATCCCTTTCAGGAACGCAATCGGCACCATCAGCTAAGGCGCAGCGCAGATCCGCAGCCACTGATTTGTTGGCGCAGAACCAGGATCACGACTATGGTGCGAATCCTTTTGCTGATGTCACTGATTCCTTAGCACGTTCTGGAGCTAGTTCCGATCACGCATCCTCGACGGATAGCCCCATAGCAGAAGCAAAGGACAAGAAAACGCCGCCTACACCTCGAACGCAGGTGCATAATCAACGAGGTGTGACGTCGGAAGTTCATGTGGTTCAGCCGGTTATCGACTACATCAATGCTCATCAGGGTGCGCAATGGTTGGATGCTATAGAGCGCTATCCTGAGGAAACACTCTGCTATACCTGGTCGGCAGTGGTAGAGTTCTTGCGACGTTCCCCAGAGCACTTAAGCCCAGAGCATACAGAGCAGTTGTTGGTCATTTATGCTGCCAGTGCAGCTGGTTATTTTGCTGGTGTGGGGGCAGAACATTCTTTTTTGATTATGTCTATGCCGTGGCAGTGCGTAAAAACGTGGCAGCCGGAATTGCAACAGCGCTATGTGGCGCGTATTCATGAGTTTTTGGCGAATGCGCATACGGCTAGTGTGCTGCCGCGATTGGAGATGGTGCGGGCAAAGCCCAACCATCCTCTGCATGATACTGCTGCGTTGGTGCAGCGTGTTGTGAAGGAAGGAATGGTTGGGGCGCCCGTGGCAGTACCTCCTAGGCGTTCTGGGCCAGTTCAATCCTCACAGCAAGCACAGCAATCTCAAGGATCTCGTGATCTCCGCCAGATGAGGTCGCAGCATATCGCCGGAAATATATCGACAAATTTTTAAGGAATAATCATGGCAGTTCGTACTCTTAGCGCAGGACAAAGCACCGAAATTCTTATGCGTGGTGCGATTGATGTTGAGGCTTTCGCACTTGGGGCACAGTCGACCCCGATACGCATTGAATTAACAGGGCATGCGCAGTATAACCGAGCTCGCGATAGCCTGCTCAAATTACGTGGTGGGAGTGGGGAGATAAAAATTTCTTTGCACCCAGTAGGTAGCGAGGAGTTTGGTCCTGGAACCCAGGTACGGGTGGTGGTTATTCGCGGCAAGATGGGAACCCCTGCAGCACAAGGAGTGGAGCTGCCGCCTATTGCTCTCGACGGCAGGCAAAGTGCTGTGGTGGGCACATTGGCTTTTGCGGGGGAGAACCTTGTGGTGAAAGCTGAGGGGATTCGCAGCGAGAAGGTTATGACTGGTGTGGCTGCTATGGTGCGTGCCGGGGTGTTGAGTGAAAAGAATCGTGGTACTTTCTCGCATACTCAGATTCCGGCTGCTCCTGGTGTTCTCAAACTCATTGTTGATGCTACGGCGTCGATGAGTGCGCAGAGTACGGCTGCTGAGTTGGAAGTGGCTACAGAAGTTATTACTGGTGTGGTGGGTGCGCTTTATCCTGATAAAGGCATTGCGGTATATGCAGGGAAAACGCATAAAAATAATGATCAGCCTATTTATACCAATAATAGTGCGGAGTTATTGACTGCTGTTTCTGAGGTGGTTGGTCAGGGTGCAGGGCATATTGGTTCTGGTGTGGTGCGTGGGTGTGATGAGCAGGCTCCTGAGGTTCCCACTTTCTGTATTCGTGACGAACAGCCTGAGCCAGAATCGAATGCAGGGTTTAGTATTGTGCTTGGTGTGCGGGATCAAGAGACTTTTTTTGAGCCACGTACTCGAACGTTATCGCTTAGTCCGCAGTTGGTGGCATTGTTAAAAGAGAATAACACTGAGGCATTGCGTGGCGTTTACGCTGATATTGTGCATGCTTGTGTCGTTTCTGAATAAGGAAAGAATAAGGAAAGTAGAAAGTAAGCGTTCATGACTCTCGACTACTCAACTAGGTGCCCTTACACTTTCCGTCCTTTGGCTAATCCTATGGCTACTCGTTCTGAGTTTGTGGATAGGGAATTGCCGCAAGGTTGGCAGGGTTCATTGACCATAACTATTGCCCTTGCTGGGGCTCGGGCTAGTGGAAAAACACTCTACATTGCGGTGTTGCTCAAAGTGCTTGAGCAGATGATTGAAAATTATGGGCAGGTGTTGCGTCCAGCTGATGCGTCGACCGCAGAAAGCTATGCGCATAATTATGAGGATCCGTTGTATCGGAAGATGGGCTTGCCGAATTCAACTCCGTCCATCAATTCTGGCGACGCCTACCAGCATGATCCACTCATCTTTGACATTGGAAAGTGGGATATTCAAGGCGAACAGCGCCAAGTTTTTTTGGTACTGCGCGACGTCGCGGGTGAAGATTTGGAGGTGTTGCCCAAGGAGAATCTTGCTCAACTGGAATTTTTCCAATACGCGCATGAAATTATTTTCCTCTTTGACCCGCTTACTGTGGAAGAAATCCAGAAAATGCTGCGCGGCAAAGTCCATGTGGAGAGCGCTGATGAGGAACCAACGAAGAATGTTCTTGATAACCTGCTGTATCTGATGAATGGCACGCGTACTCGGTTAGCGGTCACCTTGTCTAAGTTTGATACGTTGCGCCAGCTAGAGGAGATACAAGGGCTGGATTGGGCAGAGATCATGGGTAATTATGGTGCGGCGTTTAATCGGGAACTCGACCCACCATACACTGGCACTGACCAGGTACTATTGCATAATGAGATTTCTTCTCTCTTAGTGCGGCTCGACGCCAAGCGCTTGATTAACACGCTGACTAGTCAGGGCTTTGACCAAGGTAGTCAATTGCGTTTTTTTGCGGTGTCATCACTGGGGAATAATCCGCATGGTTCGCATTTGGATCGTTCTGGCATTGCGCCATTCCGCTGCGCTGACCCCGTATTGTGGTTGCTCTATGACTACAACATTCTCACAGGAGGGAAATGAACATGACCTTTGGTGGTTTTAGAAACCCTAACCAGGGCTATGACCAGGGGAATGATCGCAATGGTGACCAAGCATTTGCGCCAACTCGGGCAACCACGGGCATTAACCAGAATGATTATCGCTTTGGCAGCACACAGTCTACCTACCCTGAGCAGGAATATGTGGGGGCTGTTGGATCAAATCACATCCGTGGGCGGGTAAATATCTTCCATGCGCCGTGGGCATTATTGATTGCTACAGCATTGACATTGCTGCATTTTATTTACCTGTTTTTCCTGCTAGGTAACCGTTTCTTCTTTGATGTGCAGTATGCGCATGACTTCGATATTCACATAGGGTTAAGTATCATAGCGCTCATCTTTGCCGCCACTTGCGCAATTTTCATGCTCAGCGGCTACCAGTGGGGGCGCATTGGGCTTAGCATATGGTCAGTATTGAGTTTGTTTTTCCTTATCGACGATCGCCTATGGATTGGCGGGATCATCGGCATTATTGCGCTGGTGCTCATATGGCTGCCAAGTAATAAGGGCTGGTTGCGTTAGGGTTGTGCTGTGGCGTTCTAGCTGCACGTGCCAGAGTGTTGCGCGCGCTTAAATGTTATAAAGATTGCGGGTAACGTCCACACCGTCGGGCTGCCCGACCTTCTGGAAAATGGCATTGGCAGTCTCAAATGCTTGAGTTGAAAAGTGTAAAGCGTCCTTTTGGCTATCTCTATTTAAGGTAGCCGCCCACTGCGCCCATGCCTTAGCTAATATACATTGTGCTCGTGCCAGCATAATGAGATCGGTTTTTTCCCGCAGATTTTGATACGCAGGATTATCCGTGACCTCTAATAATTTTCCAATGGCATTTTTGGGTTGTCCTGCATTGATGTAGAGCAGTGCTAGGAGGATTTTGGCTTTAATGATCGACTCTGCGTCGCCAGTTGTGGCAGCGAGCGTCTCATTTTTGGTAGCGCGGTCGAAGGCTTCGCGTAGATGTTCTTTTTCATTGGTAGACCGCAGAGTCATAATGGCACGATAGTTTGCGGCAGTAGCTGCAATAGGATTGCGGTTGTGTAGATAGAGTTGGCTTAATTGGTCATAGACTTTTACCGCAAGTTGTTCTGCATTATTTTGCTGGCCCAAGGTATCGGCAGTGCTTGTTAAAAGTTCTGCAGCGTAGTCATTGTCGAGTCCTTCAAGTACCTCGAAAAGCTCATCGGTATATTTGTGAGCCTCGCTAATGGACTGCGTATCAATAATGACCTCACTGAGTGCCTGTGCCCGCAAGCGTTGTTCATTCTGCACGTCTTGAGCTGTTTTTTGTGGAGCATTGCTTTCTGGAGCTGTGTGAGTTGTGGCGGATTTGGGTTGCTGTGTGGTGTGGGTGTGTTGCGGGGTAGGTTTAGCAGGAGCCTGCGCCTGCTGTTGGGGTTGCGCCTGTTGCTGAGTATATTGCTGAGTCTGCGCCGGAGCCTGTTGCTGCGCTTCTTGTCGATTCTGGCTAATCTGAGCAAATCGACGCGCCACGCTGGCAACTGGAACAAGTGAACAATTGCCTAATTCCCGTACCAATTCCTCGCGTTTTTGTGGGGAGCAATCAGGTAAGAGGTACTCAGCTAGGTTCAGCTCATCATAGGAACAGAGCGCGGCGCAGTTGGTAGCAGCGCGGAATTCGTTGATAGCTGCGTCGGTGAGTTTGTTGTAGTGGTAGAGCATTCCAAGGTAGAGATGGTTAGTCATGCGTGCGGCGCTGTCACCGAGGATGAAATTGCACAGTGCGGCGAGGCGCAAGATGTTGCTGATATTTTTGTGCGATTTAATGACCGCTTCATCATTTTGGAACACCACGAGATCAATAATGAGCTGATGGTACATGGTCACTAGGGCATAGGTGTGTACGGGGGTTTGACCATAAGGTGTTTCCGGGGTGCGTAATGTGGATTCAATATGCGCAAAAAATTCCCGAGGGCTGAGGCTGGCATCTACTGGGCAACCTGCGTCGCTAAAAGTTTTTTGTACTACTGGCACGGTCAGAAATGAATGAGCTGGCTGTACTGGGTACCAGAAGAAATCTGGCAATGTTTGCCGATAGTTCAGGCGTGGGGCAGGGTGCAGTGCTTCTGAGAATGCAGTCGACGCTGCTGCGGAAGGTGCGGATGGGGTGCCAGGAGTATTCACACCTAACACGATATAACAGGATAACTGTTTTCTGCTAGGTTTGTTATGTATCACAGTAAACGTCTTACTGTGGTTAAAACTGCAATCTTCACTTATCTTCACTACGGATCGTTCGGCACGTTCCTGCCGATGGAGGAAAAATGGCAAGTGTTACTTATGAGAATGCGACATTGGTGTACCCAGGCGCTAGTGAGCCCTCGGTTAAATCAATCAACTTAGATATTGCTGATGGCGAGTTTTTGGTGCTCGTCGGACCGTCGGGCTGCGGTAAATCTACTACCTTGCGTATGCTTGCGGGCTTGGAAGAAGTCAGCAGTGGGCGCATTTTGATTGGTGGTCGTGATGTTACTCATGCTCAGCCTAAAGAGCGCGATATTGCGATGGTGTTCCAGAACTATGCGCTTTATCCGCATATGACCGTGCGGGAAAATATGGGCTTTGCGCTAAAAATCGCTGGTGAGCCTAAGGAGGTTATCAATCAGCGAGTGGAGCAGGCGGCGAAAACTCTTGATCTGACTGAGCTATTGGATCGGAAACCAAAAGCGCTTTCTGGTGGTCAGCGTCAGCGTGTTGCAATGGGGCGCGCTATTGTGCGTGAGCCGCAGGTGTTCCTCATGGATGAGCCATTGTCAAACTTGGATGCTAAATTGCGTGTGCAAACCCGTACCCAAATAGCTAGTTTGCAGCGTCGTTTAGGTGTTACCACGGTGTATGTTACCCATGATCAGACTGAGGCTTTAACAATGGGGGATCGTATTGCGGTGCTTAACCAGGGAGAATTGCAGCAGGTGGGTACTCCTCGGGAGCTTTATGAGCACCCTAATAATGTGTTTGTGGCAGGATTCATTGGTTCGCCTGCTATGAATATCGGCACCTTTGCTCTAGACGATGATGGTTATGCCACTTTAGGGCAAGCACGAGTCCGGGTCCCTGAGCAGGTGCGTCAAGCCTTGACAGCTGAGGATAAGTCCCAGGTAGTGATTGGGTTCCGTCCGGAGGCGTTGGAGTTGGTTTCTGAGGCAGAGGCGGCGAGCGCTACCGAGGGCATTATTCCGGTGCAGTTGGATTTCGTCGAGGAGCTTGGTTCGGACTCCTATCTGTATGGGCGTCTCGTTGGTGGCGGGCAGTTGAGTTCTGGTGCTGAGCAGAATCCGGAAAAGAGTGATCAGATTGTGGTTCGTGCGTTGCCTCACGTGGCACCTCAACCAGGTACTGTGGTGTACGCCCGTATTCGGGAAGATGGTCAGCATTTCTTCTCGTCAACAACAGGGCAGCGTCTTGTAGACTAATGTCCCTTGCGCTTTCGACGCCTACCCTATGATTTGGTTAATCCCAAGATCATAGGGTAGTGTGTCTTTTTGATCCCGATTATCTATGGGAACCTGTCATCATTTCTCATGGATTTCTTGTAAAACCATGAGGCGTGATGTTCTGGGAATCTCGGAAGTGGCCCCGATAAAGAGCCCCTTTTTTGTCGTGTTTGGGGTCATTTCCATGTAAAAGTCATTGGTGCTGCACTGTGCAGTGCTGGGGCGTTAAGAAAATTACAGAAAGACGGTTCATGCCTACTATTCAGCAACTTGTTCGCAAGGGCCGCCACGATAAAGCAGCTAAGGTAAAGACAGCTGCGCTGAAGGGTTCTCCTCAGCGTCGTGGCGTGTGTACTCGTGTTTACACAACTACACCTAAGAAGCCTAACTCAGCTATTCGTAAACTCGCTCGTGTGCGTTTGACCTCTGGTATTGAGGTTTCTGCGTATATCCCAGGTGAGGGTCACAACCTCCAGGAGCACTCAATGGTGCTTGTTCGTGGTGGTCGTGTAAAGGACCTTCCAGGTATTCGTTACAAGGTTATCCGTGGCGCACTTGATACTCAGGGCGTAAAAGACCGTAAGCAGGCTCGTTCCCGTTACGGCGCAAAGAAGGAGAAGTAATCAATGCGTAAAAATGCAGCTCCAAAGCGTCCTATTGTTAAAGATCCAGTGTACGGCTCTCAGGTTGTTACTCAGCTGGTAAACAAAGTGCTTCTCGACGGTAAGAAGTCCACTGCAGAGCGTATCGTCTACGGTGCACTTGATATCTGCAAAGAAAAGACTGGTACCGACCCAGTGCTTACCTTGGAAAAGGCTCTTGGAAACATCAAGCCTGACCTCGAGGTTCGTTCTCGTCGTGTTGGTGGTGCAACCTACCAGGTTCCTGTTGAGGTTCGTCCTGATCGTGCTAACACTCTTGCACTTCGCTGGTTGGTAACTTTCACTCGTCAGCGTCGTGAGCACACCATGATCGAGCGTCTTGCTAATGAGATTCTTGATGCAGCTAATGGTCTTGGTGCTTCTGTGAAGCGTCGTGAAGACACTCACAAGATGGCTGAAGCTAACCGTGCATTCGCACACTACCGCTGGTAAAATATCTTATGCAGAAACTAACCCAACCATGTATGCGTCATCTATGGCTCAGTGCATTAGATGTTATGCCCTGTGGTTGGGTTCTTTTTCCGTCTGCTTAAACTCGTGCTGAAAGTTCAGCAGTTTTTTGGCAAGATAAATAATTACTAAACAGACATATCCGTATAACGGGCGCTTTCGAGCGCTTGGGCTACACAGTTAGGGAATAACGTGGCACCTCAAGAAGTGCTTAAAGACCTCAACAAGGTTCGCAACATTGGCATCATGGCTCACATCGATGCTGGTAAAACTACTACTACTGAACGTATCCTCTTCTACACCGGTATCAACCGTAAAGTAGGCGAGACTCACGACGGCGCCTCCACCACAGACTGGATGGAGCAGGAAAAAGAGCGCGGTATTACTATTACCTCCGCTGCTGTTACTTGTTTCTGGAATGGTAACCAGATCAACATCATCGACACCCCAGGTCACGTGGACTTCACCGTTGAGGTTGAGCGTTCTTTGCGTGTTCTTGATGGTGCAGTTGCTGTGTTCGACGGTAAAGAGGGTGTTGAGCCTCAGTCCGAGCAGGTGTGGCGTCAGGCTGCTAAGTACGACGTTCCACGTATCTGCTTCGTAAACAAGATGGATAAGCTTGGTGCAGACTTCTACTACACCGTTCAGACCATTATCGACCGCCTTGGTGCAAAGCCATTGGTATTGCAACTTCCAATCGGTGCTGAAGATGACTTCGACGGTGTTGTCGATTTGCTAGAAATGAAGGCAATTACTTGGCGCGGTAAAGTAGAGACTGGTGCTGAGCCTACAATCGAGGAAATCCCAGCTGACCTTCAGGAAAAGGCTGAGGAATACCGCGAGAAGCTCCTTGAAGCTGTTGCTGAGTCTGATGAAGAACTCATGGAGAAGTATTTTGGTGGCGAGGAGCTTACTCTTGAAGAAATCAAGGGTGCTATCCGCAAGCTCACCATTGCGTCTGAAATTTACCCAGTTCTTTGTGGTACTGCATACCGCAACAAGGGTGTTCAGCCACTTCTCGACGCAGTTATCGACTTCCTTCCAACTCCACTAGACATTGGTGAGGTACACGGTACTGCTGTTGGTGATGAGTCCAAGGAAATCACTCGTAAGCCTTCTGTTGATGAGCCTTTCTCTGCTCTTGCTTTCAAGATTGCTGCGCACCCATTCTTTGGTAAGCTCACCTTCGTTCGTGTGTACTCCGGTATTGTTGAGCCTGGTACCCAGGTTGCTAACTCCACCAAGGGTAAGAACGAGCGTATCGGTAAGCTATTCCAGATGCACGCTAACAAGGAAAACCCTGTTGAAGAAGCGCGCGCGGGTAACATTTACGCTTTCATTGGTCTGAAAGACACCACCACCGGTGACACCCTATGTGATAAGAACAACCAAATCATCTTGGAGTCTATGGACTTCCCAGATCCCGTGATTAAGGTTTCCATCGAGCCTAAGACTAAGTCCGACCAGGAGAAGCTCGGTACTGCTATTCAGAAGCTCGCTGAAGAGGACCCAACATTCACCGTTGAGCTTGATGAGGAATCAGGTCAGACCGTTATTGGTGGCATGGGTGAGCTCCACCTCGACGTTCTCGTCGATCGTATGAAGCGTGAGTTCAAGGTTGAAGCTAATGTGGGTAACCCACAGGTTGCTTACCGTGAGACTATCCGCAAGGCTGTGGAGAAGGTCGAGTACACGCACAAGAAGCAGACTGGTGGTTCAGGTCAGTTCGCTAAGGTTATCATTGCCCTTGAGCCATATAACCCAGATCCAGAGACTCTGGAAGAGGGCGAGAGTGCAACCTACACCTTCGAGAATGCTGTTACCGGTGGTCGTGTGCCAAAAGAGTACATTCCTTCTGTGGATGCTGGTATCCAAGACGCTATGCAGTATGGTTACCTTGCAGGCTACCCATTGGTAAACATCAAGGCTACGTTGCTTGATGGTGCTTACCACGAGGTTGACTCCTCTGAAATGGCCTTCAAGCTCGCTGGTTCCCAGGCGCTCAAAGAAGCTGTGGCAAAGGCAAAGCCAGTATTGCTTGAGCCTTTGATGATGGTTGAAGTTATCACTCCTGAGGACTACATGGGTGATGTTATTGGTGACATCAACTCACGTCGTGGCGAGATTGCTTCTATGGATGATCGCGCAGGAGCTAAGGTTGTGAAGGCTAAGGTTCCTCTTTCTGAGATGTTCGGATATGTTGGTGACTTGCGTTCCCGTACTCAGGGTCGTGCACAGTACACCATGATCTTCGACTCTTATGCAGAGGTGCCAACTAACGTTTCAGCTGAAATTGTTGCTGAGCGTAATGGTACTGCCTAGAATTTAATTAGGTACTGCTGCCTGCATTTTCTCAGTTGCGTGTCAGTTGCTGAGGAAATGCGAATCGGGTAGTGGTCTGCTGATTATTCAGAGTTCTGTTCGTGCGTTATTGCTGTAGAAAACTGAGTAATGAGCAGGCCGTTACCCGCTATGATTCCCTAATAGTGCTGCGCGGCTTGAAAAATTAGGCGTGTGGGAATAGCATTATGTAACTGGCACAATTTTGTAATGTGCTGTGTTTGCCAGGCTGCCGAATTAGCAGCTGAAAGCACAGTGTTTGTAAACCATGTGGCTGCGAGAGTCGTGGTCACCGCGAAGTCCAGGAGGACATACAGTGGCAAAGGCTAAGTTCGAGCGTACTAAGCCGCACGTAAACATCGGTACTATCGGTCACGTTGACCACGGTAAGACTACCACCACCGCTGCTATTACCAAGGTGTTGGCTGACGCTTACCCAGATCTCAACGAGGCTTTCGCTTTCGACGCTATTGACAAGGCGCCAGAAGAGAAAGAACGCGGTATTACCATTAACATCTCCCACGTGGAGTACCAGACCGAGAAGCGCCACTACGCACACGTTGATGCGCCAGGTCACGCTGACTACATCAAGAACATGATTACCGGTGCTGCTCAGATGGACGGCGCTATTCTTGTTGTTGCTGCTACCGACGGTCCAATGCCTCAGACCCGCGAGCACGTTCTTCTTGCTCGTCAGGTTGGTGTTCCTTACATCCTCGTTGCACTTAACAAGTGTGACATGGTTGACGATGAGGAAATCATCGAGCTCGTTGAGATGGAAGTTCGTGAACTTCTTGCTGAGCAGGAATACGATGAGGAAGCTCCAATCATCCACATCTCTGCATTGAAGGCTCTTGAGGGTGACGAGAAGTGGACTCAGTCCATCATCGACCTCATGCAGGCTTGTGACGACTCTATCCCAGATCCAGAGCGTGAGACTGATAAGCCATTCTTGATGCCTATCGAGGATATCTTCACCATTACTGGTCGTGGTACTGTTGTTACCGGTCGTGTTGAGCGCGGTTCCCTCAACGTTAACGAAGAAGTTGAGATCATCGGTATCCGTGAGCAGGCTCAGAAGACTACCGTTACCGGTATCGAGATGTTCCGTAAGCTTCTTGACTACACCGAGGCAGGCGACAACTGTGGTCTTCTTCTTCGTGGTCTTAAGCGTGAAGATGTTGAGCGTGGACAGGTTGTTGTTAAGCCAGGTGCTTACACTCCTCACACCGAGTTCGAGGGTTCTGTGTACGTTCTTTCTAAGGATGAAGGTGGACGCCACACCCCATTCTTCGATAACTACCGTCCACAGTTCTACTTCCGCACCACCGACGTTACCGGTGTTGTGAAGTTGCCAGAGGGTACCGAGATGGTTATGCCTGGTGACAACGTAGATATGTCTGTTACTTTGATCCAGCCAGTTGCTATGGACGAGGGTCTACGCTTCGCTATCCGCGAGGGTTCCCGTACCGTTGGTGCTGGTCGTGTTACCAAGATCATCAAGTAATATCCCTAGAATCTAGGATTAAAACCGCTCTGCTCGTCAGGGCGGTTTTTCTTATTGTTCTATGCCATAATGAGCTGCGTGCCCTTTTCACAGAAAATATCCAATCCCAGGCTCGCCATACTATGTTGCGGTATCCTCAGCGCATTCGTAACATTGCTGGCGCAATGGGCTTCACGACGAGGTGCGGAACCATTTTCCCCATCACTATTGATGAATGCTACCGAAGATGATCCGATAGCTAGTTATATCCAAACACGCGACCCTAGTTTTCGACTTTCGTCTAACCCGGAAGATCACTATGACGGGGTATATCTATGGGCAATGGCAGCTGATCCTTTTGCTCGCGGCAGCGCACATGATCTCATTGACCTGGCGGCTTATCGCTATGGGCACCCGTTTTATGCATGGTTGATCCGTGTTTGTGCATTGGGGCAGGAACATCTTTTTGACACCGTTGCATGGGTTTTGGCGATAGGCTCTGCAGCGGCAGCGGCCATGAGCATTGCCTATCTTGCTTATCGCCTTGGGGGAAGTCCTTGGTGGGGGCTGCTTGTTCCCATGAGCCCGGGTTTGTTGTTTTCTACTACTACGGTGCTTACGGAACCTTTCCAAGTATTTATGCTTGCATTGGTACTTCTGGTGTATGGCAGTCGACGTTCGCGATGGCTACTCATGCCCTTGAGTATTGCAGTGTGCTTAACAAAAGAGCAGCTTAGCCTCGCAATTTTGGCCTTGATAGCCCTAACTGTATGGCGATGGCTTGTAGAGCATAACCTTTCTTGGCAGCGGGCAAGGACGACAATTTTTGCCCTTGCTATAGGGCCGCTTAGTTTATTGTGCTGGTTGGTGTATGTGCGTAGTAATTTTGATGCTCAGCAGCAGGAGTATGATAGCGGCAATATCGGAATCCCATTTTCTGGTTTCTTGGGCATTGTTGACTACGCAGCGCAGTTACGAGCAGGGGATGCGCTCTCGAATCAAATCGGCAGCACCACGACGTCGTTTAGCATTGCACTCATTGTTGTAATCGTTGTGGGGATCATTGTGGGACTCTGGCGTCGCGACGCACTGGGGTGGGTGGTTGCCTCCCAATTGGTGATGATGTCTATGCTTGGTTGGCGCACACTGGTCTATCCGCACGAAATGTTCCGCATACCGGCTATGACCTTAGTATTCTTTGCGCTTATGCTGATTGTTCACTTGCAGAATCAGAGGGGTAGTGCTGCTAGGAAAGTTAATACATGATAAATAATGGATAAAATGTTACCTCAATCACTTGCCCGCATGAACGGAGTGAGCCATACTAACTGTAGTCCTATAGGCTATGCCCAGAGCTAACCGTGATGGATACACAATATGCCGTGACAAGTAACTTTTGAGTTGGGAGATCACCATGCATGGGAATTCTTCTAAAATGTTTTTCCCTTTTTTGATAATCTTGCTTGCAACGCAAGTCACGTTTCTCGTGCGAAGTCCATCGGTAGAGCACTTTGTATTCTCTGCTGTGGTGGTGATTGTCTGTTGCGTAATCTATTTTGCAATAGTCAAATTAGCGCACTCTTTAAGAAAACATCGAAAATAGCGTTGGTTGTGTAGCATACATCAAATATAGTTTGATGTATGCTAGTTCTATTTTTGGATATGATGGATTTATATATTTAATTTGATTGCCCCTTAACCCCAAAAATGCCTAGGCTATTGCAGCCTAGGCACCTTAAAGATTGGCATTTGATTACAAAAAACTATTTTAACAGCAAAAACCGGTGAAAGATATTACTGGTTGCCTAGTCAGTGCCAATTTTTATGTATGTTGGGCGCTACGTTCTTGTAGTGCAGTTATAATGCAGCAATGAGCTTGGCTACTCATTGCTGGCATCGTGTCACCATTTCATGGTGTCGCGGGTGCTGCTATAAGTGTCATGAGGGTCGGCAGACAATAATTCCCGTCCACTACTTGCGTCCATTTTGTACCACTTATGCCACGCTAGATAGTGCTCTAAGTACTTTGTGGCAACGCCATTATAAGCGTCCATGATTTTTTTGAGCGAAGAATGAATCCCATTAATTCTCATCAGGGAGCCACTGTTTTGTGTGCCACGAATGATAGTATGATTTACGCCTAGTTGTGTGAAAGCCCGAGGGTAGGCGCGCTTTATCGGAAACAAACCGTGCCCCAGGTTCCATAGCACTCAACAAAGCTACCCGCATATCATCGGTAAGGTTAGTGGTGGATTACGACATCACTATGGGCACTGACGCAAGCCTATTCTAAAGAATGCTCACACCCAAATGTCAATCTTTGTGGAACTACCCTATTTTCTTTAGATATTCTTTCTTGCTACGCCAGTGCCTAATTTTATGAAGCAACACTCAAGGCATACGCATAAATAAACTCGAGGTTCTTTCGTGTTTATGCTGATTGTTCACTTGCAGAATCGCTCGAAGGGGCATCTGGGATGCGCAAGCGGTAGTTCTTGTGAAAGACCAGTAGGCAGCCAGCACCTATGACAGGCAATAATGCTGAACATAGGAGTATGGTGTGCGGCGTTGCTAGATTGATTTGCGCTAGGAAACCAGCAGCAAGAGCGCCGACAGGTGAAGCACCCCAAGAGATAAGTCGTGCTGTGGCAGAAACACGCCCAAGGTATTCTTCTGCAACAACCTCCATACGCAGAACAATTGCGTTCATGATGACAAGTCCATAGGAGGCTTGCCAGAACAATAGGCTCACAAATAAAAGCAGGAATGATTGGCTGAACACCATGAGCAGGAGCGTGAGTGTATTGATAAGGAGAGAACTGGCACCTACAAGGATGGGTGAAATTTCTCTCTCCCTTAGCCTTGGGAGCAGAAAACTACCGACAATCCCACCAATGAGCATGGCATAAAGCAAATAAGTAATGCGTGGATCGTGATTACCAATGCCATAGTTATTGTCGGCAAGAGGCAGATATAGGGCGGCTACCACGCCTCCGACGAAAGCATTGAGGATACCTACTAAGGTAAGTACCCTAACGGGTGCGTTTTGCCAGAGGTAGGTAAACCCTGACGTAATATCAGCCCAAAGGCTGGGTTTTTCTTGTGATGTTGTTGCAGAATCCGTGTGTAGGGGTGGTGTGGTTTCTTTTCGTAGCGTCGTGATGCGAAGGAGCAAAAAGAAAGCAACTACAAAAGAGACACTGTTGCATAGGAAAAGGATGCGTTCATTGGTTTTGTTGAGAATAAAAACAGCGAGAACTGGACTGATAAAACCAAGAACACTGATAACAATACTGATTGTGGAACGTACCTGGGCTATGTTTTTCCTGCCGAACAGTGATGGTAGTGTAGCCATCAGAGCAGTGCTGAAATATAGGTCAGCGGTTTCTGAAATGGTGTAACAGATAAGTGCCAATGCCAAGGCTGTAAGACTATGCGCTCCCAAAGCGGCTGCAAGAGCATACGCTAGGGCTGAAATTATATTAGGAATGAGGAGAAAATTACGTTTCGAGCGCGCTCGATCTACTTGTGCCCCAGCTACTAAACCAAATAGGAGCTGGGGTGCAACCTGTGCTAGCACGGTCAACCCAGTGATAAGAGGGGAGTCGGTGAGCCAATAAGCAATAACGGGCCAGACGGAATCAACTAAAGAGGACCCAAAGGATGAAACAATGCTCGCTGAAAAATAGGCAACAAAGTTTTTATCCCGATAAAGTTTTTCTTTGTTTCCCATGCAATTACAATTAGCGGTCGTTGATTTGGAGCGCTAAACCAGATGGATCAATCACTCGTAGGGAAGTGCCGAAGTCTTCTTTCACGATTGTGCCTGGATCAAACCCAGCAGCTTGTAGCGATTCTTGTATTTCGGTTAGGGCAGTGTCGGCGACGAAGCACAGCTCAATTCCTTCTTTAGGGTAGTTCGCGCCTGATGCTGTGTGTAGTGCAAGAATGCTCTGGTCGCCACTGAGCTCCACCCAAGAATCTCCGTCACTTCCGACGCTGAGGCTAAGCCCTAGCGCCTCATAAAATTTGATAGAAGCCGCTGTTTCATCTGTGTACCGAATAGCCAGAAGTTTCATACGACCACGCTCCTTCTAGTTTTGTTGAGTTGCCTATGTGGCGATGACGCTTGTATTTTTGCAGTTCAGTGGTAGTGTTTGTCGTTAACGAATACACAATCTTTATTTTCTATAGTTCAATAGAGTAATACATAGAACATGATTATGTAGTGCTTTGAGTAAAAAACTCGTTGTTGTTTGTATTTGTTTTAAGGAATGGTTCACATAAAAGAGACAAAAGAGACATTCTCTCGCCAAGAGAAACTATTTTTCGCTGCTACGTTTGTTTCTATCTGTGGTGATGTGCTTATCCCCACCGCATTCATTCTGGAATCGCTGAGAGTGGAACCACAGGGGACAGGTTTCACATTAGTGCTAATCGCGCTATGGCTTGGTCGTTTTGGCGGTACGCTAGGGTTTCGTCGAATACCGCATATTGCGCTCAAAAGTATTCTGATTGGCGCTGATAGCGTGCGCCTTATTGCTCAACTTGGGCTGGTGGCATGGATTATGCTGCATCAGGATTCCATTGTGGCAATGTGTATATCTTCTCTGCTCTACGGGATCGCTACGTCATTTTTTATGCCGGCACGTTTTGCCATTACACCTGATATCGTCGCCAGGTCACGCTTGCAACGCTTCAACTCCGCCGCAGATTTGGCGCATAATATATTGATGTTCGCGGCACCCGCTGCCGCTACCTTTTTCTTTCTCAAAGCCGGGTTTGTACCGATTCTGCTTTTCGACGCTCTCACTTTCCTCATTGGGATTGCACTATTGCTCAGCATCAAGATTGATCCTCGTATCCAGGAAGAATATGAGTATGAGGAGGAATATAGTGCTGGCTCGACGTCGGAAAGCGAGCCTAGGCGGATCCGCGATATGCGTTTCTTTCCTCGTTGGGCAGTGTGGGGTTTGTGCTCATGGGCGTGTATCACATTGCTGATGGGGTACTCAGGGGCAGCGGGTCCAGCGCTGGTTATCCAACGCTTCGATGCGACCGGCTGGGCAATTATTTCCACTGCTCTGGCCTTAGGCGGGGTAGTAGGTTCTGCGGGGCAACTAATGGGTATGCTGCAAAAGTTTTCTTGGCCACTATTGCAGACCGCCACAGCGACGCTTATCGCTGCTCAAGTAGTATCTTTTTCCCTGAGTCGGTCCGTGATGGTGATTGCGCTACTTGCATTTAGCACCGCATTTATGATGAGTGCTGCCGGTATTGCTTGGGATACTCGGATTCAGCAAAGCCTGGAACCCGGCAGGCTGCGTGCCTTTGCAAACTGGGAAGAATTCCTGACCACAGGAACTATTCCGCTGGGTATGGTTGCTTTTGGGTTGGCAACGACATTTAGTGTGCAATTGCCAGTGAGTGTGGTCATGGCACTAGCGTGTGTGCTGGTCTTATGCCCAATTATGGTGAAGTCGAAAAGTTCTGGTGGTTCTTAGCGTACTGCCCAGGTAGGGATTTTCGTCGAAAGCGTAGCGGATTGCTTATCGACGGATTATGCTAAGAACATTCTTATTCCGCTTACTCAAGGAGAATGCCTTATGTCAGTCGATGGTTTCTCTGCGCAGTTCATGCCGCAGAACAAGAAAAAGAAGGAACATCCCATGACAGCATAAGGACTAAGAATGAGGTTTAGGTGTGAGTAATTCCCCAGCTTTATTGGTAGAAGAAATATCAAGAACGTACCAGCGTGGGGAAATAATCGCATTAAAAAATGTATCTTTTTCGCTAGCACCTGGTGAGATTCTCGGCCTGGTCGGGATCAATGGTGCTGGTAAAACTACCACGCTAAAAATATGCGCCACCATTTTAGCTCCCAGCAGTGGTCGCGTAGCAATAACCGGGATTGACGCTGTTGCCCACCCAGAACGCGCACGCGCACACATCGGCATGATGTTTGGGGTAGAACGTGGCTTTTATGCTCGCGCTTCATTGCACAGTAACCTAAGGTTCTTTGCTGATTTAGCAGATGTACCCTATCGGGCGCAGCGGGCGGAAATTGACCGCGTATTGTCCTTGGTCGGTTTGTCTGAGCTGCGTAAACGCGCAGTGGCTACGTTGTCGCATGGGCAAAGACAACGCGCGCATATTGCGCGAGCACTGCTCGGCAATCCTGCCTTAGTGCTTCTCGACGAACCAACAAGCGGTTTAGACCCTGATGTCTCGGTACAGATTCGTAATGTGGTGCGTCAGGTAGCCGACTCTGGAACTGCCATTGTGCTAAGTTCGCACTCCATGGCTGAGATTGCACAGCTGAGCAATAACATTGTGCTGCTCGACCAAGGTGAAGTGCTCGTCTCTGGCAGCGAGCAGCACATATTTGATTTTGCACAATTAGCAACAGTGGTGCAGTTCTCCCATATTCCGCACTCGGAAACAGAGGTCGTTGCCCTACGTACTGCTTTGGCTTCTCTGGGAGTATGCTCACTCCACGCGCAGGGTGGAACATGGTGTTTTAGCATTTATGTGCCGCCACCATACAACCGGGCAGAGATTTATCATCGGATACAACAGGCGTGTGCGTCAGCTCGAGTAGCTATGCCTCACGATGTGACTATTCGCGATGCTGTATTTGAGGACGCTTTCCTCGCTTTAGCAGCAAGGAGAGCACAATGAAACACATTGCCAGATTTGTGCGTATGTCATGCTTTCACATACGTGAGCTCGCCCGCACTAGCTATTTCCTGGAATTGGTACTGAGTGCCACTTTTGCCACTGCATTCATCCAGCTCCTTGCACTTAACGCATGGGGTGGGCAACCGTGGGTGGGTTTTATCCGAACAATTGCGATTGGGATGTGGACTGTGACTGTCACTGCCTCTGGTATTTTAGGCTTTGAGCGTGTCAAGGGCACATTAGTATTTTTAGCCCATAGTCGACTTGGCACCTTTGCTGGTATTGCGCCAAGCATTACTGCCTGCGCTACATTCGGGCTGCTAGCCATTCCGATTTCTGCTGCTATATGGTTTTTCCCTGGGGCTGTGCGTACGTTGCCGACACCCCAAGTATTCCCGACATTCCGGTGGAATCAGTGCTTATTATGCGTGCTCGGCGCATTATTGCTGTGGCTGTCCTTGGTGGTGATGAGTTACATCATTGCCGTAGTTTTTCTCGCCACTCCACACGCCTTAGTGTACGAGGGGTTGCTACTCGTCCCACTCATAGCATTGAGTGGCATTTTCGACATCTCTCTCGGCGGCACCAGCTTGAGCCAATGGAGCAGATTCTTTGTGCCCAGCGCTGGCAGTGTTCGATTCCTGATGGATTTTCAGCTTCTCGACGCCGCCCTATGCGTTGTGGTGTGCGTCGTCTGGCTGATTGCAGCGAAAATGATTGTGCGACGCACCGCGAGTCTGGCACGCAAAAATGCGACGATTGAGCTGGTGTAATGATGGGTATCTACGCGATCATAAACGCTGTGCGAGTGTTGGCACGGTCGTCGAACGCTACTTTTGCGAGTGTGCGTACTTTTATTGTCACAGTTTTTGTGTCCCAGCTTTGGGCATAAGCCTCGACGTACTCCTCGGCAATGGAGTTGGGGCGCCAGAATTGGTGCCAATTGTGGTGGCGTCTTTGGTCATTAGTTCGTTTTCGTTGGCGGCAGCGACTGTGGTGGGTATTGTGGTTCACGATCGCAATACCGGAATCGCACTGGAGATCTTTTCTCGCAGGCGCATTCCGCTTGCATATTGGTGTGGGGCAAGCATTCTTTCCTGTGCTACCTCAGTGCTGGGCAGTGTAGTGGTGCTGGCAGTATTGACGCTCACCGCAGGGGTGTCATGGTCTTTGCTTTTCCAACTTGTTGTCCCCAGTGCGTTATGCGGAGTTGGCTTTGGTATGTGCGCTGCTGGTGTTGGATTATTGCGCGCTAACCCCTACGTGCTGCTCAATTGGGTGGTCGCCTTATTGCCGCTGAGTAGCGGTGTGGTGGTGCCACTTGAGTTTTATCCACCACCCGCTGCTGCATTGTTGCGTATGCTACCGCTGACTCAGGTTGTGCAGGCATGGCGTGGTGGCAGAGTGCCAACCTACCACGATAACTTTGCGACGTTACTCTCTTGTGCTTTGCTTGCTGTTTTAGGCTGCTTGATTGCCCAAAGGTTTAGCGCGCGTATGCGCAAAGGGGTATTGCTACAAACCTAGAAGTGCTAGTGGAATGACAGCTACGCCGTCTGCTCGTCGATAAGCACGCTCACCTGTCGTGAGGATAATGGTATCGGTGATGTCTTGGGGTAGCTGTTTTTTCAACCATAATAAATGTCGAACATCCTCATCACGCACGTGAGCGGTGAGTTTTACCTCGATAGCGAGTAGGGAACCATTTTGATCTTGAGCGATAAGATCTACTTCATGATCTCCTTTTTGAGTTCGGAAATGGCTCACAGTCCCCAATAATGCATGGGTAGCTACGCGCACTGACAGGGTAGCCAGTGACTCAAATAATGGCCCTATGAGGTGCGAGAATCGGGAACTGAGTAGTTGTGATTCATTGATGTTGAGCAAGCGCAGCACAAAAGCAGGGTCGGCAAGCTGGTGCTTCGGGGCGCGCGCTAGGCCGGTAAAAGGCGAGCGACTAAAGTCCCACGCAGGTACTTCATCGAGCATCCATATTTCTGCTAGTTTTTCTCGGTACACCAGGGTGGTGGTTTTTGCCGGTTTTTGACCTTCGCCAGGGGTGGCTGCATCGAGTATTTCGGAGTAACTGGTGGTAGTGGAGCTAGCAGCTGCGTAGGCACGTAACCACTGCAGTAGACCTGCGCGATTGCGTACCGTATAGCCTTGGTCGGGTAAGTCACGGTCGACGATTCGATTCAAGTAGGAATCTAACTGAGCGTTGCGCACGGGTTCTGGAGCTTCATAAAAACCCGGAAAACCACTGCTTGCTATGGCATGCACATAGTTTTCTAGTGTGAAATGTGTTTGCCCGGAGATAGTGGCAGTACCAGAGAAAAGCTCGCGCAAGGAGATTGTTGCGTGTTGGGGTGTTCGCTCAAAAAGTGCCAGTGGACGCATTCTTAGCGAGAGGATTCTTCCTGCCCCACTGTGGGTATCTGTTCCTGCAATGGGAGTTGCTGAACCAGTCAAAATGAATCTTTCGGCAGGTGCGCCAGCATCAATGTTTCGACGTACATAGTCCCATGTCTGAGGGAGTTTTTGCCATTCGTCGAGCAGAATGGTTCCTTCTGGTGCGAAAGTAAAATATGGATCAGCGGCGATGATTTGTTGGTCGCTTGGGTAGTCAAGTTTTAAGGTGGTGGTACTTCTGCGCTGTGCAGTTTCAGTTTTTCCCACTCCTTTGAGCCCCTCAATGGCAATAGCGCTTACATAAGGAAGAAGTTGGTCGAGTTGCTGGTCTGCTGCTCGGTGTAAATAGGACATAATCTGCTTCTTTACATTTTCTATTTGACGTATGCTACCAATTTTCCGTAACTTACGCTACCAATTTTCCGTAACTTACGCTACCAATTTTCCGTAACTTACGCTACCAATTTTCCGTAACTTACGCTACCAATTTTCCTTTTTTATTCCTGTCCTGCCCTTAATTGGATAACTGTATAATGATAGTTATTTATTGAAAGGGGATGCTATGCCACAGGATGCAACGTCGAAGTCAAAGCCGACAAACCGTGAGTTTCAGCTGTATCTTTTCTCTGGCGTAGCGTCGCAGGTAGTGGGTGTTGCTGTAGCTTTAGCGATTCCTTTAGTTATTTATCGGCATACTCAAAGCCTGGTAGCTGCCGGAATTATCGAGACTATTCTGGCACTGGTATCCCTGGTAGCAGGAATTATTGGTGGCAGCTTGGCTGACATGAAGCAACGGAAAAAGATCATTTTTATTGGCGAGGTTCTTGCTGCTCTTACTGCTTGTGCCACGGCGGTACTTATTGCTAGTGATACGTTCAATATCATTGCTTTTGGTGCACTGTTGTCGCTAGAAGTGTCGTGTAGTGCTGTTTCGGGAGCTAGCATCGGTTCTTCTTTGCCGCAGCTAGTGCCTAGGGAAAAACTTGCTAGTGCAGAAGGACTGATGCAAGCCCGTATGCAGGCAGCAGGATTAGTGGGACCTGTGTTTGGTGGTTTTCTGCTTAGCGTCAATGATTGGTTGCCCTTTCTGGCTAGTGGGCTAAGCGCTCTTATTTCTGCTGCGTGTTTTGTGCTCATCAAGAGTCCGTTGGAACCACAACAACGAGCACAAACCTCATTGCTGAAAACCACAATGGGTGGTTTATCCCTCGTCATTCGCAATGCCTTTGTGCGTAACTTAATTATTGTGCAGCTATTTCTCAATAGCGCGATGTCGGGAGTTCTCTTTTTATCTGTCATAGCTTTGGAAGAAGCGGAATACAATAACTACATTATTGGTTTTGCTAGAGCGGCAATTGGCGTGATTGGTGTTCTTGGAGCGTTGGCAACGGGCTATTTACAGAAAAGATTTTCCTTGCGTACGCTCATGTTCCTCAATGGAATCAACCTGACGGTTATGCTTTCTGCCGTGGCACTGTTGACTCCTACATTAGCTATGGTTGTCCCCTTGGGATTATGCGTAATTTTTGCTCCAGCTGCTAATGCTGTGGTGTATGCGAAAATGTATGACCTACTTGATGAAGATATATTCGGGCGGGCAACGAATACTCAGGTAGAGATCGTTACTGCTGGTAGTGGGTTATGGAGTACGCCGCTAGGCTATATTTCTCATGCATGGTCAATTACCATAGGCATGTGGTCGTGTGCCTTACTTGCGTTGGGTGGATTGTGTAGCACATTTTTCTTTGACAAGGCAGTGTGTGCTCTTGAAGTAGAGCAGAGCTAAACAGAAATTGTTAATCTTGGGCAGACAGGCGCACTACTTTATCGTCTGCGCGTATCGGCGCGGAGCTGTCGTGTGTCGCAATAATAACAGTGTTTTCGTGCGCTTTTTCTTCGATAAAATCCCATGCCAAGGCGCGTGCGGTGGCATCCAGACCACTTGTTGGCTCATCAAGAACAATAAGAGTTCCTGGTGCGTCGCTCAATGCCCGAGCAATGGCGATGCGTTGGCGTTCTCCACCGGATACTCCACCTTCTTCACCAGCGACGTCACGCCCATGCGCGGAACCATCCAGAGCAAACATCTCCAAGCCAAGGCGAGAAAGCGCGGAACTTGCAGTTTCTACGGGTATCTCTCGACCAAAAATAACATTATCCATTGCGGTTGCGTTGAGTAACCCTGGTGTTTGCTGTGCATAACCACGCTTGACGACGTCAGTCTGAGGCTGTGAAGTGTTAAGCCCGAGAAGTCCCTCAAGAACAGTGGTTTTCCCGGTGCCACTGGCGCCTAGTACCCAAATTGGTCTGCCTGAGTGTTGTGCCTGCTCAGATGTAAGAAGTTGTGCGAGTTCGTGAATGTGCTTTTGCCAAGGTGCTTGCGAGGATTCTTCGTTAGGAAGATCTGTATCTGAACGTGTGGGGTTGATTTTTGCTCTGGACTCTTTCTCATGGGTAATGGCAACCGCAAGGGAGGAGAACCCAAAGCCTACGGTTTGGAGTGGGGAAATGGCTGCAATGGCGATACCGACAGTGGACACAATAGTGCCGATTGCGGTAGCAGGGTCAGAATGGGTGCGGAAACTAATTGTGAATATGAGTGCACAAATGGTCAGTGCCAAAATAGAATTTTGTGCAACATATAATTTTCTGGTGGCTGCGTAAGCATTTTTGCCAGCATTTTCCACTGGAATGCGATCTTCCCGATAACGCGTTGCCAGAAAATGAGGGACAGAAAAGACCATAGCCTCTTTCCATAAGGAAAGAGAGTTTCCCAATACCCCAAAACTACGCATATTCTGTTGGAACATCTCTGTTTGTGCCGCCTGATGTTGACCAATGAGACTGCGAGTTATGAAACCATAGAGCACAATGGCTGCAAGGAGGATCAGTCCCTCAACCCAAGTGCTTGCATAGATGACTGTACCGATACCAGCTGTGAGAGAAATAAAAGCAGGTAGTAGTGATAGATAAAGCCCACTCAATGTGTCTCGATATGCTCCTGCCTCGGTGTCGATAGCAAAGGAAACTTCTGTATTGTCAATGCGATGGCGCATATGCGCATCTGCTGTAATGCTATCCGACAAGGAACGAGCCATAACATCGGATTGCAGTTTCTGCTCGATAAGCCCATAAATTGGATAAGCCATATAGCGCAAAGTGGAGCCAATAAACCACAATAGTGAGTATGCGATGGCCATAATGCTGGCTGATCGGAGAAATTCGCCCCTATCGGAGATTAAAACTATCGACGCAACTCCTTGACCTAAAACATATGGTGCTATTACTGAGCATAGTGCCGATAGGATAATCATGAGTACCATGACCGCATTACGCCACGGTGATAACCTCCATGCTTGTGTTATGACGCGAACAAGAAAATTCATGATGCCTCCTGCATGGTAGAGGTTTGTAACGGCAGGTAATCAGTATGTTAGATAACTGTCGATTGATAGTAAAGGGGTGGGGGTAACAAAAATGCCTAGGCTATTGCAGCCTAGGCACCTTAAAAGAAACCTTATGAACTATTAGCTCTCTTTGAGATATCCAATATCTTCCTTAGGTACTGTTGCGAAAGTAAGTGGACCGAAGTTCACTAAACCTTTCTTCATTGCGCTAATAGAAGCACCATTAAGGTAAGGAACCAAACCGTATTCCGCAAGAGCTTCTTTCTCTAGTTCATTGCCACGCTTGTACTGTTCTTCTATGGTAGGAAGTTTTTGTAATTCACGGATTTTTTCATCAAACTCTGCAGAACCAAGACCTGATTTATTGAGTTCAGAATCAGAGAGGTAGTGCTGACCGAAATTCTGTACCCCATTAGCTGAACCACCGCCAACGACAGAACCGATTATATCGAAGTCTCGGTTAGCCATGACAGTAGAGAAATCAGAACTGGGGCGACGATCAATCTGTAGGTCAACACCGACATCTTTCAACATTTTTTGAGTAGCGACATCCATTGCGTCAAAGACTGGGTCGGAGTCAAAAGTTACATAGCGCAAAGCTAGTTTCTCACCGTCTTTTTCACGGATACCATCAGAACCTTCAACCCAACCAGCCTCATCTAACAACTTTTTAGATTTCTCTGGGTCGTAACCCGCTACTTCACTGAAGTTATCCTCATAGTATTCCTGGAATGGTTTAGCAATAAAGGATCCAGGCAACTCCTCAGTGTAATCCAAACCGTTATAGCGGATAGTGGCAAGCTGCTTACGGTCAATCGCGTTCACAATAGCTTCACGAACTTTAATATCCCCAAGCAAAGGTGTCTTGGAGTTGAGGGTGTAGTAAGACACAGAGTTACGGCTTGCTGCGCGAATATCTACGCTATCGCCCATATCTTTAGCAATTTTTAGCCGATCCCTGGTTGATACACCTGTAGCATCAATTTCCCCAGCCTTGAATGCATTGATGGATGCCTCATTGCTCATCTGCTTGTAGGTGATTTTTTCCAGCTTTGCTGGATCTCCCCACCATTTTTCATTGCGCACGAATGTGGCAATACCAGCTTGGCGATCAATTTTTTCTACCTTGAATGGTCCAGCGCCGAGTTCTGGTTTTGCAGAATCAAGGTAGAACGTGTTGAAGTCCTCTGCCGTAGTGATGCTTGGGTGCAGAATAAAACCAAACATTTCTTCCCAGAAAGGGAATACACGGTTATACGTAACAACAGCTTGCTTATCATTTTCACCTGGTGTTACTGATTCAATATCAATATAGCCATCTGTACTATCAGGTACTGCACCTTCTACGGAACCACTCTGAAATTTGCGTGTAGTCTCAAAGCTGCGCCAGTCAATAGGAGTTCCATCATTGAATGTTGCCTTTTCATTGATGGTATAAGTGACCTTTGTTTTCCCATCCACTACCTCGTGCTTCATATCGGTGAGGTAGTCTTCATTGATAGACGGTTTACCTGCTCCATCTGTCAAAATAAGAGTGGGATTATATGTTTCCCATAGCTCGCGGCTATCCAGCGTAGCATCTGCTTGCATCGTGTTAAGTTGAGGTGTAATTTCAGAAATCGCAAGCGTGAGCGTGCCGCCGTCTTTGATTTTATCGCGCTCAGTAGGAGCATAGTTTCCTGCTTGCTCAACGCTAATGCTAGCGCCACCAGCGGCAGAATCAGAACCATTGCTACTACATGCAGTCAGTGTAATGGATAGGGTTGCTGCCATAGCGATGGCAGTGGAACGAAGAAGTGACTTCATCAATCTCATCTCCTTTTTTCGTAGTGAGGGGTATCGTCGTGAAGCAAAATCTTTTAAGGAACTCTCGACGAATAGTCTTGTTTTTCCCGCTGAATTGTGGGATCGGGGATGGGGATAGCCGCTAGTAATTTTTGGGTGTATTCATGCTGTGGATTATCAAAAATTTCGTCGACGCTGCCTTCTTCAACGAACTCCCCTTGATACATCACAGCAACTCGGTCGGAAAGGTGCCGAACTACAGAGAGATCATGGGAGACAAAAAGATAAGACAATCCAAGTTTGCGTTTTAGCTCATCGAGAAGATTGATAACGCCTGCCTGGATAGACACATCCAGTGCGGACACCGGTTCGTCGAGGGCGATAATTGATGGATTGGTGGCCAGGGCACGTGCTAGGCCGATGCGTTGGCGTTGACCACCAGAGAAATGACCAGGGAATCGGTCTATCTGGGAGGCGTCTAGCCCAACAAGACCCATCAACTCGGATACACGCTCGTCGATATTGCCCTGGTAGCCGAGGGAATGAAGCGGTTCGGCTAGAACTTCTTTAATAGTCATGCGTGGGTTGAGGGAGCTCATGGGATCCTGGAACACCATTTGGATGTGGGATCGTGCCTTGCGCCGTTGGCTGCGAGACATTGCGTGAGCGTCCTGTCCATTGAGGATCACGGTGCCGTCGCTGGGATTCAGGTCCATAATTTCGCGCAGAGTGGTTGTTTTACCGCAGCCGGATTCCCCCACGATAGACATACATTCACCAGCGCGAATATCAAAGGTTAGACCATTAACGGCCTTTTTAACACCCACTTTGCGCTTTAAGAAAGCACCTTTAAGAATGGGGAATTCTTTTTTTAATTCCGTTACTGAAAGCACGCTATCGCGCTGTTGCCTTGGTATATCCGCGTACATATCGTCGGGAAGCTCCGGCAGTGGAAAGAGGCGCTGACCATTGATTTTCTGGTCGTGAATATCGGCACTGCGCACACACGCAGCATGGTGCGCAGGCTGTGTGGTGATTGTTTCTAGCGTCGGTTCGGCATGAGTACATTCATCAATCGCGATGGGGCAACGGTTAGCGAATTGGCATCGCTGCTCAAGGTTCACCAGGATCGGCGGAGAACCCTCAATGGGGGTTAGCGGTTGGTGTGTTTTCTGATCCACCCGTGGAGTGGAACCCAAAAGGCCAATGGTATAAGGCATTTTTGGTTGCTTGAAGATGGTGTACACGTCCGCTTTTTCTACCGGGCGCCCGGCATACATCACCATGACATCATCAGCGATACCCGCAACTACACCCATATCGTGTGTAATCATAATGGTCGCCGCGCCTGTTTCTTTCTGAGCCAGCTTGATCACATCAAGAATCTGCGCCTGGATTGTGACATCCAAAGCAGTAGTTGGCTCATCGGCAATGAGCACCCGAGGATTATTCGCGATTGCCATAGCAATCACCACGCGCTGGCGCATACCACCAGAAAATTGGTGTGGGAAAGAATGAACCTGCACATCAGGATTGGGGATGCCCACAAGATCTAAAAGCTCAATGGCTTGTTTCAAGGCTTGTTTTTTGGAGATATGCTGGTGTGCCTGAATTGCCTCGATGAGTTGCGCGCCCACGGTGAGCACCGGGGTGAGCGCAGACAGTGGATCCTGGAAAATCATACCGACGCCATTGCCCCGGATTTTAGACATTTGTTTGTCGTTGAGATCTAGGAGCTCGGTGCCGTCGAATGAGATGGAGCCCGTGACCTTTGCATACTGCGGCAGTAGCCCCATGACTGCCAATGAGGTGACAGATTTACCGGAGCCGGATTCTCCCACAATACCAAGGGTGCGCCCTGGGTAGAGGTCAAAATCTACTCCGCGTACTGCGGAGACTGTTCCTGCTTCTGAGGGGAAGGATACGGTGAGGTCACGCACGGACAGGACGGGTTGCTGGGCGGTCGCCTGTTGTGGTGTAGCTGCTTGTGGACTGCCGGTGTGTGGCGTGTTCATCTTGTTCTCGCTCATGCTCGGCCTCCAGATTTGGAATTAGGATCAAGTGCGTCACGAAGCCCATCGGAAATAAAAGCCATGGACACTGTGAGGAGGGTCAACACCGCAGCAGGGAAATAGAACTGCCACGGTGCGGTGTTGAGCGTGCCAGTGCCACCGGAGAGCAGCGTACCGAGTGAAACATCAGGGATTTTAATACCCAAACCAAGGAAAGATAATGCTGTTTCGGACATCACAGTGGAGACAATTCCCAATGTGAACTGGATAATCAGCAAGGAACCGATATTGGGAATGATATGCCGAGCGATAATCCGCAGACGGGACACACCCATATAATCCGCGGCGCGAACATAATCATTTTCACGAATAGACAATGCCAACGTCCAGATAACTCGGGACTGATACATCCAACCGAACAGGATCAGCACCACAATGAGCAATTTCCAATCTCCACCTGAACCGGAAACCAACAAAGCAATGAATAAGAAAGAGGGAATGGCTAAGAGGAAGTGAATAATAGCCAAAACTACTTTTTCTACCCGCCCGCCATACAGCGCAGCACCGGCACCGATAAACGAAGAAATGATTGTGGTGCTCAGCGATACTGACACTGCAATAATGAGCGAACGCCTCAGTCCATGCATGGTCTGAGCAAAGAGGTCATTGCCTGAGTCTGTAGTACCAAACCAGTGCTCATTAGAAGGGGGAGTGGCTAAGTTAAGGAAGTCCGGGTCGTCGAAAGCCCACGAAGTGAGTTTCTCGCCAATGAGCGCAGCCACTGCCAATAGAACGAAAATAATAAGCCCGACGACGGCAATCCTATTGCGTAAAAAGCGCTTGGTGTATAGCTTGAGCTTGGAAGTCCCTCGGGTCACTTGTGTTTTAGTCTCAGACATTTAGCTCACCCTCACTCGTGGGTCGAGGATCACAACAACAATATCTGCCAAAATTGCCGATACAGCAGTGGTGGCAGCACCAAAAGCAGCCACGGCAACCATAGCATGCACATCATTTTTGGCCAGTGCATCGGTGAAATACACACCCATGCCGTTCCAAGCGAAAATGCGTTCTGTCATCACTGCACCAGTGAAGATACCCGGTAATGAAAATGCCACAGAGGTAGCGACCGGAATGATAGAGGTGCGTAGGGCGTGACGTCGAACAGCCTGAGCGCGAGTTAAACCTTTGGCGCGGGCTGTACGGACATAATCAGCGTTGAGATTATCGAGCAAAAGCGAACGCTGCGTGAGGTGGTAGCCCGCATAAGAAATAATGAGCAGGGAAATTGTGGGCAATGCTAAGTGCTGCGCCAAATCCACGAGGTGTGGGAAGAAACCGGAAACATCAGGATTAGCGCTACCGGTCACGTAGAAAACGCGGTGCCCGCTCCACTCATTGATTTTCAGTGCTGCCCACACTACCAGCAAAGAAGCCACCACAATGTGGATATTCATGGTGATAATAGATGCACCCTGCCAAAAGCGATCCGCTATTTTATATTGGCGCGAGGCGGTATAAACGCCCAAAGCAACACCGATAATCACAGAGAGAATCGTGGCGAGCAAGAGAAGTTCTGCTGATACCCAAATGCGGTGTGCGATCTGACTGTTCACGGACTCACCCACAGGAGATTTACCCCAATCCCAGTGCAAAATTACTCCTTTGAGCCATGTCCACCAGCGTTGGATAAGTGGAGTTTCTGGGTTGAGGTTGAGTGGGGTAAGGATTGTTTCGATTTGTTCTGAGGAAAGTGGCGGACGACGCCCACGATAATTTGACCGTGGGTCAAGAAAGAGCGACGCCAAGAAATAGGCGATATTGGTTGCTAGGAAAATAATAAGCAACCAGCTCGCCACTTTCTTCACGATGTACTTAATCATCTCTGAAATCCTTAAGTTGGGAGTCAGTTTAAGGAATACCTGTAATTTAATCTATATTGCTATCAAAAAGGTATTCAGTGGGTATGTGTTTTGGGTGATTTTTCTGGTGGACTGTGGCTAAAAATACATCTCATAGGTTATTTATTGCGTAAAAAATGCATTTTCTTATTTACCCCCAAACGGTTGGGTATTCCCCCTATCGGAATGTGCTGATGGTGCGATATGGATGGGCGTCGAAAAGCGTTATTGCCCTGAGTATTTCTGCCTGAAAATTACGGCTTGCGTTCCTGTGCTATTTATGTTTTACTATTCAGGTTGCTTTGACATATAAACACTCCATGCTCATGCGAGTTCATGTGATGTTTACGTGGCTTAGTGACCATGACACCTTTCATGGTGGCAAGCGTAAAAGCTGGCCACAGAGGATCCTTAAGGGGTATGCACAGGGCAATCGCCTGTTCTACCTTGAGGGTCGGAGTGAAGGGAGTATGGCAAATAAACAGCGGCAGTATTACCTCAAGGGTTCGCGTCATGCGAATATCCCTTCTGGCTTGTTTTCATGGGGTAGCTCATGGAAGATGTGTGGCGTGTGTTTGTGCCTTACGCCCCATCTCCACCAAGCAAAGTAAAGAACTGGCGTTGCGCCCATACTCCTTAAGGTATCGGACAACGTTATAGAGTAAAGAATGAGCGATTCTCACCAAGCCTTCATTTATGAAGGAAGTGAGACAAGCGAGGAAGAGGATAAGCGTGGCGGGACAAAAGATCCGCATTCGGCTCAAGGCTTATGACCACGAGGCTATCGACGCTTCTGCAAAGAAGATCGTTGAGACAGTCACCCGTACTGGTGCTCGTGTAGTTGGACCTGTGCCATTGCCTACCGAAAAGAACGTATATGCCGTTATTCGTTCTCCACATAAGTACAAGGATTCTCGCGAGCACTTCGAGATGCGCACGCACAAGCGCCTCATCGACATTCTCGACCCGACGCCTAAGACGGTTGATGCACTTATGCGCATCGATCTTCCAGCTAGCGTCGATGTGAATATCCAGTGATCGACGAAAATTTGGCAGCGGAGAATAAATAATGAGTGAAACTGAGATCAAGGGCATTCTGGGTACTAAGCTCGGCATGACTCAGATCTTCGACGAAGAGAACCGCGTTATCCCGGTTACTGTCGTTGAAGCTGGTCCATGTGTCGTTACCCAGATTCGCACTGTAGAAACCGATGGCTACAACGCTATCCAAATCGCATATGGCGAGATCGACCCACGCAAGGTAAATAAGCCTGCAGCTGGTCACTTCAAGAAAGCTGGTGTTACCCCACGCCGCCACCTCACCGAAATTCGTCTCGACGATGTTTCAGGCTACGAGGTTGGTCAAGAAGTTACCGCGTCCATCTTCGAGGGAATTACCTACGTTGATGTAACCGGTATCACCAAAGGTAAGGGCTTCGCCGGTGGTATGAAGCGTCACGGCTTTGCCGGACAAGGTGCATCTCACGGTAACCAAGCAGCTCACCGCCGTGTTGGTGGTATTGGTGCTTGTGCTACCCCAGGTCGCATCTTCAAGGGTAAGCGCATGGCTGGTCGCATGGGTCAAGATCGCGTTACAACCCAGAACCTTAAGGTTCAGAAAATCGACGCCGATGCTAACCTCATTTTGATCAAGGGAGCTATCCCTGGCAACCGTGGTGGCATTGTTACCGTTAAGACCGCAGTGAAGGGCGGTGCACACGCATGACCAATCTAAAATTGGACGTTCACACCGCTGAAGGCAAGACTGATGGTGTAGTGGAACTACCTGCAGACATCTTCGATCGCGAAGCATCTGTTGCTCTTATGCACCAGGTTGTTACTGCACAGCTTGCTGCAAAGCGTCAAGGAACCCATTCAACAAAAACTCGTGGTGAAGTTCGCGGTGGTGGCCGTAAGCCATTCCGTCAGAAAGGTACCGGTCGTGCTCGTCAGGGTTCGATTCGTGCCCCTCACTTTACCGGTGGTGGTATTTCACATGGCCCTAAGCCACGTGACTACTCCCAGCGTACTCCGAAGAAAATGATCAAGGCTGCTCTTTATGGCGCATTGAGCGATCGTGCACGTCACGAGCGCATTCATGTGGTATCTGAGCTTGTTCCTGGTCAGACCCCTTCAACCAAGTCCGCACGTGCGTTCATCGAGCGTTTGACTGACCGCAAGAATGTATTGTTCGTTGTTGGTCGTGAAGATGTAACCTCACAGAAGAGTGCTCGCAACTTGCCAGGTGTGCACATTTTGCACGATGACCAGTTGAATACTTACGACGTACTCAAGTCTGATGACGTTATCTTCTCTCTCGAAGCTCTTAACGCTTTCATCGACCGTACTGCGGCGAAAGAGGAGGAGAAGTAATGGCTAAAATTACAGATCCACGAGACATCATTCTCGCCCCTGTTGTATCTGAAAAGTCTTATGGACTCATGGAAGAAAACACCTACGTTTTCTTCGTAGCTCCAACTGCAAATAAGACTGAAATCAAGATTGCTGTTGAGCAAATCTTCGGCGTGAAAGTTGCTTCCGTTAATACTCTTAACCGTGCAGGTAAGCGTAAGCGTTCCCGCACTGGTTTCGGTACTCGTAAAGCAACAAAGCGCGCTTATGTGACACTTCGTGAGGGCAGCGACGCAATCGACATCTTCGGCGGATCAGCCGCTTAAGAAAGGTCGAGGTAAGGACAAACTATGGCTATTCGTAAATACAAGCCGACAACTCCAGGTCGTCGCCAGAGTTCTGTTTCCACTTTCGACGAAATCACTCGCTCGAAGCCGGAAAAATCTTTGGTGCGCCCACTTCCAAAGAAAGGTGGCCGTAACGTACACGGTCACATCACCGTTCGCCACAAGGGTGGTGGACACAAGCGCCAGTACCGTCTCATCGACTTCCGTCGTAACGACAAAGACGGTATCCCAGCAAAGGTTGCGCATATTGAGTACGATCCAAACCGTACTGCAAATATCGCATTGCTTCACTACATCGATGGTGAAAAGCGCTACATCGTAGCACCAAAGGGTCTTACCCAAGGACAAATGGTTGAGGCTGGCCCAAATGCAGATATTAAAGTTGGAAACAACTTGCCATTGCGCAATATCCCAGCTGGTACTGTTATCCACAACGTAGAACTCAAGCCAGGCGCTGGTGCAAAACTAGCTCGTTCTGCTGGTTCTTCTATCCAGTTGCTGGGTAAAGCAGGTAAATACGCTATCTTGCGTATGCCTTCTTCAGAAATCCGCCGTGTTGACATCCGTTGCCGCGCAACCGTTGGTGAAGTCGGAAACGCCGATCAGATCAACATCCGCTGGGGTAAAGCTGGACGTATGCGCTGGAAGGGCGTACGCCCAACCGTTCGTGGTGTCGTCATGAACCCTGTGGATCACCCACATGGTGGTGGTGAGGGTAAGACCTCCGGTGGACGTCACCCAGTATCCCCTTGGGGTAAGAAAGAGGGTCGCACTCGCAACCCTAACCGTTATAGCAACAACATGATTGTTTCTCGTCGTAAGACGAAGAGCAGCAAGAAGCGCTAAGAGGAGGTAACGAAAGATGCCACGCAGCCTTAAGAAAGGTCCATTCGTCGATGAGCACCTCCTCGCAAAAGTTGATGCTCAAAACGAAAAGGGAACCAAGCAGGTTATCAAGACCTGGTCTCGCCGTTCTACCATTCTTCCAGACTTCATTGGTCACACCTTTGCTGTCCACGATGGACGCAAGCACGTACCAGTGTTCGTGGATGATTCAATGGTCGGACACAAGTTGGGCGAGTTTGCACCAACCAAGACCTTTAAGGGTCACATCCAGGACAAGAAGGGACGTCGATAAGCGATGAGTGAAGTAGATATCACTTCAGCACGCGCAACCGCTCGTTTCGTCCGTGTCTCTCCGATGAAAGCTCGTCGCGTGATTGATCTAGTACGCGGCAAGTCCGTCGAAGAAGCATTGGCTATCTTGAAGTATGCGCCACAAGCTGCTTCAGAGCCGGTTGCTAAAGTTGTTGCATCTGCTGCAGCAAATGCAGAAAACAACTTCGGCTTGGATCGCCGTTCACTGGTTGTTTCTGAAGCATTTGCTGATGAAGGACCAACAATGAAGCGTTTCCGTCCACGCGCACAGGGTCGTGCATTCCAGATCCGTAAGCGCACCAGCCACATCACTGTGGTTGTCGAGAGCCAGAAGGAAGGGGCCAAGTAGTGGGCCAGAAAATCCACCCGCACGGCCTCCGGTTGGGCATTACTTCCGACTGGAAGTCCCACTGGTACGCCGACAAAAACTATGCTGAGTACCTCGCAGAAGACATCAAAATCCGCGAGTTCCTCACCAACACTCTAGATCGCGCTGGTCTTGCTGACATCGTCATCGAGCGCACCCGTGATCGAGTTCGCGTTGATATTCACACCGCACGCCCAGGTATTGTTATTGGTCGTCGTGGATCTGAGGCAGATCGTTTGCGTCGTGAGCTCGAAAAGCTCACCGGCAAGCAAGTTGCCCTCAACATCCTCGAGGTAAAGAATGTTGATGCTAACGCTCAGCTCGTAGCGCAGTCTATTGCTGAGCAGCTGACCAACCGTGTGGCATTCCGTCGCGCGATGCGTAAAGCAATCCAAGGTGCAATGCGCCAACCTCACGTAAAGGGTATTAAAGTTGTATGCTCTGGTCGTCTTGGCGGTGCTGAAATGGCACGTACCGAGCGTTACCACGAGGGTCGCGTTCCATTGCACACTCTCCGTGCAGAAATCGACTACGGTATCTACGAGGCTCACACCACTTTCGGACGCATTGGCGTTAAGGTGTGGATCTACAAGGGTGACGTTGTCGGTGGTCGTCGTGAGAGCGAAATCAACGCATCTGAACAACGCCGCAACCGCGGTGGCAACGGGCGTCCTCGTAGTCGCCAACGTCGCAACCGTGCTGAACAGAAGCAGGAGGGCTAAGAAATGCTTATCCCTAAGCGCGTAAAGTACCGCCGCCAGCACCGTCCAACTCGTTCTGGTGTGTCCAAAGGCGGTAACCGCATCAATTTCGGTGATTACGGTATCCAGGCACTAGAGCCTGCTTACATCACCAACCGCCAGATCGAATCTGCGCGTATTGCTATCAACCGTCACGTTAAACGTGGTGGTAAAGTGTGGATCAACATCTTCCCAGACCGTCCTTTGACCCAAAAACCACTTGGTGTTCGTATGGGTTCAGGTAAAGGTCCAGTGGAGAAGTGGATCGCCAACGTTAAGCCAGGTCGCATTCTCTTCGAGATGAGCTACCCTAACGAGGAAATCGCACTAGAAGCTCTACGCCGCGCAGGTCAGAAACTACCTTGCAAGGTTCGCATTGTTAAGAAGGAGGACCAGTTCTAATGGCTACCGGTACCCCTGCACATGAGCTTCGCGAGCTAAACACCGAGGAGCTAAAGACCAGGCTGGCTGAGGCTAAAGAAGAGCTATTCAACTTGCGCTTCCAAGCCGCAACAGGTCAATTAACCAATAACCGTCGCCTACGCACGGTCAAGCGCGACATCGCCCGCATCTTCACCGTTATCCGCGAGCGTGAACTGGGCTTGTCTGTGGTTCCGGGAGCTGAGGCTTAATCATGAGTGAGGCAAACGTGAACAAGAAAGAAAAGGGTGCTCGTAAAGTTCGCACCGGCTACGTTGTTTCTGACAAAATGCAGAAAACCATCGTAGTTGAGCTCGAAAACCGTAAGCAGCACTCTCTATACGGTAAGACGATTCGTACCAACTCCAAAGTGAAAGCTCACGATGAGGAAGAAATCGCTGGTGTAGGCGATCACGTACGTATCGAGGAAACTCGTCCACTATCCAAGGACAAGCACTTCCGTTTGGTAGAGATTATCGAAAAAGCTCGCTAAGAGTTTTCCGCAATCACTATTTGCAAAACCGCCCCGCAGAGGGCGGTTTTTGCTATTCCACCACAAAAGCCCCACGAACACTACCGCCTTGGCTCACCAGAGAATTAGCACCCCAGCTGTGCTAACTTTGGAACATGACCAGTGAGCAAAGTAAAAAATTACCGGACAAACCTCAAACCCCCTCAACTGCCTACCTCGACTACCTCTCAGAGAAAATCGCCACCGACGCTCGACGCAGCGTCGAAAGCACTGAAAAAGGGAAAGAGACTGCTGCCACCGCTTTCCACGGCGCACCCTCGCAATGGCATGAGCGTGTTGTCGCAGTAGTAGAACAGCTCGAAGAGGATCTAGCGCAGATTGTCCGTGAGCTTCATGCTCACCCTGAGGAAGGTTTTGCGGAGTATCAATCCTCGGCACTATTAGTGCGTATTCTAGAAAAGCATGGCTGCCAGGTAGATCATGGTTGCTATGGATTGGACACAGCGTTTCGCAGCGAGTGGGCAAGCCAGGATTTTGAGGAAAACACTCACCCCACCATTGCTATTTGTGCAGAGTATGATGCCCTTCCGGGCATCGGTCACGCCTGTGGGCACAATATCATTGCGGCCAGCGGCATAGGCGCATATTTAGCAGCACGGCAGGTGCTTGCAGAAAATAACGCAGCCGCCCGAGTAGTTCTTTACGGCACGCCTGCTGAAGAAGGCGGTTCAGGTAAGCAGCTTATGATTGAGCAGGGCGCATTCCGTGAATGTGATGCCGCAGTGATGGTGCACCCATTCAATATGGATGTGGCAGAGCACGCTTGGGTAGGGCGCAGATTTCTCAAGGTCACGTTCAGTGGAATTGCTGCCCATGCCAGTGCGCAGCCTTTTATGGGCAGAAATGCTCTCGACGCCGCCTCTTTGGCTTATCAGGGCATTGGGTTATTGCGTCAGCAAATGCCGCCCTCAGACCGAGTGCATGCCATTATTGCCGATGGCGGCAAACGCCCATCGATTATCGTCGATAGTGCAATTATGGAACTCAATGTGCGTTCGACGATGATTCCCACGCTCGTAGATTTATCTGAGCGCATTGAAGATATTATGCACGGTGCTGCCTTGATGACAGGCTGTGCAGTGCGCATTGAATGGGATGATAATCCCGCTACTTTGCCAGTGCGTAATAATCATGTTTTGGCGCAAAGCTGGACTCGTGCTCAACAGGGTTGTCAGCGCAATCCAGTGCCTGCGGGGGTAGTGCCAGATACGGTTGCTGCTTCGACAGATTTTGGTAATGTGAGCCAGATTATTCCTGGTATTCACCCCATGATTGCTGTTTCTGATTCTGGTGTGGCTTTGCATACCACAGACTTTGCTCAAGCTGCGATTTCTCCAGCAGCCTATCGTGCAATGCGTGATGGCAGCATTGGTCTTGCTGCGGTGGTGCTTGATGGTGTTTATGATGCACAGTTATTGCAGGCAGCTCGGGTGGAGTTTGAGCAATCGGGTGGGCAAGTTTTCGCAACTGAGCTGTTTTAGTTTATGGTTAAGGGCAATACAAAACCTGTTGAACAATAGGGGAGGCTGTCTCGATGTCCGAGTCCGACCACAACACACATAACGCTACTGCAGTTGCTCAAGGTGATAATCACCCCCCAAAACAAAGTGCTTGGGCACGGCTGGGGGATAAAACACTCAACGGCATTGAACGCGTAGGTAATAAATTACCTGAGCCGTTTACGCTCTTTTTGATTCTATTCTTCCTCACCGCCATTGCCTCGACGATCATGGCATGGACACATCAAAGCGTCACCGTGCCTGGGGATCAACCTCAAGAAGTAGCTGTGAAAGGCTTTTTCACCAAAGAGGGTCTTGCCTGGATCAGTACCACAATCGGCGCGAACTATGTGGGATTCCCACCGCTTCTTACAGTGTTGCCCATTTTGTTGGCAGTAGGCATTGCCGAGCGTTCCGGTATGCTCTCTGCTTTGGTGCGCAAAATCTTCGGTTCCTCGCCTAAGTGGGTGTTGCCGTATGCAGTGGGTATCGTTGGTGTAACCGGTTCTATCATGGCTGACTCTGCTTTTGTGGTTATTCCGCCTCTTGCTGCGATGGTGTTCAAGGCGAGTGGTCGTCACCCTGTTGCGGGTTTGCTTGGTGCCTTTGCCGCGGTAGGAGCTGGTTATTCTACAGCATTGGTGCCTACCTCTCTGGACGCATTATTTGCCGGTATTACGACCTCGGTGATGGAGAACCTGCCTGATTCTGCAGCTAGCCCAGTTAATGCGCTCTCGAATTACTACTTCAACATTGCGTCTTCGGTGGTGCTTGGTCTTGCTGCTGGTTTCATCATTGATAGGGTCTTGGAGCCGCGTATGTGGCGCCAAAGCGTGCCTGCGGAAGAAACTTTCGACGAAACCGAAGATCTTTCTGCTCGTGGCGACCGCGACGCCGAGGGCAATGAATTATCTGCTACGTTGACAAAGACCGAGTCAAAAGGTTTGCTCTGGTCCTTGCTTGCTGCCGTATTAGTGACTATCGCTATCGTCGGAGTGTGCTTTATGCCTGGTTCGCCGTGGCGTAATGAGCAAGGGCAGTTCTTACCTAAATCGCCTTTGCTTGATTCCATTGTGTTTATCGTGGTGCTGTATTTTGCTGTGCTCGGTTTGGTTTATGGTGTGGTTGTTGGCTCCATTAAACGCATGGAAGACGTAGTGAAGATGATGTCTGATTCCATGAAAGATATGCTCAGCTTCTTAGTATTGGCTTTTATCCTGGGGCAATTCGTTGCGCTATTTTCTTGGACTGGTATTGGCACCTGGACGGCAGTCAAAGGCGCTGCCTTACTTGAGACCATTGGTTTGACTGGGTTTACTGCTATTTTTGCGTTCATTCTATTGGCAGCAGTATTGAACTTGCTGATTATTTCCGGTTCTGCCATGTGGACGCTCATGGCGGCGGTCTTTGTGCCAATGTTTGCTCTGCTTGGCTATGAGCCGGCGTTCATTCAGGCGGCATTCCGTGTGGGTGACTCTGCAACGCAGATTATTACGCCATTGAATCCTTATATGATTGTGATTTTGGGACTATTGCGTCGTTATGAACCTAAGGCGGGTATTGGTACGTTGATGAGCCGCCTGCTACCGTTTACCCCGGTGTATTTCCTCCTCTGGGCTGCGCTCTTGGCACTGTGGTTCTATGCAGATTTGCCGCTGGGTCCGGCCAATGGAATTTTCCTTGGTCAATAAGGTCTGATAAAGCGCCTGCTGTTGCAGCAGGCGCTTTATTTATGTGGTTATGCTTTTCGACGCTCACCCAAACCTAGCAGCATCTACTTCCTGGATTGCGCTGTTGTTCTTGCCATCTGCGCTGCCAATACTGCTTTTCGCTAGGAATAGGCTGCTCTGGGTGGTGCGCGCGCATATGGGCAACATATTTGTGATAATCATGTTCGCCCATCATCTCGCCAAGACCATGCCAGGTGCGACGGATTAGCCCAGTAATGTGTGTGAATTTCATGTGTTATGTGTGGGATAGCGTCGTATAGTTGCGGCTGAGTTGGTATTGCGAGTGGAGCGGTTCAATGTGTGAGGCAATGAATGCGGATTCGCTTTCAGTACACACTTCACCGTGACTTTCTGCTTCGAGTGGCTTGCGTGCTACCTGCATGATTTTCACCAATGCAGCAAGCACTACGACGATAACACTGAGTGCAAAGATGATTGATAAGGATGTTTGTAGGGCAGTATTCCTTACCACTGCTTGCATTGCTTCGACACCAACTGTTGTGCCAAGCTCAGTTTTTCCTGCAGCAAGAGCTTCTTGGTAGCGATTGTGCTGTGCCCAGTAGCCAATTTTCGGGTCGGAGGAGAAAATCTTTTGCCAAGAGGCCGTTAACGTGATGAGCAAATCCCACGCCAGTGGCAGTGCGGGTATCCATATCCACCGCCATAGTGCTTTCTTGGCAAAAACCACGATGCACAGAGTCAATGCTACTGCGGCAAGGAGCTGGTTGGCGATGCCAAAGAGCGGGAATAGGGCGTTAATACCACCGAGTGGATCGGTAACACCAATCACCAAAATGCTGCCCCAACCTGCACAAACCAATAAGGTAGCAATCCAGCCACCCAGTGACCAACTTTGATCCTTGAACTTGCCCAGCCCCGGCACATTACCCATGACTTCGCTCATCATAAAGCGGGCGACACGAGTGCCAGCGTCGACGGTGGTCAGGATGAATAGTGCCTCAAACATGATGGCAAAGTGATACCAAAAAGCCTGGAGTGCGGAGCTGCCAAAGACGCTACTCAAAATAGCAGACATACCAAATGCAAAGGTGGGGGCGCCACCTGTACGTGAGATGATAGAATGCTCGCCCACGGCGTCGGCATGGGCAGCAAGAGTTTCAGCACTGATATTGCCGTCACCCAACCCGAGAGAATTAACATAGGCAGCGGCACTTTCTGGGGTGCCACCAGTGAGGGTTGCTGGTGCATTCATGGCGAAGTAGAGGTGTTGGTCAAGGATAACTGCCGTGATCATTGCCATGATGGCTACGAAAGATTCAACAAGCATGGCGCCATAACCGATGGTACGCATATGTGATTCTTTTTCAATGAGTTTTGGCGTGGTACCCGATGCGATAAGCGCATGGAATCCTGAAAGAGCACCGCAGGCAATGGTGATGAAGAGGAAGGGGAAAAGGTCGCCAGCAAAAACTGGTCCGGTGCCGTCGGTAGCAAATTGGGTTAGTGCTGGCATGGTGATGTTGGGGCGTGCAAGGATAATGCCCACGGCAAGTAGGCCGATAACCCCGATTTTCATGAATGTTGATAAATAATCGCGTGGTGCCAGCAAAAGCCATACCGGCAATACAGCTGCCACAAAACCATAACCAATCAAGGCAAGCGATAAGGTGAGCTTAGACCAGGTAAAATACTCCACACCCCAGTCAGTGTTTGCGATCTGTCCGCCACCAATAATGGCAAGCAGTAATAACGCCACCCCAATGAGGGAGACTTCCCGAATTTTTCCAGGGCGCAGATAACGCAAGTACACACCCATAAACAGTGCGATGGGGATAGTCATGGAGATAGAGAACACACCCCATGGTGATTCAGCAAGAGCATTGACGACGACCAACCCAAGAACCGCAATGAGAATGATCATGATGCTCAAAATGGCAAGCATTCCGGCAATGCCACCCACTCTGCCGACCTCGTCGCGCAGCATTTGTCCGAGGGTGCGGCCACCGCGTCTCGTGGAGATCCATAGTACGAGATAATCTTGAACAGCACCGGCAAAGATTACGCCGAGAATGATCCAGAGAGTGCCTGGTAGGTAACCCATTTGAGCTGCCATGATGGGGCCGACCAACGGTCCTGCTCCTGCGATGGCGGCAAAGTGATGCCCAAAGAGTACGCTCTTATTGGTAGGCATATAGTTTTTGCCGTCTGACATATATTCGGCAGGGGTGGCTCGGTCATTGCGTGGGCGCACAACCTTATATTCAATCAGGCGTGCGTAGAGGGTAAATCCAATGATGTAAGAGCCGATTGCGGCTAGGACAATCCACAGGGTGTTGATACTTTCGCCGCGCCCGAGGGCGATAGCGCCCCAGCCTAATGCTGCCAGTATTGCCGCGCCAAGGATGACAAGGCGTGTTGTGGTGTTGGCAGTTTGATGTGTAGAACCGCGCACAGGTTTATGTGTGTTGCTGCGCGGGTGTTCGGATTTATGAAGAACATCGCTTTCCATGTGATGAGACTACCATCTCATATAGTAAGAAACGAAAATGCTTTTGGGGGGAATCTGTGAATAGCCTAGGAAAGTACCCAAAGTTAGGGGTAAGAGTGAGAGGTAAGGAAAGCGGGAAGGCTGTTCCATGTCGTTTCCTAACCATAGAAAAAGAGCGAAAGCGATGCTTTCGCTCTTTTAGGCAAGAGGCTTAGTTCTTGGAATAAGGATCTGCAGAATCATCCTCAGAGTCTTCTTCAATCCAATCTGCATACTTTGCATATTGGTCTTCGTAATCAGAGTAATCATCTGAATAATCCCCGTAACCATCGTAGTCCTTGTCATTGGTACGGTCAGAGGAGTTACGATGGGATTGCTCTGCGAGCTCTCGTTGCAACGAGTCCAAGTCCATACTTGGTGTGTTGTATTTGAGTTGGCGTGCGACTTTGGTCTGTTTAGCCTTCGCGCGACCACGTCCCATGGCATGACCCCCTTGGAGTTGCTCGGGTGTTCCTGGGAATTTGGACACCCCATAATTTATCTAGTTAATCTTTTCCTGTTACATAGGATAGCGTGAGTACAACAATTTTGCTGAATCTTAACGCCCAATCCACATATTTTCTTGTAAAAACTCAAAAATATCAGCAAAAGCGTTTGGTGGAAAGTGCTATACTCAGTTTCCTTTTAATTTGTTAATCGCAGCACGACCCGGTTTGATACTTTCCTCATGTGGCAGGCTATCCGGATCAATAACAACACCTGCCTCGGCAACACTCAACTCACTACTTGCCAAAGCACTGCGTTTAATCAAAGCAAGCGCAATGGGGCCATAGTCATGGTCATGCACAACTGAGCCAACTCTGCCCACGCTACGATTTCTCGCCATTACTGGTTCACCAGTACGCGGCAGACGCGGAGCAGAGCCATCGAGCTGCAATAACACCAATGCTCGGGGTGATTGCCCTAAGTTTGCCACCCGTGCCACAGTTTCTTGCCCACGGTAACATCCCTTATTCAGACATACTGCCTGCTCAACTAATAACGCAGACTCATGCGGAATGGACTTATCATCCAGGTCGATGCCAGCCATTGGTGCTAATGCCTTGACTCGCTCGGCAGTATAAGCCATAAAACCAACCGGCATATATTCCAAGGAAATGAGCGTATGTGCTACGTCGAGCAGCTCAGAACGCTCCACAATGACGTCGTAAGTGGGTACACCCCAGTGTGAATACCGGCTCGCCACAAGTAAGTGGGCAGTATTGAGCTTGTCGACGATGTCCTGGTGCTGCGTAACCTCACCTCCGACCAAGCTCAAAAACCCAAGATCAGGGGTGCTGATACTTACCTGCGACCAAAACACCATTCTGGTGAGGTACGTGACCAGACTTTCCCATTGTGGGGCACTGACATCGAGATAAAAATCCTCCCCAATTCTACTGACAGTAATCTGGTGCAGAATACGCCCTTGAGCATCTAAATCAAGCGCCTGGGTGGTGGTACCAGGGGCAAGGTCGTCAAGTTTCTGGGAAAAGAGTGTGTGGAGATAAGTGGCAGCGTCTGTGCCGCTAACTTTAATAAACCGCCTATGAGATTGATCAACAAAACCCCTGTTAGCTTTGCTAAAAGCGCGTTGCTCGCGCAGTGGATCGCCATAATGCCATGCCACTGCCCGGTATTCTGGCAGGTCATCGTCTCCCTGGGGTAAACTTGCATGAGGTAAGTGAAGCAAGGGCGACTGATAGCTTTGATGAGAATCACGTAGTTCCTGGGTCACAATTACTTATGATAGCGCTAGCTGAAAGGGCATAAGAGACAATGGCAGCTGACCATACCGTACCTGGTGCGCACAGGGAACACGGGGAGCATAAGCACAAACCAGCTGAACCTATCATCATTGCGATTGAGCCTTTTGGCGGTTCAATCAGAAACCACCGACCACAATTGCCGCTTATCTATTGGGATGATGCAGCCGTTACACGCGGTGACGGTATCTTTGAGACTTTTCTCCTCCACAATGGCAAGCTCTGTAATTTTGAGCGCCATAGTGCGCGTTTTCAATCCTCGGCTGCTCTTTTAGATTTGCCGGAACCACATCTTGCCGATTGGGTGCGCGCTACCGAACTTGCCGCCCAACAGTGGCAAGAGCAATGGTTGCGTCGCAAAGCAAGCGGAGCTGATAGTAGAACACAATGCCCAGATGCCCGATGCGTATGGACCTATACTCGCGGCAGAGAATCAACCGGACAACCTAGTGCCTGGCTGAGCCTTACCGAAGTAAGCAGTACAATTACACAACAGCGAAAGCATGGAGTAAAAGCCATGACCGCTGCCCGCGGCTATCGCATGAGTGCCACTGAAGAAGAAACTCCCATGCCATCGTGGCTGGCAGTAGGAGCAAAAACCCTCAACTATGCTGCGAATATGGCGGCATTGCGCTATGCCAAAAACCACGGCTTTGATGATGTCATTTATGTGGAGGGAGAAAAAATCCTGGAAGGTGCCACCTCAAATGTCGTGCTTGTTCGCGGTGACAAAATACGCACTCCCATACCCGGCGGAGACATTCTAGCCGGTACCGCACAAGCAGCGCTTTTTGACTATGCCAGCACAAGAGGGTGGCGCTGCAAAGCCAAAGACCTATACCTGGAAGATCTCTACAGGGCAGATAGCGTATGGTTGCTCAGCTCTGTGCGCATGGGAGTGCGGGTGCGCAAAATCAATGACATGAAACTTGCGCGCCCTGACAATGAACAGGACATACAGTCCCTGATTGTTTCGGCGCTATCCCAGCCCTAAACGCTACACCGCCAAAGCTGGGGTACGCCCCCAAAAAATTAGCCAATGACCCGGTGGAGCTCTGCAGACATACGAGGACGCAGCTCATTATTAACCAGACGCTCATCGACCCACCCCAAGTTGTTATTAGGCATAAGACCAAACAGCCGCTTACCTGGACCTAAGGTTTGTGGCCCAGTGGCAGTGACCATAGTAGAGGCTGATTCTATTTGCCAAGCGCGTTCATTAACTGGTTGACCATAAAAAATCTCGATAGCACCAGTGGAATGAGCGCACACAACCTCAATTTCATCTTTGAGGTTAATGCGCCAGAAACCAGTTTCTCGCTGGTCAAGACCGGTTGGATTGCCTTGTTCATCGAGTTTCCAGATGCGCGATTCATAAGTGAGGTAATTCTCGCCGTCGTGAGCAAAAGTAATTTGTTGCCCAAAGTTATACTGTCCGCTTTCTGGAATATCCGCTTGACCAGTGCCACGCCATACCCCAACCAGCGGCAAGAGAGCGAGCAGACCGTCATGAAGATTAGGACCTTCGCGCAGGTTCGCGGTGTCATCAGGAATGGGAAGATCTCCCAGACCAGGGATATTGCGATGCGCAGTATCTTTCCACTGCTGGGCAGCTTGGTTAACTGCCTCACTACCTGCTAAAGAAATACGTGGTTGCCCACCGGCTGCGGCAGCGTCGCCAGGAGTATCCTGGTGCGGACTCTCAGAAGTGCCAGAAATATTATCAGAATTCATATAGACAACCCTAAGGGTTTAGCGCAAAAAGTCCAATCACTATCCCACAAACAGCACTGTGCGGCACAATACAGCCCAGCGTAATATGCGTAAGCTCAGCACAATACGATAAAGTGCTAATACGTGCGAGCTTTATTAATCTCCAATCCTCATTCCACCACCCAGACTGCCACGCTCTTTAGTCGCATTATCCCTATTTTGCGTGCAGTGCCGGGAATGGAATTGCTGTCTGTTTTCACTCAACGCGCCGGACACGCGCGCCAGATGTGTGAACAACTCATGGCAGCGCGTAGACAAAGTACACCACTTGCCACCAACGCTGACCCTACGCTGGAGAAAATTATCCGCTTCAACCCTGACACAATCATCGCCGTCGGTGGCGACGGCACGGTCAATGAGGTTATCAATGGGCTTTTAGGCACTGTTTCCTCAGCGACCACCACAACCCAAGGTACTCAAACCATAACGCTCGACGATGTGCCTACGCTGGGAGTCATTCCCACCGGCTCGGCTAATGTTTTCGTGCGTGCTCTTGGATTCCCCCAAGATCCGATTCATGCGACCCAGGTACTTGCACACACTCTTGAACATCAGCAGAAACGACGCATTGAGCTGGGCACTTGGGAAGATCAGTGGTTTGCGGTCAATGCAGGTTTTGGCATTGACGCCAATGTTATCGCTGAGGTAGAGCGTGCTCGCGAGCGTGGCTTTGCTGCAACACCATTGCGTTATTTGCGTGTGGCATTGCGCGCCTGGTTGAAAACGCGTCGGCAGCCACCACATATTGATGTGCACGCGGTCAATCGTGATAATGAGGTGTTGGAATTGCAGGAATTGCCGATCTGCATGGCGTCCAATACTAACCCGTGGACATTTCTTGGCCCTTTGCCGGTGGTAACCAATCCGCGCAATTCCTTTGATCTGGGCTTGAGTATTTTTGCCTTGGAAGACATCAGCGGTATTGGCGGTGTAGCAAGTATGATTCACCTGGTTGGTATCGGCAAGCACCAGAAAATCAAAAAGCTTATCGACGGTCGGACTCGGACATTTGACGATGCTACGAGCATTATTCTCGATTGTCATGCGCAGCAGCGATTCCAGGTTGATGGTGAATATGCTGGTAAATACGAGAAAATACGTTTGGGTGCCGTCGCAGATGCACTGTGCGTGTACGCGCCAATAGAGAAAGTGCAGCCGACACCGTTGTCGAAGTTGCGCGTTGCGTTTAGTTTCTTTGACTTCCGGCTCTAAGCAGTTCTCTCAGCAGCTCTAGTTTTCGCGGGTTGCCTGAGGATGCGAGACGATGGGGGATAGGTCGTCTTTGGTGATGGTTACATTGCGCTTTTGGGATTGGAAATAGATATTGCCACCAGAAAGATACACATAACTTGCTTGATCCCCCATCGGGAGGGTGGTGGTATCAAATGTGAGGCTAAAAGTCTTGAATATCTCTGCTTTTTTATGTTCATCACCAGCAATGAGAGTGGTGGGGGTGAGATAGAACGCGGAGCCAATGAGCCTCAGAGATGCGGTAACTGTTACAGGTTTTTCATAGTGAGCTGGCGTTCCTCTCAGCTGCACTTCGCTTGCTGTTCCGCCTGACGGGGAGATGTCATAGGGGTTGGATAGCTCTAGATCATGAATGCCGATTAACGAGCCTATGGCAACAGCGTCGAGTCCAATGGTGCGGGAGATAAGTTGTGCAGTGCTGCCTTCGAGTTGACCATTAAGGATATGGTTGCGATCAACTGCTACTTCGGTAAGCACTGTATTGGCGCGAACTAAGCCAAAAGTAGGCACCGAAATATCTGAGATTCCGATTGATACTTCTTTTAGTTTGTTCTGGGCAAACCCAGCGCTAAACGGAACACCACCAACTCGTACATGAGGTGCTATATCAAGACCAGCCGTGTGCTGAACATCATCAGAGATTGCTTTTTCTGCCACAACAGCCAACGAGGCATCGCCAAGAAAGGCAAAGCACGTAACAACCGCTATGCTACTGGCTGTGGTGAGTAAGGCACGAAGAAAAGCATTCACAACTTATATCTTTACTGTATTTTGAGTTTTTGAGCCAGCGGCGCAATGCTGCACCCCGCCCCCTCAAATATGCTACAAAGGCTACAAAAGATTACTGAGAAACTTGTCAGAGGATCATCAATGAGCGCCACCTATCAACTCAGCCAGCATCTCAACCCAGAACAAGCAGTGCACCTTTGTGCCGCTGCCCAACAGAATGATCAGATTGCCCCATTATCAGAGCAATACTTGCGTGGTATCAGTGATAGCACCCTGGGGCATAAGCATATATGCGTCTATCACCCTGACCCTGACGCCGATGAGATGATCGCCCTGCTCGCCATTGCCCAACAGAGCGCTGAGCTTGTTGTTGCCCCAGCTTTCCGACGCCAAGGCATTGCCACAACACTCATTGAGTATGGGCAAGAGCACGGGGTAAAAAAGTGGTGGGCGCATGGTAATTTTCCAGCTGCAACACACTTGGCGCAGCGCTTTGGATTAGCAAAGACTCGTGAGCTTTTTGTGATGGGCACGAATACGGGTGGCATGAGCGTCGAAAAGCATATTCCCGCAGGCTTTGTTCAGCTCGATTTGTCTGCATTGCGCCAGCGCTATGCAGACGCGGATCAGCAGTGGCTGCGAGTGAATAACGAGGCTTTTTCCTGGCATCCAGAGCAAGGGGGATGGGATGGGCAACGTCTGGCACGTGCTCAGGATACTGAGTGGTTTAATCCTCATGATGTGCTGTTTTTGGTTGAAGAATCAACAGGAGGCATTGCTGGTTTTCATTGGGTGAAGCAGCATGATGAACGCGTCGGAGAAATTTATGTCGTGGGCTTGGCGGATGCGTATCGTGGTCGTGGTCTTGGGCAGCCGCTTATTGTGATGGGAGTCAAACAGTTGATGGCTCATGGGGTGCAGGAGATTATTCTCTATGTTGAATCTGATAATGTGCCTGCTATTCGTGCCTATGAGTCATTGGGTTTTCAGGTACAGCAGCGTCATGGATTATATTCTGCCGCTGAATAACACGTGGGTAAACGGGGATAAGCGCGAGTAAGTGCCAGTAAGCGCAATGAGAAAGTGTGCGCGTGGTGTGCGTTTGCTTAATGCTTTGCGGAAGTTCATGCACAATTAACCCCGGTGGCAATCATTGGACACATAGGGTGCATAAGTTCTTGTGAGGATACAGTCAGATACAGAACTGTCTGTTATTTAGTTAGTAACTTTCTTCGTGAACTTACCGAAAGGTTTTTTGTGAATACCTCATCTATGACTAAGCGTTCTCTTCGTGTAAAGGGACTCGGCATTGCTTCTATCGTTGCAGCGAGCGCACTTGTACTTTCTGGTTGCTCCGAGACTGGCTCTCAGTCTGGTTCTTCAAGCTCTGAAGGTTCCTCCAGCAATGGTGCTGCAATCGAAGGCTTGTCAAATACTCAAGGACAGCTTGTTGGTGAAGGCGCTTCTTCTCAGCAAAAAGCAATGGACTACTTCAATGTGAAGTACCAGACTGCTGTTCCAGGTGCTTCTCTTGCATATAACCCAACCGGTTCTGGTTCTGGTCAAGAGCAGTTCATCAACGGTCAGGTAGTATTTGCTGGTTCTGACTCTGCTCTTAAAGAGGAGCAGGTTGCTAAGGCTAAAGAGCGCTGTGGTGGGGCAGATGTATGGCACCTTCCATTCGTGATTGGTCCAGTTGCTATTGCGTATAACGTTCCTGGTGTAGACGACGTAGCGCTCACCACCGACGCTTTGGCAAAGATTTTCAAGGGCGAGATCACTAAGTGGAATGATCCTGCTATTGCTGAGGCAAATGAAGGCGCTGAGCTTCCTGACAAGGACATCAAGGTTGTGTACCGCTCTGATGAGTCTGGTACTTCTGATAACTTCCAGAAGTTCCTTTCTGCTGCGGCACCTGGTGTATGGACATCTGAAGGTAAAGCATTCCCAACTGAGGTTGGTTCCGGTGCTAATGGTTCTTCCGGTGTTGCTAACGAGGTAGAAGCAACTGAAGGTGCGATCACCTATGTTGAGTCTGGCTTCGCTAAGGAAAAGGGACTTTCTGTAGCAAAGATCGACTTCGGTGCAGGCCCAGTAGAGCTTAATGCTGAAACTGTTGGTGCAGCAATCGACGGTTTGGTATTCAAGAGCGAGGGCAATGACATGGTTGTGGATTCAGCTGCATTGTTCTCTCAGAAAGAGGAAGGTCGTTACCCACTCGTTTTGACCACCTACGAGATTGTTTGCTCTGATTACTCCAACACTGATGACACTGAAGGCAGCGGTGCAATGGTGAAAGACTTCCTCACCGTAGCATTGAACAGCCAGGATTCTGAGCTAGAAAACCAAGGCTTTATCCCAGTTGCTCCTGAATCTGCACACGGTAAGCGTCTTGCTGAGGCAGTTGCCGCAATCAAGTAATTCTCTAATTTTCGCATTCAGCCCGGAACTGTATTATGCAGCTTCCGGGTGTGGTGTATAGCCGTCGATAAGCACAGAAAACACGTGCAGCTAGTGCACATGAGTTGCATAAGACATAAGACGCAGACAACTGTGAGGAATGAAATGAGTCCATCCACTCGGCAGGATCTTGCCGAACAACAAGAAACGATAGCAACTGCCTCGCCGGTTGGTGCTGCCGCAGAGACTACTGAGCAGCCGGCGCAACCTGTCGAAAAAGTAAAAAAGTCAGGCAAAAAGCGTTTAGGCGATACTTTCTTTGAGTTTTTCTCTACTGCAGGCGCAACAATTATTACTGTGCTTATCACAGCAATCGCAGCATTCTTGATTTGGCGTGCGGTGCCGGCACTTACTCGAAACGCCGATGGTTTCATTGGCTTCTTTACCTACAGTGATGCTTGGGATACCAGCAATATCGACTCAATGAAATTCGGTATTCCTAATCTTTTCGCTGTGACAGTCCTTATCTCTGTGGTTGCCTTGGCAATCGCCATGCCTATCGCTCTTGGCGTAGCGATCTTCTTGACTAACTATGCGCCAAAGTCGGCAGTGAAACCCCTGGGATTCTTGGTAGATATGCTTGCTGCTATCCCATCCATTGTTTATGGTTTGTGGGGCTGGCAGGTACTCGGTCCTGCTTTGTCTGGATTCTACGAGTGGCTCAACGGCTGGGCGGGCGGCTTCTTCCTCTTTGCCACCTATTCCAACTCGCCATCATTCGACACGGCACGCAACATTATGACTGGTGGCGTGGTATTGGCAGTGATGATTTTGCCTATTATTGCAGCAACTGCTCGTGAGGTATTTGTGCAAACCCCACGCGGTCATGTGGAATCTGCGTTGGCGTTGGGTGCAACACGTTGGGAAGTGGTGCGCATGAGTGTATTGCCTTTCGGTATGCCAGGTTTCGTTTCTGGTTCCATGCTCGGTCTTGGTCGTGCTCTTGGTGAAACGATGGCATTGTATATGGTTGTCTCACCTTCTTCTGCGTTCCGTTTCTCGCTTTTCGACGGTGGTACTACCTTTGCGACAGCTATTGCTAATGCGGCACCTGAGTTCAATAATGATATTAAAGCGGGCGCATATATTGCAGCTGGTCTAGTGCTTTTCGCCTTGACATTCGTCGTTAATGCCTTTGCCCGTTCTTTAGTCTCGAAGAAGAAATAATCAGGGGGAAAAATGACTACAGCTCTTGCTAAGAAACCGACTTTCACTGGGATTTCTGGTTCCCGTAAAGCCGTCGATAAAGTTATGACCGGGCATTATCTACTTCTGTATGTTGCTGGCTTTGGTGCCGTTGGTATGGGTACTGTTTGAGTTGATTAAGCGTGGATTGACGCCAGTGCTTTCACCGCAGTGGTGGACTACTTCGCAGTTGGGCATCATGTATACGTCTGCTGGTGGTGGTGCTTTGCACGCTATTGTCGGTACGCTCGTTCAGGTTGGTATCGCCTCCCTTGTTTCCATTCCTATCGGTATTTTTACTGCTATTTACTTGGTGGAGTATGACCGTGGTGGAGCACTTGGTCGTATGACTACCTTTATGGTCGATATTCTCTCTGGTGTGCCGTCGATCGTTGCTGCATTGTTCGTGTACTCAATGTGGATCGTGATGTTTGGTTTTGAGCGCTCTGGTATGGCGGTTGCTATTTCCTTGGTTCTGCTGATGATTCCAGTGGTAGTGCGTAATACAGAAGAAATGCTGCGCATTGTGCCAGTGGAATTGCGTGAATCTTCCTATGCCTTGGGTGTGCCAAAGTGGAAAACCATCATGCGCATTGTGCTGCCGACGGCGCTATCTGGAATCGTGACCGGTATCATGCTTGCGATTGCTCGTGTGATGGGTGAGTCGGCACCAGTGCTGATTTTGGTCGGTGCTACCCAGGCGATTAACTGGGATGCTATGACTGGTCCGCAGTCGTCATTGCCATTGATGATGCTTGATATGTATAAGGCAGGAACCTCAGATGCTGTTTTGGACAAGCTATGGGGAGCTGCATTCACCTTGGTTCTCATTATTGCTGTGCTCAATATCGCGGCACGGTTTATCTCTGCAAAGTTCTCAATCAAACAATAGTTCTGGAGTAATTCATGTCTAAGCTGTCTATTCAAGATCTCAACATCTACTACGACAATGGCAATAAGCATGCTGTAGAAAACGTCAATCTGGAAATTCCTGCACGTGCGGTAACAGCATTCATTGGGCCATCTGGTTGTGGTAAATCTACCGTTTTGCGTTCCCTGAACCGAATGCATGAAGTAACCCCTGGAACTATGGTTAAGGGCAAAATTTTGCTTGATGGGGAAGACATCTACGCCGCAAATGTAGATCCTGTGTCCGTGCGCAGCACCATTGGTATGGTGTTCCAGAAGGCTAATCCTTTCCCAACCATGTCTATTGAAGACAATGTGGTGGCAGGGCTTAAACTTGCTGGCGAAAAGAATAAAAAGAAACTGAAAGAAGTTGCTGAGCGTTCTTTGCGCGGCGCTAACTTGTGGGAAGAAGTCAAAGACCGCTTGGATCAGCCTGCCAATAAGCTCTCTGGTGGTCAGCAGCAGCGCCTATGTATTGCGCGTGCGATTGCGGTGGAGCCAGAAATTTTGCTCATGGACGAGCCTTGTTCTGCGCTTGACCCTCACTCCACTCTTGCGGTGGAAGATTTGATTCATGAGCTCAAGGAAGAGCTGACCATCATTATTGTTACGCACAATATGGAGCAAGCTCGACGAGTTTCTGATCAAACAGCTTTCTTCTCTATTCAGAAGCAGGGCGAGCCTGGTCGTTTGATTGAGGTTGCTGATACAAAGAAGATCTTTAATAATCCTGATTGCAAAGAAACAGAGGATTATGTTTCTGGTCGTTTTGGGTAATCGAGTGGATTGACACCCGAGTGGATTGACACCCTAGAGTGCCCCTAAAGAGCACACCCCTGCGGGGGTGTTTTCTTTTATGTCGTTATGTCGATGGGGGTAACCACATGAGTGAGATGAAAATTAAATGCTCTTCTTGCCCTATTGAATGCGATTTTATCCTGAGAGCAGATATTATGTAGGGACAATAGCTTAGGTTGTTAAAACTAAGCGATTGCACATAGAAGATTAGAGTGGGTCATAAGGAATATCAGGTATGAATACTTCGTCATCCGGATTACATCGGATACTAGATTGGCGTCCCCGTAGCGCTTTTGCTCGGACTCTCATTGTGTTACTTCTTGTGGTGCCACTGGCTGTCGCCGTGGCATATATGTGGACAATGTGGGATCCACGTCATTACCTTCATGATGTGAAGCTGGCAGTGGTCAATAAAGATACTGGTGCTGCACAAAATGGTAAGCAAGAGCAATTCGGGCAAAAAGTTGCTGAGGGATTGATCGATACTGAGTATCTCAATTTTGAGCCGGTAAGCGTCGAAGAAGCAGAAAAGGGTTTGGTAGAAGGGAAGTATCTTTTTACTGTGGAGATCCCAGAGGATTTCTCGCAAAAAGTGCTTACCGTTGTGAGCGATCAACCCCAGCAGCCTGTGATTGATGTTTCGTATAACGATTACAACGGTACAAATACGCCATTGCTTACCAATGCGTTGGTATCAGAGATCCAAAAGAGTGTGTCTAAAGGTATTCAGCGAGGTTATGCTGAGCAGATTTTGAGCGGAATGAAGCAGCTTGGTGAGGGGCTTGGCACCGCAGCTGATGGTGCCGCTCAATTGGATAATGGTGCTACCAAATTGCATGACGGTACTACTCAGGGTGTTGATGGTGCGCGCCAGCTCAAAGAGGGCACCACAAAGCTACTAGATGGCTCCAACCAACTTGTCTCGGGGCAGGATCAGATACTAGATGGTACCCGTCAGCTTGGCGACGGCATGACGCAAATTGATGATGGTGTCGGGAAATTGACAGATACCATGTTGCCTTTAGTGGAGCAGGTGCAAAATCTGGCTAGCACAATTCAACCCATGATTGATTCCATGCGCATGATTGGTCTTAATGCTCAAGCAGATCAGCTCCAAAGCCAGTTGGCGCAGCTCAATAACTCTAATCCAGAAAATATGGCAGCACAGTTGCGCAAATTAAAAGATGGTACTGCCCAGGTGCGCTACAACCTCACTGATCCTTCATCGCAATATCTTGGTGGTATGCTCAAGCTCAACGATGGGCAGCACCAGCTTAACGACGGTATCGTCCAGCTTGATAATGGAGTAGGTCGTCTTTATGACGGAACTCAACAGCTCAACGCGGGAACTCAACAACTCAAAGACGGTACCACTCAGCTTTCTACTGGCCTAAGCGCTGGTGCAGCCCAGGCGCCAAAGATCAATGATTTGCCGGGCTCTGTGCAGCAAATGTCCGTGCCTATTATTTATGAGAGCAACAACGCTCACGCAGTACAGACTCAAATGGATGAGCATGACCCCACTCAGCTAAAACTCAACGGTGGTGTATCTATGATTTTGATTCTGGTCTTTGGATTCTTGCTCATGGCGGTTGTGGCAATGTTGTTGCCGGATGTACTGGGACGTATGCGCAAGACTAAGGCAATGATTCCAGCAATATGGTCGTTCATTGTGACATCGGTAGTTAATATGATTGTGCTCTTGGTTATGGCAGGTGTATCGACCACAATGAACTGGAAACCGGAAAATTGGGGTGCGGTGCTACTCGTTCTTGCCCTCATTGCCATGACTGGTGCTGCCGTCTACCAGTTCTTCCTGGTACTCTTTGGCCGCCTCGTCGGTGGTATTTTCTCCTTAGGATTCTTAGGCTATGGCGCTTTCTCCTTCGGCGGCATTTGGCCACTATCGCTGACCCCAAGCGCACTAAAGATATTCCACAGTGTGCACCCTATGTCCTATGCTCGTTATGCTTTCGTGCGTGCCACCGACGGCATTATTGACTCAACATTCTGGGTTGGCATTATTGGGCTTGTGCTGAGCATTGTGCTTTCTCTCGCACTGACCTATCTTGTTCGAGTATTGCGCGTTCGACGCAATAAGGAACAAGAACTGCTCAGCGCCCAGCACACTCAGCAGTTCGGCATTGCCTAATGGGTATTGCCTAATGAATGCGGACTGGCTGATGCCAGTTGAAGCATGAAGAAAAAACTCGGTGTCTTGCTTTTTGCCAAGGCACCGAGTTTTCTTAATTTTTTATTGCCGTTATTCTTCCGAGGGCAGAGAACCACGATAAGAGCGACTAAATTGCTTCTCTAGCTGCTGGAACCTCTGGGCAAATTCCTTTTCTGCTTCTTGTGCTTTTCGCTCATCGAGATAAGCGGAAGAGTCTAGTCCTGTGACCAAGAAAATGATTTGCGCTGCCACATTGACGCAGTGGTCGGCAAACCGCTCAAAGTATCGGGCGATAAGCGCCATGTCTACTGCTTCTTTGGTGGTGTATTTCCACGGGCGCGTGGTCAAAATCGCCATGAGATGACGATGTAAATCATCAACAGCATCATCATCTTCCTGGAGTTTTAGCGCATCTTCTGGGTCAGGTGCAATGAGAATATCTCGAATTTGCCCTAACATACTGGTGCATAAGCGAATTATCTCTTGAAAATAACCCAAGTATTCCTCAGGAACGGTGAACTCTGGGTAGCGTCGTCGCGCTGACTTAGCAGTGTGCTGCATAAGAGCACCCATGCGGCTGAAATCCTGCACGATATGAATTGAGCTAATCACCTGTCGCAGATCACGTGCAATGGGTGCTTCTAGCACTAGCAAATCAATGGCGCGCTGAGTACACCGTGCTTGTATTTCGTTTAGATCATCAGAAAGAGAAAGAGCGTCTTCAGCTTCTTGAAGTGACTGCCCAATTAATGCTTTCGACGCTTTGCCAAGGAGAACCGACACGGTATCACACATAATGATGAGGTCGTGAGCAAAGACATCGAGACTTTCCTGATAAGCAGTACGCATGAGGACACTATAGAACAATCGCTATATTTTCGCGTGTCGAGCGAAAAGGGTTTGCTTAGGGTTTACCAGCTATTAACCGCCCGAATGCATAATATCGGCGCCTTCCGGTACCCGGTCATCTTCTGGATCATCTAACCAACCTTCAGGGAGTAGCACTTTTGCAGGGGATCCTTGGCGTCCTCGCGCGCCATCGGCATCATCTGCCAAGGCAGTGCTGTCTTGCCACGGAGCCAGAGCTTCCCGCAATTGCTCAAGTGTGCTTATCCGAGATAACGCTGCGCGTACTTCGCCCCCCACAGGGAAACCACGCAAATACCAACCCATATGTTTGCGCAGATCACGGCAGCCTTTTTCCTCGCCGTCGTGTGCCACTAATAACTGTGCATGGCGATAAATGATGCGAGTTACCTCACCTAAAGTGGGTTGCGCCGGCAATTCTTTGCCGCTCAACGCTGCGCTAAGCTCGGGGAATAACCACGGGCGACCAAGGCAGCCGCGACCCACGACCACCCCATCGCAACCAGTCTCCGCCATCATTTTCTGGGCGTCGTAAGCATTAAAAATATCGCCATTGCCGAGTACGGGAATGCCGGTGTGCGCCAAATGCTGCTTGAGTGCGGTGATTTCTTGCCAATCAGCGTTGCCGGAATAGCGTTGTGCTGCGGTTCTGGCGTGGAGGGCTACGGCTGCTGCCCCTTCTTCCACAGCGATACGTCCTGCGTCGAGATGTGTTTTGTGTTCCTCATCAATGCCTACGCGGAACTTTACTGTGACAGGAATATCTGTGCCCTCGGTTGCGCGCACTGCTGCTGCAACGATATTGCCGAATAAGCGTCGTTTATAGGGGAGGGCGGAGCCGCCACCGCGCCTGGTTACTTTGGGTACTGGGCATCCAAAGTTCATGTCGATATGGTCGGCGAGATTTTCCTCGACGATCATTTTTGCGGCTTTATAGGTGTATTCCGGGTCGGTGGTGTAGAGCTGTAGGCTGCGTGGATTCTCGCTGGGGGCAAAGGTAATCATGTGCATTGTTTTTTCGTTGCGTTCTACCAAAGCGCGCGCGGTAATCATCTCGCATACGTAAAGACCAGCTACAGTGCCTGTTTTCTCGATTTCTTGTTCTCGGCACAGGGTGCGGAAAGCGACATTTGTCACTCCTGCCATGGGTGCAAGAACCACGGGGGAGTGCAGTGTTAAAGAACCGATTGCAAGACTCACTGTAGCTATTGTTCTCTTTTCTTGCGACGAATACAAATGCGTGTGCGGAATGTGTTGTGGATTATGTGAGGAATGGCGGATTCGCAAAAAGTAAAAAAAGGGGGTGAGGTTATGGGGGTGATAGCTAAGGTAAAACGTGTTATGGGTTACTATTGTGGCTGTCATAACTAAAAACCTATGCTTTGTGATGTTTCACAGTTCATATGAGGAGGATTGATGTCTGAGCGTATTGCGAATGCCAAGCTAAGCAGCAAGGTAATGACTGCCCAAGAAGCCGCTCAATTCGTTAATAACGGTGACACCGTCGGAATGTCTGGCTTTACTGGCGCAGGCTATCCAAAAGCGCTTCCAACTGCTATTGCTGAGCGCGCGAAAGAAGCTCATGCTCGTGGTGATGAGTACAAGATCAATGTATTCACAGGTGCATCTACTGCTCCTGATTGTGATGGTGTGCTTGCAGAAGCAGATGCTATTGGCCTGCGTATGCCTTACCAGTCTGACCCAATTTTGCGTAGCAAAATTAACGAGGGCGTGAGTGAGTATGTTGACTACCACCTATCTGAGTCTGGTCTTTATGTAGAGCAGGGTTTCTTCGGCAAGATGGATGTTGCCATTGTTGAGGCTGTGCGCATTACTGAAGATGGCAGCATTGTTCCTTCTTCCTCAATTGGTAATAACGTGGAATACCTTGATAATGCAGAAAAAATCATTATCGAGGTGAACTCCTGGCAGTCCTTGGAGCTAGAGGGTATGGCGGATATTTACCGCATTAACCGCTTGCCTAATCGCCAGCCAATCCCATTGACTGCACCTGAGCAGCGCATTGGTACCACCACCATCGACATTGATCTTGACAAGGTCATCGCTGTGGTAGAAACAGACGCCCCAGATCGCAATGCGCCATTCAAGCCTATCGACGACCAATCACGTCAGATTGCTGGTCACTTCCTTGACTTCCTTGAGGGTGAGGTTGCAGCTGGTCGCCTCAGCTATGACGGCTACATTATGCAGTCTGGTGTAGGTAATGTGCCTAATGCTGTGATGGCAGGTTTGTTGGACTCCAAGTTCGAGAACATCAAGGCATACACTGAGGTTATTCAGGACGGTATGGTTGATCTTATCGACGCAGGTAAGATGACTGTGGCTTCTGCAACTTCCTTCTCCTTGTCACCTGAGTATGCAGAGCGCATGAATAATGAAGCATCGCGGTATGCAAAGCAAATTATTTTGCGTCCGCAGCAGATTTCTAACCACCCAGAGTTGGTGCGTCGTCTTGGCTTGATCGCTACTAATGGTTTGATCGAGGCAGATATTTACGGAAACGTAAACTCCACCAATGTTGTTGGTTCTCGCATTATGAATGGTGTCGGTGGTTCCGCAGACTTCACTCGTAATGGATTCATCTCCTCATTCATCACGCCTTCCGACGCTAAGGGTGGAGCTATTTCCGCTATTGTTCCTTTCGTATCTCACGTGGATCACACTGAGCAAGATGTCAAGGTCATTATCACTGAGTATGGTTATGCGGATCTTCGTGGTTTGCCACCACGTCGTCGTGCGCAAAAGATTATCGACATTGCACATCCTGATTACCGTCCACTCTTGCAGGATTACTATGATCGTGCCCTTGCATACGCTCAGGAGAACAAGCTCATGCATACTCCACACTTGCTTGGTGAAGCATTGAGTTTCCATCAGCGTTTCCAAGAGACTGGAACGATGAAGAAGTAAAAGAGAAGTAAAGATTTGCTTTCTCCTATTTACACCCACATAGCTGTGATGTAGTATCCCTCAATGGCTATGTGGGTTTCTTTATGGAAAATCCTGAGTAAAAAGTGACATAAACCCCGAAGGGTAAATGAAGGGTAAAAAGATGAATGCACAGTTTGTGCCAGAAAAAAGCCAAAAATCAAAAGGAATACTCATCGCGTTAGCTGCGGCAGTTGTGGTGATTATTGCGGTTGTGAGCTTTATTTTCTTAGGGAAGAATACTGATTCCACTTCCACTCAAACAAGCGCTGCGAGTGTTTCTGAAACTACAGAGAATTTCGAGCGTCCCAGCGCCGGCTATGTGGATGACTCAGGTGCACAGCAGTCATTAGAAGCTCCGGCAGTAGGTGAAGCTGAAAACGTAACCACAATGTCCATGATGATTGCTGGCGCGCAGGCTCCTATTGATTTTGTGCAGCTTACCGACACAGGCACTCTCTTGCCTCCTGAGGACGTTAGTCGGCTGGGCTGGTATTCTGCCTCTGCTGTTCCAGGCAGTAACGCCAATGACGGCACCACTGTGATCACTGGACACGTTAATGACGCCTCCCAAGGTGCTGGATATGCTTTCCAATTCACAAAACTACAGCTTGGCGACGAAATCTCAATCAACGTCGATGGCCAAGAACGGAAATTCCGAGTATCCATCGCACCACAGCACTATCTCAAAGGCTCAGAAATGCCTGAGGTTGTAAACCGGGATCAAGGCGCAAACCAGTTGGTGCTCATTACCTGTGGCGGTCGCTTTGTGGGTGGAACTTTAGGTTATGAGGACAATATCATCACTGTTGCTGATCCGGTGTAGCTCATGAGCGCATAAAGAGTAATCCTAGAAACTACTCCAGTGGGGAAGAATCACCCCTGGGGTAGTTTTTTCATTTTGGACTTTTAAGGAGGTGTTGTGGCTGCTTGATTGATGGTTTAGTGAGGTGATAAGTGGGTAAATTTTTATGAAACTTTCAGCTTGGGGCTTGACTGAGCGAATTTTATTCACAACAATGGTTACTGGTCTGACATGAAGACAAGCGCTTTATCTGCGTAGATGAAGTTGCTTAGATCCGTTTAAGAATAAAAAGAAAAAGGATAGGAAGTACCTATGTCCCACTTCTCTCGACGTGCACTAGCTGTTGCTGCTGCATCAACTTTGGCTGTTTCCTCTTTGACTGGCGTTGCTTTCGCTTCTTCAGGAAGTGGCGCTTCTCTTCAAGGAGCTTCTGAAAAGTCTTCTGATGTTTCAACTCCGGATGCTGGCGATGCAAGCGTTAAGTCTTCTACTCCTGTTGCTCCTGCTCAGGGGGGGGGTAACGAGTCCGAGGATGTAGCGCCTCAGTCTCCTGCGCCTTCTACTACTCCTGCTAAGGACGCTCCTGCTGAGTCTGAGACTCCTGCTGCGGGTGAAGAGTCTGCTGATTCCGAGGCTCCTGCTAGCACCAAAGAAGAAGCTCCTTCTGAGGACGTAAAGCCTTCTGAATCTGAGGCTGCTGCTGCGGATGCAGAGCCTTCTGAGTCTAATGCTGCTTCCTCTTCTGCTGCTTCTGAGTCCAAGGCTGCTGCTACCACTTCTGCTAAGGAAGAGGAGAAGAAGGAAGAGCCAAAGCCTGTTGTTCCTGCTCCTGTTGCTCCTGCCAAGGAAGAGAAGAAGGAGGCTCCAAAGCCTGCTGCTTCTGCAAAGAAAGAAGCTCCTAAGGCTAAAGCTAAGGCTACTTCCTCTGCCGCTAAGAAGGCTCCTACCGGTAAGCCACTAGCTTCTAACGCTAAGCGTAAGGCTGTGAAGTCTGTACCTTCTGGTGCTACTGGTGACAACGCAGCTGTTCCTGCTTACATCGGCTAAGCATTTTCTTTCTGTATAAATACTCCGCGCAAGCATGACGAAGTGTTTGCCCGGAGTATTATCTATTTTTCTCGTTGTGGGTTCGTGTGTTTTTCTAGATGAATTTTAGCTAAACTTTCCTCAAGCGACTTGCAAGTAACTTGACTGAGAAAATCTTATTAACCACAATAATGAATGTTCGATATGTTGGCTAAGTTCCTCATTATTACAGGAAATCTAAATATCTTGTATTGGTCGGGTGCTTAGAGAATCTAAGAATAAATAGGATGTATTCATGTTTCATTTCTCTCGACGTGCACTAGCTGTTGCTGCTGCGTCAACTTTGACTGTTTCTTCTCTTACCGGTGTAACTATCGCTAATGCTCAAGCTGGTGGCGGTAATGGCAACTCCCCAGGTTTTATTGTGACAGAAACAGTCAATGCTCAGCCTACCGGTGCTATTTGCGCTTCAACTGGTGGTAAAGATGGTCTTACGGCCTGCACTGATGGCAAGGACGATAAAAAAGAAGACACTCCTGCTTCTCCTGCTGCCTCTACTCCTGCAACAACTTCTCCTGCACCAAAGGAATCAGTAGTGACTACCACTGTTACCACAACTGACAAAGAGGAAGTTGCTGACCAGAAGCCTGCTAAAGAAGACAATAACCCTGGTATTAGCCAGGGAACTTCTAATGGTGAAACATGTCAGGTAATTGGTGGCATTAAGCAATGCGCACCAGCTCCTGCTGCACCTGAAAATTCTCCTGCTCAAGAGGCGCCTACTTCTCCAGCTGACGTAGCTGCTACGACAAGCGCTGCAGAGCTTACTTCAGAGAAGAAAGAGGAGCCTGCTGCTCCAGCTACCACTCCTGCTAAGGAAGAGGAGAAGAAGGAAGAGCCAAAGCCTGCTGCTCCAGCTCCTGCTCCTGTCAAGGAAGAGAAGAAGGAGGCTCCAAAGCCTGCTGCTCCTGCAAAGAAAGAAGCTCCTAAAGCTAAGGCTACTACCTCTGCTGCTAAGAAAGCTCCTACTGGTAAGCCACTAGCTTCTAACGCTAAGCGTAAGGCTGTGAAGTCTGTACCTTCTGGTGCTACTGGTGACAACGCAGCTGTTCCTGCTTACATCGGCTAAAGTTTAGGCAACACTGACTGTCTTTCGCTTTTTATTCATGCTCTGTATTGCGTTTTCCGCAGTGCAGAGCATTTTTGTATGTTTCCCCAAAAACATATTGGACTAATTAGGTTAGCCTAGCTAAAATGTACGCGGTAATGAGATGTATGTGCTTGTCGACGAACACCCAAGCCAAAAATTTAGGTGAGCGTCGATAAGCAAAAATCTGTGACCCCTCGAGAAAAGGAAAGAATGTTTACTAAGTTTTCTAAACTCGCCGTCGTCGTTGCTACCGCAAGTATTGCGCTAACTGCTTGTTCCCAAGGCGCTTCGGATTCTGCTCAAGAAAAATCCAGCGAGAAAACCTCGAACGCCACATCGGTTGCGGCGGAGAATGCAACCCTGAGTATCACCGATAACCACGGCATTGTGGAAATCAAAACTCCAGTTTCACGCCCTGTGTCCACTGATAACCGCACTTTTGAGGTTCTCGACCAGTGGGGTGTGAAACTGGTAGCTGCCCCCAAAATGCTTGTTCCGTCCACCATTCCTGACTACAAAAATGATGATGAGATTCTCGATATTGGTTCTCATAAGGAACCAAATCTTGAGGTGATCGTCGCAGCGGAACCTGACCTCATTATCAATGGTCAGCGTTTTGGGCGCTCCTACGAGCAAATCAAAGAAATGAATCCAGATACCCCTATTGTTGAGCTGGAGCCTCGCGAAGGGGAGCCATTTGCCGATGAGCTTAAGCGCCAAGTCACCGAGCTAGGAAAAATCTTCGACAAAGAAGATGAAGCCCAGAAGTTGATCGAAGACTTTGATAAGGCTGTAGAGCGCGCTAAGAAAGCATATAACGGCAACGATACCGTCATGGCTGTGAATGTTTCCGGTGGTCAGATTGGGTATGTAGCGCCTAGCACTGGCCGTGTATGGGGTCCGGTATTTGACCTGCTAGGTCTTAAGCCTGCACTAGAGGTTCCTAATGCCTCTGATAACCACAAGGGTGATGACATTTCCCCAGAAACAATCGCTGAATCTAACCCTGACTGGATTTTTGTTCTTGACCGCGACGGCGCCATCAGCAAAGGCAAGGACGGCTACACCCCGGCCTTGGATGTCATCAAGAACAACCCAGCACTGGGTAATGTGGCGGCAATTAAAGATGAGAAAACTGTGTTGGCTCCTGAGGATACCTACACCAATGAGTCCATCATCACCTACACCGAGATCTTGAACTCTATTGCTGATTCTTTCGAGGCGAAGAAATAACGCTACATGAGCACCCAACCCCAACTCAGCCCTGTTTCTCGTGCTTCCGCTACGCCTCGTGGTTCTGGTACTTTTCGTACGGGCGGCGCACTTTTTAACTGGACACTCCTGCTAGGCATAGTGGCAGTAGCGTTTTTGCTCCTACTGTCCCTGCTGACAGGCGAGTACGATATTTTCAGCAAAGGCGATGGGCGCGAGATTTTCCTCAGTATCCGCATCCCACGCACTGTGGCTCTTGTCCTCTCCGGTGCGGCTATGGCAATGAGCGGTCTGGTTATGCAGCTCATCACCCAGAACCGCTTTGTGGAACCCACAACCACAGGCACGACCGAGTGGGCTGGGTTGGGTTTGCTCTTCGCTATGGTCTTTGTACCAGGTTCTTCCATCCTCGGGAAGATGGTGTGCGCAGTGATTTTTTCTTTCATTGGCACCATGGTTTTCTTTTTATTCTTACGACGCATCTCTTTGCGTTCTTCCCTCGTCGTTCCCATTATCGGAATCATGCTGGGGGCGGTGGTGAGCTCCGTGTCTATGTTCTTTGCTCTCAAAACGGACACTTTGCAATCCCTCGGAGTGTGGTTTCAGGGGAGTTTCACCTCCGTCTATAAAGGACAATATGAGGTGTTATGGCTGGTCTTAGCTATTGTGATCGCTGTTTTTATTCTTGCTGACCGTTTGACCATTGCTGGTCTTGGCGAGGACGTAGCCACTAATGTGGGCTTGAATTATAACCGCATTGTGATTATTGCTACTGGGCTTATTGCTATTGCTACTGGCGTGGTCACTGTTGTTGTCGGAAGTTTGCCCTTTCTGGGATTGATTGTGCCTAATATCGTCAGCATGTGGCGCGGCGACGATGTTCGCAGCAATCTACCTTGGGTGTGCCTTGCTGGAATTGCTCTGATTACCACCTGTGACCTGCTGGCTCGCACCATTATTTCTCCTTTTGAGATTCCTGTATCTGTCATTCTTGGTGTCATTGGTGCTGTTGTGTTTGTGGTGCTGATTGTGAGGGGAGCTCGTCGTGGCTAAAGCAGTTTCAGTGGCTAGAACCGCCAGCTCAGGGCCTTTTCATTCCGCACAAGCCAGGTGGCGTTATTGGTTGATTTTGTGTGCGGTGTTCGTCGTGGGCGTGGGGTGTGCGGCTGGACTGTTGGCGTACAAGAACCCTGTGGAGTTTGGAACCAGGGCGTTTTGGCTTATCGCTAAGCATCGTCTCGACGGTGTGATCGCTATGGCGATTGTGGCTTTCTGTCAAGGAATAGCCACAGTTGCTTTCCAAACAGTGACCAATAACCGCATTGTCACCCCCTCCATCATGGGCTTTGAGTCCCTCTACCGGGCTATCCACACCACCACGATTTTTCTCTTCGGCGCCGTTGGCTTCATTCAAGCCAGCACCACAGGAATGTTTGTGCTGCAAATAGTGCTCATGGTGGCGTTGTCTCTGCTGCTGTATTCCTGGCTGCTGACAAGCAAGCACGCCAATATCCATGCCATGCTCTTAATCGGTGTGGTCATCGGCGGGGGATTAGGTTCCCTATCTGCATTTATGCAAAGACTGCTCACCCCCAGTGAGTTTGATTTGCTCACGACGCGCCTCTTCGGCTCAGTCACCAATGCAGACTCTGAGTATTATCCCATTGCCATTCCGCTGTGCCTCTGCGCCGGGGTTGCTATTGTGTTGTGTTCTCGGAAAATGAATGTGCTCTTGCTAGGGCGTGAGGCAGCAACAAATCTAGGAGTCAACCATAAAAGACTATCCATTTTTATTCTTGTGATGGTGTCTATCCTCATGGCGGTGTCCACAGCCCTTGTGGGGCCCATGACTTTCCTAGGTTTCCTCGTTGCTACCTTGACTTACCAGTTAGCTGGGTCTTTTGACCATCGCTATATTTTTCCTCTTGCTGTGGCATTAGGGTTTGTTATTTTGACTGGCGCATATTTTGTGATGAATCACATTTTCTATGCTCAAGGCACAGTATCCATCATTATTGAATTCGTCGGAGGCTCTGTGTTTTTGTTTGTACTGCTGAGAAGGGGACGTTTGTGATAAAACTCAACGCCGTTAGCAAAAAATATGATTCTCGCTCAGAAGAATCAGTGCAGATCGGTCCAGTGACTTTAGAGATTCCCGCAGGCGGTATCACTGCTTTAGTGGGGCCCAACGGTGCTGGAAAATCTACCCTCCTAACCATGATTGGGCGCTTACTGGGCATTGACAGTGGGCAGATCTCTGTTGCTGGTTTGGATGTATCCAGCACAAAAAGCGCTGATCTAGCTAAGATTCTTAGTATTTTGCGCCAAGAAAATCACTTTGTGACCCGTCTGACGGTACGTCAGCTTGTGGGCTTTGGGCGTTTTCCCTATAGCAAAGGGCGTTTAACTGCCGCAGATGAGGAGATTATCTCCCGCTATATTGACTTCTTCAATTTGAGTTCTTTGGAAACCCGCTACCTCGATGAGCTTTCAGGAGGGCAACGCCAACGCGCCTACGTAGCGATGGTGCTGTGCCAAGAAACGGATTATATTCTTCTCGACGAACCCCTGAATAACCTCGACATTGCTCATTCTGTTGAGATGATGAAGCATTTGGAGCAGGCTGCCCGTCAGTTTGGGCGCACTATTATCGTCGTACTGCATGATATTAATTTTGCCGCACGTTATGCGCAGTATATTTGTGCAGTTAAAGATGGCCGTATTGCCCGCTTTGGTTCTGCCGCAGAAATTATGGACGACGCTACCCTCAGTGAGATTTTCAATACTCCTATCCAGGTTATTGACGGCCCGGACGGTCCCATTGCCTGCTATCACTAGAGTTCGGCGCTAACACAGTGAATGCTGAACGTGTCGAAATTTTGCCATTTTTTCGACATATCAACCGAACGTGTCGAAATTTTGCCATTTTTTCGACATATCCCTCTCATATGGTTACGGTATAACCATGTGGAATCACCCGGAGCGTCCCTATCAAGACTTGCCGCCGCTGCCGCCAGCAGAGGACGTCGAAACACCTGCTGTTCTCAAAGCAACTGTTTCCGCCAGCCGTGCCCTTGCACGCCTAGACGGCGCCTGCAAGCGCCTACCTGACCCCACAATGCTCATCAACCTCATTCCGCTTCTTGAAGCCCAGGCGTCGAACGAGATTGAGAATGTTGTTACCACTAATGATGAATTATTCAAGGCCGCTCATGGGGTACTAGCCACCATGACACCACAGGTCAAAGAGGCTTTGCGCTACCGGGAAGCCCTAAGAGTTGGATATGAGGAGATAGGAACAAGACCTATCACCACCAAAACCGCCATCACAGTATGTTCACATATTCAGGCACAATCAGCGCAGATTAGAAGCCAACCAGGTACATATATCGGTAATCCGCTCACAGGCAACCGTATCTACACCCCACCAGAGGGCAAAGATGTGATCCTTCAGCATCTTTCAGCGTGGGAAAAGTTTTTGCACGCAGATCACGGTTTGGACCCCTTGATTGTTATGGCAATGGCACATTACCAGTTTGAGGCAATCCACCCTTTTTACGATGGCAATGGGAGAACAGGGCGTGTCCTCAACCTACTTATCCTCATTGAAAAAGGATTACTTGAACTGCCAATTTTGTACCTATCCGGGCATATTATGCGGCATAAAGATATGTACTACCGCTATCTCAATGCGGTCACACGCAATGACGAATGGGAACCCTGGATTCTTTTCATGCTCTCTGGAATTGAATCAACAGCAACCTGGACACTCAACCTGGTGGATGTCACCGATGCACTACGCACAGACATGGAATCACGCATCCGAAACGTCAATCCGAAACTTCCCGCCGGGGATCTCACACGCCTACTATTCACCCAACCCTATCTGCGGATTGAAAACATCGTTAACGCAGGCCTTGCGGGAAGACAAACCGCGGCACGATGGCTTAATGACCTCGCCCACCATGGTGTGATTGGGAAAGAGAAAGTGGGCAGAGGCTCTGTGTATATCAACTCAGAACTTTTGCGAACCCTATTTGAGATGCCGCTTCCACATTGATTTATATTTTTCTTTCGACGTGTTTTTGTGGTGTTGTGGTGGGGATTTGTGTTTTTTTGTTGGGGTGTGTAACTTTGTGTGAGTCGCTCAGGGCGGTTGTGCTTGTGGGTGGTGGGGGATTCCATTGTGATGCATGGTTTGTTGTGTGTTGTGTGGGGTCTTGTGTTGTTTGAGAACTCGATAGTGTACTGATAGTGATCATTTTTTGATGGTTGATTAACATTGTTTTTTGTGGGGAGTGTTTTTGTCTCGTCGATGGGATGCTCTTCATTTGTTTTTTTGGTGGATTGATTGATTGCGCTGCATGGCATGGTTTGTGTTGTGTGGTGTGGTTGGTTGGTTTGCTGGTTTTTGTTTTTTGTTGGGTATTGGGCTTTTCACGGCCTGTGCTTGCTTACTTTTTGTTTGTGAGTGTTTTTGTGGAGAGTTTGATCCTGGCTCAGGACGAACGCTGGCGGCGTGCTTAACACATGCAAGTCGAACGGAAAGGCCCTGCTTGCGGGGTGCTCGAGTGGCGAACGGGTGAGTAACACGTGGGTGATCTGCCCTTCACTCTGGGATAAGCCTGGGAAACTGGGTCTAATACTGGATAGGACCATGCTTTAGTGTGTGTGGTGGAAAGTTTTTTCGGTGGAGGATGAGCCCGCGGCCTATCAGCTTGTTGGTGGGGTAATGGCCTACCAAGGCGTCGACGGGTAGCCGGCCTGAGAGGGTGGACGGCCACATTGGGACTGAGATACGGCCCAGACTCCTACGGGAGGCAGCAGTGGGGAATATTGCACAATGGGCGCAAGCCTGATGCAGCGACGCCGCGTGGGGGATGACGGCCTTCGGGTTGTAAACCTCTTTCGCTAGGGACGAAGCGTAAGTGACGGTACCTAGATAAGAAGCACCGGCTAAATACGTGCCAGCAGCCGCGGTAATACGTATGGTGCGAGCGTTGTCCGGAATTACTGGGCGTAAAGAGCTCGTAGGTGGTTTGTTGCGTCGTCTGTGAAATTCTGGGGCTTAACTTCGGGTCTGCAGGCGATACGGGCATAACTTGAGTGCTGTAGGGGAGACTGGAATTCCTGGTGTAGCGGTGGAATGCGCAGATATCAGGAGGAACACCGATGGCGAAGGCAGGTCTCTGGGCAGTAACTGACGCTGAGGAGCGAAAGCATGGGGAGCGAACAGGATTAGATACCCTGGTAGTCCATGCTGTAAACGGTGGGCGCTAGGTGTGGGGGTTGTTCACGATTCCTGTGCCGTAGCTAACGCATTAAGCGCCCCGCCTGGGGAGTACGGTCGCAAGGCTAAAACTCAAAGGAATTGACGGGGGCCCGCACAAGCGGCGGAGCATGTGGATTAATTCGATGCAACGCGAAGAACCTTACCTGGGCTTGACATATGCAGGATTGGCGCAGAGATGTGTTGTCCCTTGTGGTCTGTATACAGGTGGTGCATGGTTGTCGTCAGCTCGTGTCGTGAGATGTTGGGTTAAGTCCCGCAACGAGCGCAACCCTTGTCTTATGTTGCCAGCACGTGGTGGTGGGGACTCATGAGAGACTGCCGGGGTTAACTCGGAGGAAGGTGGGGATGACGTCAAATCATCATGCCCCTTATGTCCAGGGCTTCACACATGCTACAATGGTCGGTACAGTGGGTTGCGATACTGTGAGGTGGAGCTAATCCCTTAAAGCCGGTCTTAGTTCGGATTGGAGTCTGCAACTCGACTCCATGAAGTCGGAGTCGCTAGTAATCGCAGATCAGCAATGCTGCGGTGAATACGTTCCCGGGCCTTGTACACACCGCCCGTCACGTCATGAAAGTTGGTAACACCCGAAGCCCATGGCCTAACCTTTTGGGAGGGAGTGGTCGAAGGTGGGATTGGCGATTGGGACGAAGTCGTAACAAGGTAGCCGTACCGGAAGGTGCGGCTGGATCACCTCCTTTCTAGGGAGTTTTTTGTGCACCCCCTTTTTTGTTTTTTTTGTTGTTTGTGGGGTGTTGTTTTTTGTGGACGATGCTGCGCGCATGGTTTTGTGTGTGTGGTTGGTTTGTGTTGGTTGATTGTTGGATTGTGGTTGTTGTTGGTGCATTGTTGGGTGTCTGGGATGGCACTGTGTGTTTGTCCTTGGTGGGGATGCTGCTGTGCGCGCATGGTTTTGTGTGTGTGGGGTGTTTCTTGTGTTGTGTGAGAACTGTATAGTGGACGCGATGCAATTTTTTTTTGTGTCTATTCTTTTTTGTGTCTTAGTTGTTTTTTGTTTTTTGTTTGTTGTTTTTGTGTAAGGGCACACGGTGGATGCCTTGGTAGTGTGAGCCGATGAAGGACGTGGAAGGCCGCGATAGTCCTCGGGGAGTTGTCAATCGAGCGTTGATCCGAGGGTGTCCGAATGGGGAAACCTGGCCATAGTTATGTGTGGTTACCCGCCATTGAATGTATAGGTGGTGTGGGGGTTACGCGGGGAAGTGAAACATCTTAGTACCCGTAGGAAGAGAAAATAATAATGATTCTGCTAGTAGTGGCGAGCGAACGTGGATGAGGCTAAACCTGTTGTGTGTGATACCGGGCAGGGGTTGCATGATGGGGGTTGTGGGTGTGTGATGTGACTGGTCTGTCTGCTGGTTGCTTGTGGCATGTGTGTTAGCGGAAGTGGTTTGGAATGGCCTGCCGTAGTGGGTGAGAGTCCCGTACGTGAAAGTGTGTGTGTCATGGGTTGTTGCGTTACCCGAGTAGCAGCGGGCTCGTGGAATCTGCTGTGAATCTGCCAGGACCATCTGGTAAGCCTAAATACTTGCATTGACCGATAGCGGATGAGTACCGTGAGGGAATGGTGAAAAGTACCCCGGGAGGGAGTGAAATAGTACCTGAAACCGTGTGTTTACAATCCGTCAGAGCCTTTTGGGGTGATGGCGTGCCTTTTGAAGAATGAGCCTGCGAGTCAGCGGCATGTCGCGAGGTTAACCCGTGTGGGGTAGTCGTAGCGAAAGCGAATCCTAATGGGGTGTGTGAGTGGCATGTTCTGGACCCGAAGCGGGGTGATCTACCCATGGCCAGTGTGAAGCAGCTGTAAGAGGTTGTGGAGGCGCGAACCCACTTAGGTTGAAAACTGAGGGGATGAGTTGTGGGTAGGGGTGAAAGGCCAATCAAACTCCGTGATAGCTGGTTCTCCCCGAAATGCATTTAGGTGCAGCGTTGTGTGTTTCTTGCCTGAGGTAGAGCTACTGGTTGGTTGAGCGGGACTATCATCTTAGCAATGTCAGCCAAACTCCGAATGCGGGTGAAGTGAGAGCATGGCAGTGAGACTGCGGGGGATAAGCTCCGTTGGTCGAGAGGGAAACAGCCCAGATCGCCGGTTAAGGCCCCTAAGGGTGTACTAAGTGGGAAAGGATGTGGGATCGCGAAGACAGCCAGGAGGTTGGCTTAGAAGCAGCCATCCTTGAAAGAGTGCGTAATAGCTCACTGGTCGAGTGGTTCTGCGCCGACAATGTAGTGGGGCTCAAGTACACCGCCGAAGCCGCGGCAAGCAATTTTTTTGTTGTTTGGGTAGGGGAGCGTCGTGCATGGTGTGAAGCAGTCTGGTGATGGGTTGTGGATTGTGTGCGAGTGAGAATGCAGGCATGAGTAACGAATGAGAAGTGGAAAACTTTTCCGCCGGATGACTAAGGGTTCCTGGGTTAAGCTAATCTTCCCAGGGTGAGTCGGGACCTAAGGCGAGGCCGACAGGCGTAGTCGATGGATAACCAGTTGATATTCTGGTACCCGTATATGCGCGTCAAGTGGTGAATCGGTGATACTAACTGCCCTGAAGCATGTGATGGCTTTGTGTTGTTGTGTGTGTGATGCGTGGGATCTGAGCTGGTAGTAGTCAAGTGATGGGGTGACGCAGGAAGGTAGCCGAGCCACTTATTGGATTGTGGTGTAAGCGTGTGGCCCGTATGCTTGGTAAATCCGGTGTACATGTGGGTGAGGCGTGATGCGTACCCGTTGTGGGGATGTTGGTGATCCTATGCTGTCGAGAAAAGCCTCTAGCGAGTGTGTGTATGGCCCGTACCCATAACCGACACAGGTGGTCAGGTAGAGTATACTAAGGCGTTCGGGTGAACTGTGGTTAAGGAACTCGGCAAAATGCCCCCGTAACTTCGGGAGAAGGGGGGCCACTGTTGGTGAACGACGTGTTGAGCTGGTGGTGGTCGCAGAGAATAGAGGGAAGCGACTGTTTATTAAAAACACAGGTCCGTGCGAAAACGTGGAAGTTGATGTATACGGACTGACGCCTGCCCGGTGCTGGAAGGTTAAGAGGACCTGTTAGATCCTTGTGGTCGAAGCGGAGAATTTAAGCCCCAGTAAACGGCGGTGGTAACTATAACCATCCTAAGGTAGCGAAATTCCTTGTCGGGTAAGTTCCGACCTGCACGAATGGCGTAACGACTTCCCTGCTGTCTCAACCACAGGCCCGGTGAAATTGCAGTACGAGTAAAGATGCTCGTTTCGCGCGGCAGGACGAAAAGACCCCGGGACCTTTACTATAGCTTGGTATTGGTGTTTGGTGCGGTTTGTGTAGGATAGGTGGGAGACTGTGAAGCTGTGACGCTAGTTGTGGTGGAGTTGTTGGTGAAATACCACTCTGATTGTATTGAGCATCTAACCTTGGCCCGTGATCCGGGTTGGGGACAGTGCCTGGTGGGTAGTTTAACTGGGGCGGTTGCCTCCTAAAGTGTAACGGAGGCGCCCAAAGGTTTCCTCAGCTTGGTTGGTAATCAGGTGGTGAGTGTAAGTGTATAAGGGAGCTTGACTGTGAGAGTGACGGCTCGAGCAGGGACGAAAGTCGGGACTAGTGATCCGGCATCTACGTATGGAAGTGGTGTCGCTCAACGGATAAAAGGTACCCCGGGGATAACAGGCTGATCTTCCCCAAGAGTCCATATCGACGGGATGGTTTGGCACCTCGATGTCGGCTCGTCGCATCCTGGGGCTGGAGTAGGTCCCAAGGGTTGGGCTGTTCGCCCATTAAAGCGGCACGCGAGCTGGGTTTAGAACGTCGTGAGACAGTTCGGTCTCTATCCGCCGCGCGCGTTGAAACTTGAAGAAGGCTGTCCCTAGTACGAGAGGACCGGGACGGACGTACCTCTAGTGTGCCAGTTGTTCCGCCAGGGGCATGGCTGGTTGGCTACGTACGGGAGGGATAACCGCTGAAAGCATCTAAGCGGGAAGCCTGTTTTGAGATGAGGTTTCGTTTGAGGTTCCCTGTAGATGATGGGGTTGATAGGCTGGGTCTGGAAGCCATGTGAGTGGTGGAGGTGACTGGTACTAATTGGCCGATAAAAAACAACAACAATAATGGGAAAATATATGGTTGTTGGGATGCATTTGGGGTAGATGTGTGCTGCTGTGCTGTGTTGTGTGGTGGTGAAGAAGAGTTGTGTTGTGTTTGCTGTGCAGTGTCTGGCATGGCATGGGGGGCATCCTTTTGTGGTGTTTCTTGTGGTTGTGTTGGTGGTTGTTGTGTCAGGGGTACACCCGGTCCCATTTCGAACCCGGTCGTTAAGTCTGATTGCGCTGATGGTACTGCATCTGGGAGGGTGTGGGAGAGTAGGTCGCTGCCAACATTGGTTTTTTAATATTGTGTTGTGGGGTGTGTGCCGTTGGTGGTGCACACCCCCTTTTTTTTGTGTGCTTGCTTGTGTGTGCACAAGGGGGGCACAGGGGGTGTGTGCTACCTGTGGGGTGCGGGTGCGCATCGTGTGTCGGTAGGGGTGCATCGTGCACGCTGTCCGGGGGTGTGTTGTGTGTGGGGGTTTGTTGTGGGGTGGTGTTGGTGCGTATTGTGTGGGGTGGGTGCTACAACACAAAAAGGACAAAAAGCATGTCGTTAATTCTTGTTACTGGTTTCGAGCCTTTCGCTGGAAATCCTCGCAATACTTCTTGGGAAATGCTTGCGGAATTACCCGAGGAAATACTCGGGCATCGTATTCTTAGGGCACAATTGCCTGTGATGTATGATGGTGGTCTTGCAGAGCTTGAGCGTCTTATCGGGGAGCATAGTCCGATAGCGATTTGTTCTTTTGGTTTATCCGGTAAGACACCTGATATTCGAGTCGAAACAGTGGCAAGAAACTGGGGCGGAGCAAAACCTGATAACAATGGTGTGTCATGGAATAAACCGTACCGCCAGGGGGCAGAATATCCGGAGAAAGTTCATCCACATATTAGCCCTCAGCAAGTTCAAGAGTGGTTGTCTGAATCCGAAATTCCCGTTGCAGCATCTGATGATGCTGGTTCTTATATTTGCGAGGGCGTGACTTATTGCGCCGCCTATAGTGGCGTTCCATCAACTTTTATTCATGTTCCTGCGCACAGTGAAGACACAGCCTTTAGCGCTGAATATCACAAGGTACCTTTGGCGACTTTACGCGAGGCAGCATTACGTGTTGTTTCAGGGATTGCGCGTGAGTATTGATTCCTTGAGTTAATGCCGTCGACGCGACGCTGACGGTGGAGTCATAAGAACCGAAGCGCTCGGCAGCATTTACGCTGCTGCGCTTATGTGGCGTACCTACAATAATTTGCTGCTCGGGAAAATCCCCAGTTTCCTTGGCTATAAAAAGGAAAAAGGTACCTGAACAGTGTAAACAAAAGCGCCCCCAGCAGGATTCGAACCCGCGACCAATCGGGTAGAAGCCGACTGCTCTAATCCACTGAGCTATGGAGGCAATTGCTTAATAAGCAACCTATATAGATTAGCGCAACATCACAGGTCATGCGAAAAAAGGGCTCTGAAAAGGAAATATCATGTGAGAACTGTGTGGGAATTCTGCCAGTGATATGGAGTTAGCTGAAATCCTACGCAGTGAGTTAGGCTGGATGTATGTCTGATTCTTCCACTTCGGTGCGTTCTGCAAAACCTGTGTATCTGATTTTCATAGTGATAGCTGGTGTTGTAGCAGCAACGCTCGGCTGGGTTTTTCTTGGTGAATCTTTGGCAGAGTTGGGTATCCCTGATCCTGGTATTTTGACGACAATGGGTTATCCGTTTTTGCGAGCAGTAGCCTGGACTTTGGTGTCGCTTAGCGTGGGTAGTTTTTTGGCTTCGGCGTTTTTTATTATGCCGATAGATTCTCGGCTGAGCGTCGACGGGCTTATTTCCACTCGAACTGGTGCTGCTGCTGCTTTGCTCTACGCCTGTGTAGCCTTGCTGATGATTCCGATGACTCTTTCTGATACGTCGGGTCAACCTTTTTTTCAGTCCCTTGAGTTGTCGGCATGGGGTGATGCTTTGGAACTTATTGCGGCTGCTAAAGCGTGGTTGGTGTCGTCGATAATTGCTTTTGTGGTGGGGGTTATTGCGGTTTTTAGTCGTAAATGGTCAGCGCAGCCATTGCTGCTGGTGGGGGCGTTTGCGATTGTGCTGCCTTTGGGGTTGGAAGGGCACTCTGCGTCGGGCGGCAATCATGATTATGGTACGAATTCATTATTGTGGCACCTTTTCTTTGCATTGCTATGGGTGGGGGGTCTTTTAGGTTTGATAGCGCATGCACGCAGGTTGGGGCCAGGATTGAGCATTGCGGTACGACGCTTCTCCATGCTCGCCTTTGTTAGTATGCTCGCCATGATCGCATCAGGTGTGATTAATGCGGCGGTTCGTATGCGACTCGAGGATCTTTTTACCACAAGCTATGGTCAAGCGATTGTGGCCAAGATTATTTTGACGCTATTACTGGCATTCTTTGGGCTTATTCATCGCAAAAAAACAATCCCTCAGTTGGATGATCGTCCAAAACTTTTTGTGCGTATCGCCATTGCTGAGGTATTTATTATGGCTGCAACCATTGGAGTGGCAGTGTCTTTGGGACGCACTCCGCCACCGCCGCCGCTCTATACTTCGCTGTCAAAAATGATGCTTGAGATGGGGTATGAAGTTACTAAAGCGCCGACTTTCTGGAATATCTGGTCAGTGTGGCGTTTCGACATCATGTTTAGCACTTTTGGCATCATTATCACTCTTGCTTATCTGTGGGGGTTGTGGAAATTAAAGAAGCAAGGAAAAACCTGGAAGTGGCAGCGGACTTTTTGGTTCTTGCTTGGTTCTGTGGGGCTAAGCACTGTGATGAGTTCTGGTATTGGATTGTATATGCCAGCTATGTTCAGTATGCACATGGTCGCTCATATGGTGATTTCTATGGTTATACCAGTGTTTTTGGTTCTGGGGGCGCCACTGAGTCTTGCGCTTGAAGTCACAAAGAAGAATCCACCTGAACAACCTGGGCTGCACGAGTGGATTGAGGCTTTTTGTCAGTCTCGGATTCTGAAGTTCATCATGCATCCAGCGTTTAACACTATCCAGTTCATTACCATTTTCTATTTGCTCTATATCACCCCTTGGTATGACCTTATGGTGTCGGAACACGCTGGGCACTTGCTCATGAACTGGGTTTTTCTCCTTTCTGGCTATGTATATTATTGGGAAATGATTGGGCTTGATCCAAAGCCGCGTAAGAATAAAGTCATCATCAGGATAATGTGGCTGCTGTTTTCCATGCCGTTTCATTTGTACTTTGGCGTGTATCTCATGCAATTGTCGCTCATTCTTGCCAAAGATTTTTATTCCGAGCTTGATCTTCCTTTCCCGGTAGATTTGATGCACGATCAAAATGTTGGTGGTGGTATTGCGTGGGCGTCGGGCGCTTTTCCACTGTTGGTGGTGTTTGGTGCATTATTCATCGAGTGGTTGCAAGAAGATCGTAAGGCGGAAAAAGAGTATGAGCAGCGTGCTGCCCAAGATGATGACGATGAATTGGCTCAGTACAATGAATTGCTTGCGCAAATGAATCAGAGAAATCGGCGTTAAAGTTGTGGATAACCGTCGCCAGTGGTGAGTAATCCACAGATTTTTGTGCAGAAAAATTTTTCACTTTTCTGGCGACGACCTTCCGTGGACACTAGCTGCATGGGTTAGCACACTACATACAGAAAGGAATGCCCATGCATATTATGACAACTCTCGTCGGACACCTCACTGAGACGCCTACCTTGATCAAAACGAAGAACAGTCATCTGTGTAAGCTGCGTCTTGCATCTTCACGGCGGGTACGGCGTTCTCATATGCACGAGAATGTGATTGCCAATTCCGATACAGAATGGGTCGATACTGACACCCTATTTATCGACGTAGAATGCTGGGGTCAGCTTGCTCTTAACGCGAAACAATCTTTGATAAAAGGTCGCCCAGTGCTTGTGCACGGTTATATTTTTACGCAATCGTGGATAGATAAAGAAACTCAACAAAGTCGCTCTAAAGCAGTTATGCGGGCGCATTATATTGGTTTGGAGTTAAGTCGCTATGTTGTTGGTTCGCGCAAATCCCTTGCCGGGGAGACGACATACTCTTCATATGATGAGCTACCTGTTCCACACAGCTCTGAGCTGCCAGAAATAGATATTGACTATAGTAGTCAAGAAGATAATGTGCGCATTGGTGTGTGAAGTTAAGCATGAATATGGGTATGTAGGGTAGCCTGTGGGGTGACTGAAATTTTATTTTCACAATCCATAACATGAATACTGTGAATTCTTGAATACATAAGGAGCAAAACTGTGGGCGAATTCATCTATACGATGAAAAACGTACGCAAAGCTATTGGCGATAAAGTTATCCTCGATAACGTCACCATGGCTTTCTACCCAGGAGCTAAGATCGGTGTTGTTGGTCCTAATGGTGCCGGAAAATCCTCTATTCTCAAAATTATGGCTGGTCTAGATCAGCCATCCAATGGAGAGGCTTTCTTAGACCCAGGAGCAACTGTCGGAATCCTCTTGCAGGAGCCACCGCTGAATGAAGAAAAAACAGTGCGTCAAAACGTGGAGGAAGGCCTAGGGGAAATCTTCCAAATCCGGCAGCGTTATGAGGAAATCGCCGAGGAAATGGCGACGAACTACACCGATGAGCTGATGGAAGAAATGACCGCGCTGCAGGATAAGATCGATGCAGCAGATGCCTGGGAACTTGACTCAAAAATTGAACAAGCAATGGAAGCATTGCGTTGTCCCCCCTCTGACCAACCAGTTACCCATCTTTCTGGTGGTGAGCGTCGTCGTGTCGCGTTGGCAAAACTCTTGCTATCTGAACCAGATCTTTTGCTACTCGACGAGCCGACCAACCATCTTGATGCAGAGAGCGTGTTGTGGCTAGAAAAGCACTTGCAAGACTATAAGGGCGCTGTTCTTGCCGTGACACACGATCGCTATTTCCTCGATCACGTCGCCGGATGGATTTGTGAGGTCGACCGCGGAAAGCTTTACCCATATGAAGGCAACTACTCCACCTACCTGGAAACAAAGGCGCAGCGTCTTGAAGTTGCAGGTAAGAAAGACCAGAAGTTGCAGCGTCGTCTGAAAGAAGAATTGGCATGGGTGCGTTCTGGTGCCAAAGCCCGCCAAGCTAAAAACAAAGCTCGCTTGCAGCGCTATGAAGAAATGGCAGCAGAGGCTGAGCAGTATAAGAAATTGGATTTCGAGGAAATTCAGATTCCAACACCACCGCGTTTGGGTAATCAAGTAGTTGAAGTAGAACACTTAGACAAAGGGTTTGATGGGCGTGTGCTCATTAAAGACCTTTCGTTCACGTTGCCTCGCAATGGCATTGTGGGTGTGATTGGTCCTAATGGTGTGGGTAAGTCCACCTTGTTCAAGACCATTGTTGGTTTAGAGCAGCCAGATTCAGGTGAAGTAAAAGTTGGGCAGACTGTGCAACTGAGCTATGTTGACCAGAATCGTGAGAATATCGACCCAGAAAAAACAGTATGGGAAGTAGTCTCTGACGGTTTGGATTATATCCACGTTGGTCAAAATGAGATGCCTTCTCGAGCTTATTTGTCTGCTTTTGGGTTTAAGGGTCCAGATCAGCAGAAGCCATCTAAGGTACTTTCTGGTGGTGAGCGTAACCGACTTAACCTCGCATTGACTCTCAAGCAGGGTGGTAATTTGATTTTGCTCGATGAGCCAACAAACGACCTTGATGTGGAAACTTTGGGTTCTCTAGAAAATGCGTTGGAGAAATTCCCTGGTTGTGCAGTGGTGATTTCTCACGATAGATGGTTCTTGGATCGCACCTGTACCCATATCCTTGCTTGGGAGGGGAATGTTGCAGAAGGTCAGTGGTTCTGGTTCGAGGGCAACTTCGAGGACTATGAAAAGAACAAAGTTGAGCGTCTTGGTGCTGAAGCAGCACGACCATCTCGTGTGACACACCGTAAGCTCACACGTTAAAAATATGCCAATAAAACCCTAGCAATTCGCCTAAAAACGGGCAGCCTTCCTGTTGGGGGTGTATAGGTATAAGGTGTGGATGTAAAAACCCACACCTTATAGTTTTTAGATAGTTTTCAGGCTGTTCTCTATATTCATAAAGTCAATTGTGAGGGAAAGAATGACATCAGAAAAACGAGTACACACCACAAAAATTGCTTGTCGATGGTCAGATTTTGACCGCTTTGGTCATATCACAAACTCTGCGTATATTGAATTAGCTCAAGAAGCACGAACTGTCATGGCGCTGGAAGAACTTACTGGGGCAGATAAGCAAATACCAGCTGTATTTGTGCGCAAAATAGAGGTCGATTATATGCGTCCCATTATGCCGGATACACAAGCAGCGACGGTAGACACCTATGTCAGTGATATTGGCTCTACGTCTTTTACCACAACACAGCATATTAAAGACGCAGCAGGAAATATCTGTGCTGAAGTAAAAGCAGTGCAAGTAGCTATTGACCTTACTACCACCACACCGCGTAAAATAACTGAAGCAGAAAAAGAACTCCTCCAAAAGTTTAGTGCTGGAGCAGCTTAACCAGGGCAACAGATCGAAATAATCCTAGAGAACATCAATAAGCAAGCGTAATAATGAGCATAGGTACCGATTTATTCACCATTAGCTCGGGCGAACAAGGTCTTTATTCCTTTCTGCAGCGCGTCCTTAGCATGGATGCCAACGCAGTAGCACGGCTGGCATATGTGGCAGCGCCAGAGGAAGTGGCAACACCTGCCCCCATTGATGTTTTCGTCCCCACACCTTTTGGCGTAGTTGCTTCTCGACGTTTCGTCGGCAGCTTGGTATCTGGCACAGAAAAGAGCATGAGTGTGCCTGTTGCAGCTGTGCTGAAGCCAGGACACCACAGTCAACTCAACACGCAACAAGCAGCATGGTTAGGGCAGTTCCCACCGACAACTGGTTTTTTGCATCTCGATGACATTCCGATTGACGTAGCCTATCAGCTTGCCGACCAAGGCAGGGCATTGGCTCGGCAATTTTCTGGACCGCTGGGTCCCCCTGCGTCCTTGTTGGAGCAAAATGTAATACGGGTGCAGTGCGGGGAAGAATATGCTGATATTCCCATGCGCATGATTTTCACGTGCACAGCGTTAGGTTTTATCCCCAGGAGTAGCACCAATACATCTGTGCCACGACATTTGCGGGTATCTCGAACTCGGCGCTGGGTGCGCGTCGATGCGCCTTTTGGCACGGTATATCATGCGCAGTCGATGAATCTATTACGCATCAATGCCGATTGATAAGCATATGTGCAACCCTGGTCATATGCTCGCGCATGGCAGCACGATGAACAGGCGAGAGTGTATCCTCGTCAATCGTGGCAATCGCATTATCCATCAGCTCTAGCCAGCGTTTGGCCTCTTGCTCACCGATACTAAAATGCGCGTGCCGCATTCGTAGGCGAGGGTGCCCACGTTCTTGGCTAAATGTTTGTGGCCCGCCCCAATACTGGGCAAGGAACCAGCGGAGTCGATCCTCGGCACCTTCCCAGTCATCATGTGGATACATCGGGCCGATAAGATCGTCGCTGCGCATCTGCTGATAAAAGTTATGCACTATGGCGCGGAAAGTGTCTTCGCCCCCTACTGCTTCATAAAAAGTTTGGTGAGGGTTGTGCTTGTAGTGTTCGCTCAACGGCAAGGGCACAGGCTCAGGGGTAGGCATAGTGGTTTCCTAATCTGGTTCAATAGATCGGAACATTCGACGCGGATAAGCAATTCCGTCTTGTTTCATCTCTTTAATGATAGCTGCTGTAAGTTCGCGTTCGACAAACCACTGCTGATCCGGAAGGGTGGTCACCCTTGTTCTAATCAAAACGTGGTCAACATTCACACTGCTAATTCCATCTACGACTGGTTCAGCTAAGAGGACTTTGTCGATTTCTGGCTGTGTGGCACACGCTGCAACTGCACGTTTGACAGTCTCAATAGCGGCCTGAGGGTCTGCTTCCAAACTCACAGGTGTATTGATCAACGCCACCGCATATTCCTGGGAGAAATTGCCCACGCGCAGTATTTCGCCATTACGCACAAACCACTGGGTGCCATTGACATCGCGCAAAGTGGTCAGCCGCAGGGTGACATTTTCTACAGTTCCGGTGATTTCGCCGACGTCGATAGTGTCACCAACACCATATTGATCCTCGATGAGCATGAAAATACCCGAAAGGAAATCCTTGACCAGCGATTGTGCGCCAAAACCAAGAGCTACACCAACGACACCAGCAGAGGCAATAAGTGGCGTTACGTTGATACCAAGAGTGTCCAAAATAGAAAGGCACGCCCACGCCCATACGAAAATCACCGCAGCAGAGCGACCCACCGCAGCGAGGGTGCGAATACGCGATTGTCGCCGTTGCTCTTGAGTAGCCGATAATGCGTGACCAGCAGAGTCTGATCCTGTGCGCTCGAATAAAGATAAAGCCACCCGGGCAGGCTTTTTATTGATGTTGATCTGTGCTGTCTTATTGATCAGCTTGCCAAGAACCCAATGCAGTACGAGGGCAGTAAGGAGGGTGAGCACAATGCTGATTGGCTTATCGACCAGCCATTCTTGTGCTTTTTCTGATTCCCACCAGGTATGCCACCACGATGATAGTGATAATTGATTCATGTGCGTTTCCATATACTGTCCACGGTAGCTTAAATCACCGAGTTTGTGCAGAAAATTATATTCATGATCGCCCTAGACTTCGACCGCCTTCACACGCCGTAGTCTACAATGAGGGTCACCTTAACGTCACGTGTGCCCCGACCAAGGAGAATTATGGCTTCCGACGCAACCCAAGGCTTTAGCACTGCAAGTATTCATGCAGGATATGAACCAGATTCGCTCTATGGCTCAATCAATACACCAATTTATGCGTCGACCACATTTGCACAAAATGGTCTGAATGAATTGCGCGGTGGTTTTGAGTACACTCGCTGCGGTAATCCCACTATTGCTGCTTTAGAAAAAACAGTTGCAGCCTTGGAACAAGCCAGCTACGGGCGTGCTTTTTCTTCCGGAATGGCAGCGATCGACCTTGTGTTACGCGCTATATTGCGCCCAGGCGATCACCTTATCTTTGGGCATGACGCCTACGGTGGTACTTTTCGCCTGGTAGATACCACATTCCGTGAGTGGGGAATTACCTATACTGTGGTCGACACCACCAAAGTGGAAGATGTTGCCGCAGCAATTCAAGACACGACAAAGCTCGTCTGGTTAGAAACTCCATCAAATCCTACCTTGGCAGTCAGTGATATAGCAGCTATTGCGGGTGCTATTGCCGATTATGGCATTACCCTCGCCGTGGACAACACCTTTGCCTCGCCATATTTGCAGAACCCCTTGCTCCTTGGTGCTGATATTGTCATTCATTCCACTACCAAATACCTTGGTGGACATTCTGATGTGGTCGGCGGTGTTGTGGTGACCAATGACGCTACCCTCGACGAACAACTTGCGTTCCTCCAAGGTGGCGTAGGGCCAATTCCTAGCGTTTTTGATGCGTATCTGACTGCGCGCGGAATAAAAACATTGGCGCTGCGCATGGAGCGTCATTGCGATAATGCTGAGGCAGTGGCGCAATTATTGCACAGCAGTGACAAAGTGGCGCGCGTGTTTTATCCAGGTCTTAGTGATGATCCTGGGCATGAGGTTGCAACAAAGCAGATGAAACGCTTTGGTGGCATGGTGTCGGTACTCTTTCATACTGAGCAGGCAGCACGCACATTTTGTCTATCGACCAAGCTGATTTGTTTGGCTGAGTCTTTGGGCGGGGTGGAATCTTTGCTTGAGCACCCCGCAACTATGACGCACCAATCTGTGACTGGCTCTAGCCTAGAGGTACCTCGTGAATTGGTGCGTATTTCTTTGGGCATTGAAGACACCGAAGATTTGCTTGCCGACGTCACCCAAGCCCTTGAACAGCTCTAATGCTTAGGCTCTGCGTCGAAAAGCTGATTGCGTAAGGCGCGTTCTTGATCATCTTTTGCCTCGGCAATAACGCGATGTAGTCCACCTGGAATATCGGCTGCTAAAAAGGCTTGAGCGCGCGCAATGCCAGCCGAGCTGATATCCCAGCGCGGATAAATACCACTGACAATGGATAAAGCCACGTCGGGCTGGAGGTTATGCCAGATTGAGGTAGCTAACTCAAAGAATTGTTCATTGAATTGTTCCAGATAAGGTGTGCTACCGCTAAAAGCAAAACCTTCTATTGTGTGCCGCAATTCTAAGTTACTCAGTGGATTAGGAATCGCAGTGAGCTGGGCAAACACTGTTTGTTTATTCTCTGTGGTATTGATCGCTGCTGCTGCTCGCAAAGCAGCTACATGACCTGCAGAGGTATTATCCGCAGCGCGAAGTGCGGCAATTTCTTGTTCAGCCTGCTCGGGACTATAGCAACCGTGCGCTATTAAAGCGGTCAATGCCCACCAGCGCAAGGAATTATCAATGCTGATTCCGGCTAGTGCGCTGGAACCGGCAAGAATATCACGGAAAATTGTTACCGCATCGTCGTTGAGGTGTGCTTTGGCAAGGTGCTGGATAAAAGCGAGTTGTTCATCAGAACCAGGCTGAGCATTGCGTAGCCCCTCGACGAGAGCTGCTGCGAAATACGCGCGTCCTTGTTCCTGCGCCCACTGTGGATCGGCGTACAATTCCAAGGCGGTATGTGCTTGTCCTAGCAGTAGTTCTAGGACTGAGATTTCTGTTTCTTTTTGGGCATGGTTGGCAACTAAGCGAATGAAGTCCCGTGCTTTCATCTGTGCATTGCGCGTCATCTGCCAGGCAGCTGACCAGCATAAGGTGCGTGGCATAGGGTTGACGAACTTATCCATATGCTCAATGATTGTGTGCAATGAGTTTTCATCTAGGTGCATGAAACAATAGGCAAGATCATCGTCGTTGACGAGCATAACATCAGCAACCGCACTACCAACCAATTCAGGTATTTCCACGCGCTCACCCGTAATATCTACCTCAATGCGCTGGGTGCGAACTAGGTGATCGTCGATAAGCGAATACAGGCCTACAGCTGTGCGATGGGTGCGTAACTCACCAGCGCCAGGATAAGCGCCGCTTTGGGTAATGGCAAAGCTCGTGTATGTGCCATTGTCTGTGTCAAAGACAGGGGCAAGGGTATTGATACCAGTGGTTTTGAGCCATTGCTGTGCCCAGTCGGACAGGTCGCGCCCAGAGGCTTGTTCGAGGGCGTTGAGAAGGTCGTCGAATGTGGCGTTGCCAAAAGCGTGAGTGGCGAAGTGTTGGCGCACTCCTGCGAAAAATGCGTCACGACCAACGTAGGCTTGCAATTGTTTGAGCACGCTTGCCCCCTTTGCGTAGGTGATGCCGTCGAAGTTTTGCTCCACGGTTTCGATGTCGCGCGCATCGGTAGAGATGGGGTGGGTGGAGGGGAGTTGGTCTTGTTTATATGCCCAGGATTTTTCGGTATTGGCAAAGGTCACCCATGCTGTGTCGTATTGGGTATTTTCTGCTTGAGCAATAACAGAACCCCAGGTAGCGAAGGACTCGTTGAGCCAGAGATCATCCCACCATGACATTGTGACCAGATCCCCAAACCACATATGTGCCATTTCATGCAAAATGGTTTCGCAACGGCGCTCATAACGATACCGTGTTACTTTATCAGCGAAAACGTACTCGTCGCGGAAGGTAACGGCACCCGCATTTTCCATTGCGCCTGCGTTGAATTCCGGAACGAAGAGTTGGTCGTATTTGTCAAAGGGATAGGCGATACCAAAATTGGCGTGGTAGAAGTCGAAACCTTGCTTTGTTTCTTGGAAAATCACCTCGGCGTCGAGATGCTGTGCAAGAGATTTACGACAATAAAGCCCAAGGTCAATGCTGAGCTTATGTGGTTGATCCGCTGGAGTTTGCTGGTGGTGGGTCAAAGTTCCAGTCCAGGTATCCTGCACGCTATGGTAGTGACCTGCGCATAGCGCAACGAGATAGGTGGAAAGCGGATAGTCAATGCGGGAATGGAATAGTGCTTTATCTGCCTGTTCATGCTTTTCGACGCGTTGTCGTGCGTTGGTGATGATGTGGTAATCCTGCGGCGCAATGACATGAATGTCGTAGGTGGCTTTAAGATCTGGCTGGTCAAAGCAGGCAAAGACTCGCTTTGCGTCTGCTGTCTCGAATTGGGTGTAGAAGTATGTTTCATCATCGGCAGGATCAACAAAGCGATGTAAGCCCTGCCCAGTGCGAGAATACTCGCAGAGGGCATGAATGGTGAGGGTGTGCTGGCCAGGTTCAAGGTCAGCTAGGGTGAGACCTTGGTGAGAGTCGTACTCGGTGGGGGTGATGTCTTTTCCATCAAGTGTGGCTTGGTGGATTTCGCGGGCAATGAGATCAATAAAGGTACTGCCAGGCTTTTTTGTGGTGAATGTTACTGTCGTGTGTGAGGGAAAGGTGTGGCTGTCGTGGGTGAGGTCAATGGTGAAGTCGTAATGTGCCACCTCAAGTAGTTCTTTGCGTTGTTGTGCGTCGGAGCGCGTGAGATTTGTGGAGCGATGATTCATTTTCCCTGCTTTCTGTTCATTACTGTGTGTGGTTATTTATTGCATCTATTCTATCCGGGAGGATGAGAGTCAAGTCTAAGCGGAGTACCCTCATAAGGGGATGCCACGTAAAGGCGTGTGCAGAGTGCAATTGTTTATAAGCGTTAAGGAAGAATATGAGTAATGAAGTAACGTTCTGGTTTGATGTGTCGTGCCCGTTTTGTTGGGTGACCTCACGTTGGATAAAAGAAGTAGAGCAGGTGCGTGATATTAAGGTGCAGTGGGTGCCTATGTCTTTGTCAGTGCTCAATGAAGGGCGTGATCTTGATCCGGCGTATATGGATAAGATGAAAGCTAATTGGGGTCCGGCTCGTGTTTTTGCTGCCATTGCCACAGAACACCCGGAGAAACTTGATGAGCTTTATACAGATTTAGGAACTCGTATTCACCCTGGTGGGCAGGGTGCAAAAGCAGGGTATGACGCTTATGATGAGTTGATTAGCGAGTCTTTGGTCGCAGTTGGTTTGGATAGTGCATATGCGCAGGTTGCTCATACACAGCAGTGGGATGAGCAATTGCGTAAGTATCACAGTACCGCTATGGATGCAGTGGGGGATGAAGTGGGAACTCCCGTGGTAAAAATGGGTGATACCGCATTCTTTGGTCCGGTTATTACTCGTATTCCGCGTGGTGAAGAAGCCGGAAAGCTTTTCGACGCGGCGGTGCAGTTGGCTTCGTATCCTTATTTCTTTGAGATTAAGCGTTCGCGTAGCGAATCTCCTCGTTTTGACTGAGAGTTCTGCTGGGGTTTTGGATAGGATAAAGAGTATGCGCGTATATCTTGGAGCGGACCATGCAGGGTTCGAGATGAAAAACATTATTGCTGAGCATTTAGAAAAACAAGGGCATGAGGTTATTGATTGTGGTGCGTATGTGTATGACGCTCAAGATGATTACCCTGCGTTTTGTATTGAAGCAGCAAGTCGTGTAGTCAATGATCCTGGTTCTTTAGGGATTGTGTTAGGTGGTTCAGGAAATGGTGAGCAGATCGCTGCTAATAAGGTAAGTGGCGCGCGTTGTGCTCTGGCCTGGTCGCCTGAGACTGCTCGGTTGGCACGCGAGCATAATAATGCACAGTTGATTGGGCTTGGTGGGCGAATGCACTCCGAGGAAGAGGCATTGGCTATTGTTGATGCATTCTTGGAGCAGGAGTGGTCTAAAGAGGAGCGCCATCAGCGTCGTATTGATATTCTTGCTGATTATGAGCGTACTGGTATTGCCCCTGAGGTTCCTGCTGCGCCAGAAACAAACTAAGTAGTTTGTGGATTTTGACCTGGTTGTCCTGGTGGACTACCAGGTTTTATTATTGCGTGCGGCAGTACTGGTGCTATGGGTGTGATGGGTGCGATCAGTGGGCAAATGCTTAGAAATCGAAGTCAAAGCCATCGCCGCCGAAATCGCCGAAGCCATCAAAATTGAAGAAACCACCATCGTCAGAGCCAGCATCGCTGAAATCTGCATCTGCACCGGAATCTGCGGCATCGAGTCCTTCTTGGTAGCCGTCGGCATAGCCATCAGACCAGGCATCACTATTGATACCGCTCATTCCGGTAAAGAGAGAACTCCACATTGCAAAGGAAAGACCAGTCCACACCCCAGAAAGCATGGCGTCAGCCCACCAAGGTGCAGAATACCAGCCAGCTGGCACTGGGCGACCTGCGACAACTCCACCGGGGTAGTAGTTTGGGGTGACGTCGGTAGCGACGGGAGAAGCAGTGAGCACTTGACCGTTTTCTTGAGTGATAGTGCGTGTTTCGGTGACTTTTCCAGCTTTCTTTTGCCCCTCAAGAAGCGGCAACTCTGGACCTGCGGGCAGCCCCATGATTTCGCGCGCTGCGTGCATATAGTACAAGCCCTCAAGAGCTGATTCTCGCGCAAGTTCTGCTTGGCGAACTGTGGTGGCCTGGGCGATTTGTGAAGAAGCTGCAGTATAGCGCTCAGAGGCATCAGCAATAGCCTGCGTAGACGCGGCATCGGTGCCTGCAATAGTGAGAACTTGGGAACCCAAACGCTCAGTCCAACGACGCGCGTCGGCAATGGCATCCTCAAATTTTCCTTGTTCTAGCTGCTTATTGTTTGTTTTAGCGCGAAGCGCTAGTGCGACAACAGCAAGAGCAAGTAGGGAAAGTAAAATCAGCATGGGCACTCCGAACCAGGCGAGAATTACGGCTTAAGTTTTCTAATTCCCCAACGACGCAGCGTCGAAAATAGTTCCTATGCGCAGGCTCAAGAGTTGTGCGATGATTTTGTCTTTTTGCGCGTCGCTACCCACTCTTCAATGTCTTTACGGTCCCAGAGAGTAAGTCCATGAAGCTTAGCGACGGGTGCTGGTGCGCGTCCGCGTCCTGCATAGCTGGTGAATGTGCCGCGAGCAGTGTGAGAAAATGTAGCACATTCGATAGCTGTCCATAGCTCATGACCAGTATCAATGTCGATTATCTTCGGTTTCATGGTTGCATAGTAACTAAGTTTTCTCAGCAATTCGACGCGTGTGTTTCTATCGACCGGCACATTTTCTAAGGAAGATCAAGAAAAAGAGCAGGTGAGTGCGTATATTATCCGGGCAATTTTTCTTAAAAGTTTTTAGCTGCAATTGTGCTGTTTCCCTGCTGGAAAAGCGGCGGGAAACGGTGGCGGCAATTGCGAAGGAAAGTGCGGGGAGGAGATGGAAAAGAGGCGGTTCGAGCAGGAGATTTTGTTTTTTGCAAGGTTTGTACTACTCTCTGAGGAAGCGCAAAGCGTTGTGGGAATGTCGTATAGTGGCTAATACCTCAGCCTTCCAAGCTGAAGACGCGGGTTCGATTCCCGTCATTCCCTCCATTTTTCTTTATGCCAGGGGCATAAAGAATTTTTTTATTTCTGCGGAGTCACCCACAAAGCCTAATTGACATTAGGTTCGCGTGTGCCAAGATAGAGGAATGACGGATACTTCGCAGCATTCTTCCCCGCACACTACCCACATTCCGCTTCTCGACGACCCGACAACCGCCCAGGTAAGACGCATTGCACAAGCTCTCAGCGCGGATAATGCTCATACTGACAGCGATCTATTTGTCATTGATGACGGTGAGAATATCGTTCAAGCGCTCGCGCATGGAATTGTGCTCACGGAGGTATTTGTTACAGGTGACACTGAGATTGATGCTCCTACCCAGAGGGCACTCGACGAACACGGATTACCTGTGTATCGTTTGGCAGTTCATGTGGCAAAGCACCTTTTTGGGACGCAAAAACGCTCTCGTCTGTTTGCGCTGGCACAGGTTCCGCAGCCTGCTCAGCTCAGCGATATTACACATCTACATGGCGATATTATTGTGCTAGATGGGGTAAAGCTGGCGGGGAATATCGGGGCTATTACCAGAACTGCGTGTGCGCTGAATGCCTCGGCAGTGGTGCTAGTAGATAGTGACTTAACATCTATTGTGGATCGTCGTTTAGTGCGTGCTAGCCGAGGGACAGTTTTTGCATTGCCGGTTGTATTAGCGCAGCGCAGCGATTTTGTGTGCTATGTCCAAGAACACAGCATTGCGTTAGCAACATTAAGCGCCGACGCCGCCCACCCCATTAGCGAGATCGCACAGGTGCAGCAGCGGCTTGCTATTTTGATGGGCAGCGAGCGTCATGGGCCGTCGACGCAACTTGATTCTTTAGCGTCAATGCGTTTTTCGATACCGATGAGCGATAAGGTGGAATCACTCAACGTGTCTGTGGCAACAGCTATCGCATTATTTGCTCACTCCATGCGATGAAAGGTAAGTAGCAATGCACAAGGTCAAAGCCCTAATAATTGCGTATTTTTTGACTGTGTTGTGTGGGGCTATGACCAGTATTGGGGTGTCTGTGCATTTTGCTACGACGGGGGCGGGTGCGGGGGTGGTCAGCGGTACGCTTATTGCGAGTGCGTGTGCGAGTATTTTTGTTGCGCCTTTCTTAGCGCCGGTGTTTGATAAGTTTTCAATCCGTACTGTTGCCATTGGCAGCATTATTGGTGAGATAGTGGTGCTGGTGACGCTGGTTTTGTTTTTGCGTCCTGTGGTGTTGATTGCGGGGACGTTGGTTAGTTCGGCGTTGGCTGGGGTGAGTATCCCGGCGATTTTTTCGTTAACGGAAAAACTTGCGCCTGATTTGGCGGCGGCGCAGGTGTTTTCCAGGCTTGATACTGCGCGTCTTGTTGGTGGTTTTGTTGGTTCAGCTGCTGGCGGTGTGGTGGTTGAGCGGGTGTCGCTTTCTGGTGCGTTTCTCGCAGAGATTGTTGTGAACCTGTGTGTGATTGTGGTGTTGTGCGTGGTGGGGGCACCGCGTGTGGGTGATGATGAGCAGTGTCAGGGTGCAGGGGGAGATCAGCGTAGTTTTTGGCGGCGTTTGGTGGAAGCGCCTTCGTTGTTGCTGCGTCATCGGCAGGCGCGTGTGGCGTTGCAGAGTATTTGGGTGGCGATTATTTTTACGTCGGTGTATAACGTGGCGTTGGTGTTTTTTGCGTTGAATGAGTTGCATGCTGGGGGTTTGGGGTATGCGGTGTTGGGTCAGGGGTTTGTTGTGGGGCGTATTGTGGGGGCGCGGTTGTCGTCGCGGGTGCGTGAGGGGAATGCGTTTGTGGTGTTGATTGTTGGTGGTGTGGTGATGGGTGTTGCGATTGCTGGTGTTGGGGTGGGTCGTAGTGTGATTGTGGGGGTGGTGTGTGCGTTGGTTGCGGGGGTGTGTAATGCGGTGCAGGTTGGGGCGTTGCGGTTGTTGGTGGTGGGGGCTGTTGATGTGCGGGTGCGTCCGAAGGCTTTGTCGACGATGGGTTCGGTGAATAGTTCGGCGATGTTGGTGGGGTATGTGTGTGGTGCTCCGCTTGTGCAGTGTGTGGGTGGGGGTTGTGCGTTGGTGTTGTCGGGTGTGGGGACGGTTGTGTTTACTGTTTTGCCTGTTGGTGTGACATGGATAGCGAAGAAAATACGACGTACTTAGCGACGCATGAGCTGGCATATTTCCTGTTCTGTGGTTATGATGAGTGTGCTTTTAGGTTTTTCTCAGCTTTGTTTTGTGGCTGAGAGGGCTTGGAAAGTGCTTTTTGTTCTTTTTCCTAGGAGAATAGAGGAAATAATGTTGTTGAATCGTTTTGCTAAGCGTGCTGCGGCTGTGGTTGCCGCGAGTATGCTTGGTTCGGGTTTTCTAGCCCCCCCCCCTCGGTATTAGCCGGTGGCTACGATAATGTTCATGGTACATGGGGTGGTGCGAACTGTGACACTGGTTCTACCTGTGTAAAACAAGTGGGGGATGAAACGCAGGTTACCTGGCAGGTACAATTATCGCCTTTGTTGATGTCTGAAGATCACAAGCAGACTTCTCGTGGTGCGCAGATTATGATTCCTTCCACGGTTAAAGATGTGTCTATCAAGATGACGCATATGCCAACAGAGCAGGTATCTACTGATGACGCTACTGTATATGTGTGGAAAGATTTGGATGGAAATATTATCGAAACGACCAAATCTGAAAGTGATAGAGGGTATGGTTCGTTTGTGCCTGCTCAGCAAGTAGATTTTGATGTTCCCATCAGGGATGCTGCTGAATTTTCTGGTGATCCTTTTATCTCTGACGATAATCAGGTAGATAAAGCAAATGAAGAACGCTATAAAGTAAGTCCCTTCTATAAGTATACCAATGGTAAACAACCTACTTCCACTACTGGTGCTGATCCGTCTTCTTTTGCCTATCAACCAGCGTGGGATACGTATCAGATTGGCTTGAATATGCCAGGTATCTTTACTTTTGAGGTTACCGGTACTGTTGAGGCTGTCGGTGAGGATACGTATGTGCCGATTCGTGCGGATAATATGTTGTGGAAGTGTACTTCTGAGGGGGGTGGACCTGGTAGCCCTGATCAAGGTTGTGCACCCTTGAAAAAACACGCATGGAATCGTACGGGTGAGTTGCCTCCTGTGTCTATTCCTATGATTGCGGAGGATGAGTTTGCGTCTGAAGCTCGTAAAGTAGAAATCGAGCAACGTAATAAAGAGATTGCGTTAGAGAATGAGAAGATTGCTGCGTTGTATGCTGAGCAAGGTACAAAGCATGGTTTGACTGGTGTGGGTGCGTGTGCGGTTACTCGTGATACTGGCCGTTTTGACACGATTAGTAAGGATATTGAGCATGGTGGTTACAGGTATGGTGAGTATGTGCGGATATCTAATCTTTACTTGAACCCTGCGGTGCAATATTATGGTCCGTTGCTTGGTGGTGAGGATAACTGCGACCAGGGCTTCCAGCATATTACGTTGTGTCCTGATGAGGAGACTGAGGTTCCACCTAGTGAGGAGCCTGTAGAGTCTGAGGAGCCAACGCCTTCTGACGAGCCACAGGAATCTGAAGAGCCTACGCTTTCTGAGGAAGAGGAGGTTGAGCCTGCTAAGCCTTCCAAGGAAACAGAGGAGCCAACTGATTCTGAGGCACCAACCTCTAGCGATGAGCCTGTAGAGTCTGAGGAGCCCACTCCAAGTGAGGAAACTCAGGAACCTACTCCTTCTGAATCTAAGCCTGTGAAGCCAGCTGAGTGTCCTGAGGAACGTGAGGAACCGGTTAAGCCTGTTGTTCCGCCAACTGTGCCTGACACAGACGTTGATGCTGAGCAGGGTGAGGTTGTTACTGCTGTTGTAGAGCCTGAGGATAAGGAAGAAAAACCTGAGGACAAACCTGCCGATTCTAAACCGGAATCTAAGCCTGCACCTAAGACCGTTATCGCTGAAAGTGTGAAGGATAACGTCGCTAAGCAGGCTAAGACTGTAGCGAAGAAAGACCGCCCTAAAGTAACCACGGGTGGTCATCTGCGCGTAGCGTAATTTTTGTTTCATGCAAGAGTCCTGGCACCATTGGTGCTAGGACTTTCTTTATGTCTTGGGTTATGATGAGGGGGCTTTTAGGTTTTTCTCAGCTTTGTGTTTTGGGGCTGAGAATGGCTTGGAAAGTGTTTTTGTTCTTTTTCCTAGGAGAATAGAGGAAATAATGTTGTTGAATCGTTTTGCTAAGCGTGCTGCGGCGACTGTTGCCGTAAGTGTGCTTGGTGCGGGTTTTCTAGCCCCCCCCCCTCAGTATTAGCCGATAGCAGGGATAATGTTCGTGGTTCGTGGGGTGGTGCGAACTGTGATACAGGTTCTACCTGTGTAAAACAGGTGGGGGATGAAACACAGGTCACGTGGCAGGTGCAGTTATCACCTTTGGCGATGTCTGAGGATCACATCCAAACCTCTCGTGGTGCGCAGATTATGATCCCATCTACGGTGAAAGATGTGTCGATTAGGTTGACGCATATGCCGGCGCAAAAATACTACTCTTCTGATAATTTTAGCTGGAGCTATGTTCCTGCAAAGATGGTGGATTACCAGGTTCCTATTGTTGATTCAATGGAGGAACTAAAGGATAACGAGACATATCATGTGTCGTCTTTTGTGAAGAATCTTTTTGGTTCTTTGTTGAAATATGATGGCTATCCTGAGAATCGGAGCGATCAAGAGGGTATGCAGTATGGTGTCCAGCGCTCTTCTTTTGCTGATCAGCCTGATTGGGATTTCTATCAAATCGGCTTGAACGCGCTGGGTGTATTCACTTTTGAGGTTACCGGTACTGTGGAAGCAGTTGGTGAGGATACCTATATTCCGATTCGTGCGGAGAATATGCTGTGGAAGTGTTCTTCTGAGGAAGGTGGACCTGGTAGCGCTGAAGAGGGTTGCCAGAGTCTGAAAGATTATGCGTGGGGTCGTACTGATGAACTACCTCCTGTGTCTATCCCAATGATTCCTGAGGATGAGTCTGCGTCTCCAGCTCGTAAAGCAGAGATTGAGCAGCGCAACAAAGAAATCGCTTTGGAGAATGAGAAGATTGCTGCTTTGTATGCTGAGCAAGGTACGAAGCATGGTTTAACGAGTGTGGGTACCTGTGCTGTTACTCGTAACACTGATCGGTTTGACACGATTGGTACTGACATTGAGTCTGCTGGTGCATATAAATATGGTGCTTATCAGTCGACGTTTAATCTTCACTTGAATCCTGCGGTGAATTATTTTGGTCCGCTTAATGGTGGTGAGGATAACTGTGATCAGGGTTTCCAGCATATTACTCTTTGTCCTGATGAGGAGACTGAGGTTCCACCTAGTGAGGAGCCACAGGAATCTGAAGAACCTACTCCTTCTGAGGAAGAGGAGGTTGAGCCTGCTAAGCCTTCCAAGGAAACTGAGGAACCTGGAGATTCCGAGGAACCAACCTCTAGCGAGGAACCTCAGGAGTCTGAGGAACCAACGCCAAGTGAGGAAACTCAGGAACCTACTCCTTCTGAAGAACCACAGGAATCTGAGCAGGACAAACCTGTGAA